>BOBI01000001.1 GCA_026002305.1 Spirochaetia bacterium
GTTCGGACCGTGCCGGTTATCCGGTATTGTATCCGCAGCCTTGTCCAGATTTTCCAATAGCTGTTTAAATATTTCCCCACCCATACAAGATAGTATACAGAATTATTTTCAAATTTAGAATTGCTGCAATTATACATAAACCAGTTGACACATATAATGAAATAAAATTAAATTGGAATTTTAATTGATAAAAAATGGTGTACGCCCCTTACTTCGCATAACATACGTTATACGACATTTCTATTGAACGTTGACAATGTTGACCGGTAGTTTTACTTTTTGGAAAACCACCGACCTCGCAGACGCAAAAATCATGAGGAAAAAACAACCGCAATGTCGAAGAAGTCGAAAAAGAAGAGGAAAATATAGTTAAAATCCCAAAAAACTTCTTTGGCTTTGGTTACTTTACGGTGTAAATTCCCTGTTTATTGGATTTGTCTGTGTGGTCCGTGGTTAAGTTCCTTATAATTTGTGGTTAAAAGTAAAATTACTGTCGAGCAGGGGCTGCCCTGCCTTGCGACCCCGCCTTTTTTTGCGTACACTGTATAAAAAGCGTTATGTTTATAAAAGGCAGTATCAAATTCAATCGTGCCGCCTTCAGGTATGGGGTAACTGTGGCTGATATTATTTCGGCTTTTGAGACCTACATATTTGAAGACCCTGTTGAGGGGGAGGATAACAAATTCTTGCTTATTGGATTTTACACGAAGGCTAATCCGATTGAAATTATGTATAATCGGGTTGACGTAGATAGGATTAATGTGTTTCATGCAATGCCGTTACGCCCTGCGTATGGGGCATTATTGGTTAGGAGAAAACATGGCTGAAATGACCGAAGAAGAAGCGGACGCTCTTGATGAACTTTGGACAAAAACAACCCCAAAAATTAACGTTGGCGCGGGGGGGCGGTTTCTTTTCTGAACACCGTGCGCAAATGATAATTCTGGACGAACAAACGGCACGATTTCTGAACGCAAAGGCAATGGCATCTCACCAAACACCGTCAGAATTGGTGGCTTCGATGGTTCGCAAAGAAATGGTCCCTTCATTTTAAAAAACGGTGAAAAAGGTTAAAAATGTAAACGCTCCAGGGGATGCCCTGTGCCGTGCATCGTCCGAATTGCACATTAATTTTCTTTTTCGTGTGTTTCATGACTTTTTCGTGGCCCGTCTTCTTATTATTGATGTAAAATGAAGATTGCTGCTGTACGACACCTTAATCTCCTCCTAATGTAGTCGTCAAACGCTTCTGTTTCTGATAATGTTAATTAGGCGGCTGGTGGTCAAAGGTTCCATCGTGTAGCGTGTAAGGATATATTTGTTCGGGAAAACTGGTACGAATGGGGGAAACAGCGATCATGGCAGCAGTTCTCTATTGTGGTTAAAAGCAAAAAGTGGGGATGCATGGACGAAAAACCATATTACGGGGATAGCTGCCCTATAGCGGCCTGCGCCACGGCGTTGGCAATAAGCGCGTTATCGGTTATCCGGGTATCCGGGCGGGGTTCCATTGAAATGGCGGCAAATGTTTTTTCAAGACCGCTCGCGCTAACCAAGACGCCCGGAAACACGGTTGTCTACGGCTGGATTTTGGAACCGTCCACAAACGGCCAAACCGAAGGCGCGCGGCAAAAAATCGACGAGGTTTTGGTTTCGGTATACCGCGCGCCGGCAAGTTATACAGGCGAAGACGGCCTTGATATAACCTGCCACGGTGGAAGCGCGGCCGGTACTGCCGTACTTAACGCGCTTTTCCGTGTCGGATTCCGCAAGGCTCTGCCCGGGGAATTTAGTTTTCGCGCGTTTGCAAACGGCAGGATCGACCTTACCGCTGCAGAAGGCGTCATGGAAATTGTCGGGGCGAAAAGCGATAAGGGCAGACAAAACGCAATCGGGCGGCTTTGCGGTACATTGGAAAAAGAAATTAACAGCATAAAAACGCTTCTTGTATCGGTGTTAAGCGAAATGGAGCTTCTTCTTGATTATTCGGAAATAGACGGAATATCCGGCGGGGGTTCCGGCAGTACCTTAATACACACGGTTGCAAAAGCAAAAGAAAGACTTACACGTTTGGCGGACTCTTATAAAACACAGCGTCTATACCAGGACGGCGCCCTTGTTGTTATCGCAGGCAGGCCTAATGCAGGAAAATCCAGCATCTTCAACCTCCTTTTAAAAGAAGAGCGCTCCATTGTAACTGAAATCCCCGGCACAACCAGAGACTGGATTGAGGCATGGGTTTCAATAAACGGGATACCGGTGCGCCTTGCAGATACCGCGGGGCTCCGTGAATCAACAGACATTGTAGAGAAACTTGGCATTGAACGCAGCAAGAGTTTGCTGGAAGGCGCGCATCTTGTGTTATACGTCATAGACGGTTGTGCCGGTATAACACAGGAAGACGAACAGTTTATTTACGATGGTGATAATAAAAAGAATACCATTGCGATTTGGAATAAAAGTGATATTGCACCGCATGGCCCCAAAGATGATTATATCGCGTTATGCGCAACAACTGGAGATGGCTTGGATACATTAACAAAAAAAATCACTTCTTATTTTTTAAGCCAAAAGTTAAACATGGATACCGAAACAGGCGGCGCTTCATTGGGAACGGACAGACAAAAAGCCTTAATAGAGAGCGCGATAGAAAACACAAACGAGGTGCTTGCAATGTCGCATAATGGTTTGCCGCTTGATCTTATATCACCCGTGTTACGCGCCGCCGTAGACAACCTTGGTTTTATTACAGGCGAAGTTTCAACCGCAGACATTCTTGAAACAATGTTCTGTAAGTTTTGTGTGGGCAAGTGAAACGCCCCCTTGACTTTTTATAAAGAATTTATGATAACTGTATAATGGGCAAAGAACAGGACACATTTAAACTTCCTATCAAACTATTTCGTATTGCTTCAATTTTGGCGTTTGTATGCTGCATTGTCCTGCTGTTCCCGCAAGTACGGCAATTCATTGTACGCTTTGTAGAACAACACATAATACACCGTGAATTTTATGAACATTCAAAATGGATAAAAAGTTTATTATTCATTGATTTTTCCATAATGTTTATCATTGCAAGCGTTAATATTTTTCTTTGGAATACGCCCGATCCTGTAAAAAAACCAAATTGTTGCGGTTATTTTAATAACGGGATGCTTGGTATTAACGGCTTCTTAAACTTTTGCCGTACAAATGTTTTACTTATTTTCGTAACAACCGTAGTCTTGTTTTTTACTTATGGCGTTATATTGTTTCATACAAGCATACAAATGGATACGGCATACTTCACAGGCGGGGGAAGAAATTCTTATAACTGGCCGACCGTCGGCAGATTTGGTTTGGTGGTTTTACAGAAACTATGGTCAATAAAGGAGTTTAACCCGTATACAGCGGCTTTTGCCGCACTGCTTTTTCTGGAGCTGTCTGCAATCGCATGGTGCTATCTTATTGAACTCTTCAGTAAACAAGACAAAAGAAACTACAAGCTAATCCCGTTTGCGGTGTTGTATATGTCAATGCCCATGTGGATAGAACATTTTATCGGCCTTTTACAAGCGGCTGAAGTATCATTCATTGTATTCCTTTGTCCTGTAATAATTTTTTTGTTCTACAAAGGCATTTTTGATAATGAAAAAATCAAAATACTAATTGCATGTGCGTTATTGTTTTTTATTGCATCGGTCTATCAGGGGATACTACCGATGTTTTTGTGCGGTATTTTTATTTGTTTCATCCTATTTTTGGATAATTCAAATTGTGAAAAAGCATTGTATAGAAATGTTGCGATCAAATTATTTGTTTTTGTTGTGGTGTCAGTCGGATTGTATTTCTTTGTAAACAAATTTTGTTTTCTAAATTCGGATTATCTTGATAATATGAATTCATGGGGAAAGCAATCTTTTAAACAAAATGTCCTTACAATATTTAATATCGCAATAGATATTTTTAAAATATCAGATCCGCATAATATATATGGCAGTATAATACTGTTACCGGCTACAGTATTATTTATTATTCAAATTACTTGCAATGCAATAAAAAACAAACAAAAAGACAGGCTCTTATATATACTTGCAGGTTTTTGTATTCCTTTATGTATATTGCTCTTGACAATTTCCGGCGCAAATAAACCGCCATTAAGGTCAATGTATGTCCTGCCATTGGCAACAGCATTTATGCCGTATTACCTGCTTACAAAATATAAACCGGCTTATGTAAAACTTCTTGCCGCATTAATGCTTGTTGTAGTTGTTTTTCAGATACAAGTTTCTGTACAAATTCAATATTCAGATTATCTGCGTTATATCAATGATATTCATATTGCTTACGATCTTGATAGAATGATTCGGGACGAACAGGACGATACCAATTCTTTGCCTATTGCTATCATTCCCCAAGAAAACACCCGCACTACTTTGAATTTTAACACAAATTACCTGCGCGGGGAAATCTCCGGAACACCGTTTCTCCAATGGCTTTCATTTTTACGGTTAGGCTTTATGCAAACATTTGGAATAAATTACGCTGTTGCAAATGAGGCGCAAACCGCGGAAGCGCGTATCTATGCTGAAAATATGAGTGCGTATCCTGATAAGGGCTGTGTCAAACGTTATAACGGCATTATCGTTATAAAATTGTCTGAATGATCGTTATCAAAACCTAATCAAAACCTACACATTTAATACAGGCATATATTTTTTGTGTTCGGCTCTAAGGCGCGTTGTGTCAACGTGGGTGTAAATCTGCGTGGTGGCAAGGTCGGCGTGGCCTAAAAGCTCCTGTACGCTTCGGAGGTCGGCGCCTCCCGATAAAAGCTCGGTGGCAAAGCTATGCCGCAATGTGTGGAGTTTGCCGGAAACCCCGGCAGGCATTGTTAAGAGCTTGTAGTTTTTCCAAACGCCTTTGCGGGAAATACGTTTCCCAAGCCGACTTATGAACAATGCCTCGCTGCGCCGCGCCCCTAAAAGGCCGGGGCGGGCAATCCGCAAATAACGTTCAAGCAATTCGTGCGCTTTTGTGCCAAACGGCACAAGACGCTCCTTACCGCCCTTACCCGTAACCCGCAATACCTGCTCGTCCATAAAGACATCGGCTACATTAATGCCGCAGGCCTCGCTTATGCGCAGTCCGCAGGAAAATAAAAGCTCGTAGAGGCAGCAATCGCGTAAGCCGCCGTGTGTGTTTGTTTTTATCGAGGCAAGCAGCGCGTCCACGGTACCGGAGGCCATGACAGACGGCAGCCTCTTGTCCGCGGCGGGCGCCTCCAACAACGAGGCAGGGTTATCCCTGCGCGCGCCCGCATCAATTACAAACCGGAAAAACGAGCGCAGCGCCGAAATAGCCTTTGCCGCCGCCCTTTCCTTAATTCCGGCTGCATCCGCCCCGACGGGGTTTTCGGCAACGCCGAGGCGGCGCGCGGCAAGGTAGCGTGTCAAATCTTCGGAGGTACAGCTTCGTGTATCAAGGCCTTGCTCCAAAAGCCAATCCAGAAAAAAGCCTATTTCGTAAAGATAGGTTTCGCATGACAACTGCGAAAGCCTCTCCACGGTTAGAAGCCGTGCCCGATACCGTTTTAAAAGCGCATTCTTATCCAAATTTTTACGCGTGCTTCTCCTGCACCTCGCCTGTCCACAAACTCATGCCGCCGGTGCGGAGGAATGTGGGCACTTCGAGGTTGTCGGTGTTGCGGCTTGCGGCCATATTCGGAAAATTAATTGTGTTTGCTGTTTTTCCGCCGCCTGTAATTCGCTCAAAATCATCAAAATCAAAAAAATCACCTTTGGTCTTCTTTTGCTCCGTTTCTTCCTTTGCCTTCATCTGAATGATATTTGTACTCTCAAAGCCGGTAGCCACAACCGTAACCTGAATTCCATCGCCTAATGTCTCGTCTTCTACCCAGCCGGATTTAATAGCCGCTTCCGTATCCGCCGTCTCTGTAATCAGTGTTACAACTTCCTCAAATTCCGGCGGAGAAAAATCAGGGCCCGCCACAACATTAACAAGAACGTGTTTTGCGCCCTTTATCGACGATTCCTCAAGCATCGGGTTATTAAGCGCCGCGGTTGCCGCATCGCAGGCCCGGTTTTCACCGGTGCCATACCCAATACCGATAAGAGCCGCCCCCTGCCCTTCCATGTAGCCGCGTACATCTGCAAAATCAATATTCAAAACGCCATGTTTGGTGATCATATCGGAAACGCCGGAGATCCCCTGTCGCAGGACATCATCCACCTTCAGAAAGGCCTCGCGCATCGGGGTGCGTTTATCGGCAATTTTATAAAGATTCTGATTCGGAATAACAATTAAGGCATCCACCACATCGCGCATTTTCGCAATACCCTCTTCCGCCAGACGCATCTTGAATTTACCTTCGTAATCAAAGGGCTTTGTTACAACACCAACAGTTAAAGCGCCCATCTCCTTTGCAATCTGCGCAATAACCGGAGCCGCACCGGTACCGGTACCACCACCCATACCCGTAGCCACAAAAACCATATTCGCGCCGCGCAGCGCGTTTTCAATCATTTCGCGGTCCTCGCAAGCGGCATCCTCACCCACCTCAGGTTTGCCGCCGGCGCCAAGACCCCGCGTTAATTTCGCTCCAATCGGCAATTTTGTAAGCGCCTTGCACTTATTCAGCGCCTGCTGATCCGTGTTCGCCGCAATAAACTGCACATTTTCCAAACCGCATTCAATCATACGGTTAACCGCATTAGATCCCCCGCCTCCGGCGCCGATTACCTTAATAACCGTTTCGCTAGGCCCAGAAACCTTTTCCTCACTAACTCCCAGGATATTCATAATCCCCTCCCCATCTACTTTTTTTTATTTTTAAGGGCTGGCCTTTTCCCCAAAAGCACACCCGTAAAACCAAACTAAAAAAACTCCCGCTTTATCCAGTCGAAAAACCTACGGATAAAATTGAATTCCGGCAGCCTTATATCTGCCTTTTTCTTATGGTCGCCGGATTCGTTTTCGCGGGCGCCGCCTTCAAGCACAAGCCCTACAGCCGTTGCAAAAGACGGATTGCAATAGTCCGCCGCAAGACCGCCTGTGGAAAGCGGGCTGCCGACACGTACCGGCATCTTAAAAAATTCGGCGGCAAGGTCGGCAATTCCCAGAAGATTCGCGCCGCCGCCTGTAATCACAACACCGCCGCCAAAAACCCTTTTCTCGGTATGCGGCGCGATTTTTTCACGCACCATGTCGAATATTTCAACAATGCGCGGTTGAATAATCTGCGCAACCTGAATACGCGGAATTGTAAGCGGTGCGCGCCCGCCTGAACCCGGCACTAGAATATCTTCAGGGTTATCCTGCAAAAGCGGCGGCCAGCAGCAACCGGCGGTAACTTTAATTTTTTCGGCGGCTTCAAGTGAAACGCCTTTTACAATAGAAATATCACTTGTTACCTGACTGCTTCCCGCGGGAATACCCGCCTGCAAAAACGGTGTCCCCTGCGAGTAACCCAGAACGCCGGTGGTGCCGCCGCCTAAATCAATCAGTACAACGCCAAGCTCTTTTTCTTCTTCGGTAAGCACGGCGCGGCCCGCCGCCAATGATTGTAAAATTAAGCCATTAACGTGCAAACCGGCGCGGTTTACGCAGGTAACAAGGTTTTGAGCGCTTGTCATCGAGCAGGTGATAATGTGCACTTCGCTTTCAAGCCGTACCCCAATCATATCAAGCGGATTACGAATACCGCTTTGATTATCAACCTTATAGGCAAGAGGAATTACTTCCAGAATCTGCCTGTCCATCGAAAAATCCACGGCGCGAGCCGCTTCTAAAACCCTCTCGACATCCTTTTGACTAATTTCACGGTTTTCTCTGGATTTTCCGTTTACGGCAACAACGCCACGGGAAATAAGCCCCTCAATATTGTTACCGCCAATGCTTGCCCAGCAGCCATCCACCGCGCGTCCGCTCATCAATTCGGCAGCTTCCACGGCGGCGGCAACGGATTTCAGCGTGGCCTCAATATTGACAACAACACCCTTGCGCAAACCCGCGCACGGACAACTGCCTATACCTATAATTTCGATGCTTCCGTTTTCATTATATTCGCCAATTACGGCGCAAACTTTCGTTGACCCAACATCCAGAGCAACAATTAAATCATTATTAGCCAGAAAGTCCCCCTTTGCGTTTCATATACCTTTTACCGTATACGACGCAGTACCCGTTCTAAAATCAATTTCATCAACATGTAAATTTTTCTCTTTTAGAACATCCAATAACAACAGCATATAACGTAATGTTTCGTCTTTTAAATCCGCTCCCAAACGTATCTTTACAGTATTATACGCGGGATACAAAATTAAATCAAATCCATCATAGGTCTTTTTGCTGACATGAATTTCTGATATTACTGAAAGCAGTTCCGGCGATTTTGTTTTTACTTCTTCAATATCGTCCAGCAGCGGAAGCAAAAACTCCGGGAGTTTTGTTCCTATCACAATATTGCCAAATTGCAAACCGGAAATAAGGGGAACCGTACTGGGAATGTTTGGGACATCCTTATTTCCTATTTTAAAAATCACCCCTTCTTTGTCATAAAATAAGGGAATTGATTTTCCGTTTACAGATGCGAGAGAAACGGCGCAAGGCTCCCTTCCGCTTAATACAATTTCCACGTCCTCGGGAAAATGTTTTATAACCTGCGCGGAAGAAATCAACGGATTACGCATAAGAGATTCTTCTACCTCTTTTACGTTAACCGACATATACGAAGATCTCGGCGTAATACCGGCCATTGCAAGTACATCATTTCGCGTAACGCCATCAATAGTTTTTATATCTACACTGCTAAGAGGAGCGCATGGCGTAACAACAAAGAGCCATACAAGCTCCGCTGTAAGTAAAATTGAACAAACTAAAAGTATCCTCTTAAAGATTTTTTCAAATCCTGTTTTTGTTTTTGCTTTCGTTTCCATAATCACACCTGCTCGCGCGAAACATTGATGATAAATCCGCAAGCGATTAAAGTAACGGCAAGGGAAGAACCACCGGCGGAAAAAAACGGAAGCGGAACGCCTGTTGCCGGAACCGCTCCGGCGACAACGGCAATATTCATAAGTGCCTGGGATACAATTAACGTTACCAAACCCGCCGTTAAAAGTTTTTTAAAGCCATCTGTTTGCCGCAATGCGCAGCAGTAGCCCCTATAGGCAAAAAGGCCAAACAAAGCCATAAAAAGAATCACGCCTATAAAGCCGGATTCTTCGGCGTACGATGCAAAAACAAAATCGGAATGTATTTCAGGCACACTTCGGATTTTGCGCGTACCCTGCCCTAGTCCCTTGCCCCAGAAACCGCCTGACACAATGGTTAAAACAGAGGCGCGCACTTGGTAACCCGCGCCTAACGGCTCCCATTCCGGCCAGATAAAACTAATTACACGGCGCAATCTGTGTTCTTTTGTAAGAATAAGTAAAAAAGATATTGGTAAAAGAATAACCGTCGCGCTTAAAAAATAACGCATTTTTAAACCGACCAAAAAAAACAAAACCAGTGCGTTAGCCGCAACAAAGAAAGCGGTGGAGAAATTGTTTTGTAAATAAATCAAAGTAAAAAACAAAGCGGTAATCAATGTAGGAGGCAGGATTCCTTCTGTAAATACATCGAGTTTTTCCTGCTTCTTGTCAAAGATATGCGCAAGATAAAGCGGCAGTACAATTTTTACCGCTTCCGAAGGCTGAAAAGACCACTGACCAATTCTTATCCAGCGGGAAGCGCCGTTAATCGTTACGCCTAATTTCGGCACAAAAGTTAAGCAGCATAACACAATAGTGCCTAAAATCGCCGGTTTTATCATAAGGCGCAGTGTTTCCATCTTAATATGGGAAATAACAAACATCATAAAAAAACCAAAACCGGCTAATATCATTTGATGTGAAACAAAATGCCATTTGTTACCGCCGTAAAAATTTTCTGCAAATGAATAAGAAGCGGAATACAATGTTACAAATCCAACGCCGGTTAAAAGTAAAACCGCCGTAATAAGAACATGGTCAAAGCGCCGCGCGCGTCCTGTCCCTTCTAATTCAAAATTCGCCACAATTTCCCCTATTGTATCTTCAGCGTTAATAACGCGATAATTGCGAATAATGCGCCTAATATCCAAAAGCGTGTAACAACTTTTGTTTCGGCCCATCCTGATAATTCAAAATGATGATGCAGAGGCGCCATTTTAAACACCCTCTGTCTTTTCCATTTATAATACAAAACTTGTATAATTACCGAAGCAGCCTCCAGCACAAAAACGCCGCCTGCAATCAAAATTAAAATTTCTTTTTTTATTATAAGTGATATAACGGCAATGACGCCGCCTAACGCAAGGCTCCCTACATCACCCATAAATACTTCCGCAGGGTGCGCGTTAAACCACAGGAAGCCGACACAGGCGCCAACAAGGGCAAGGCACAGAACCGTTAATTCTCCGGCGCCTTCAATAAACGGAATACCCAAATACGAAGAATAGTCGGCACGGCCGGAAAGGTATGTAATAATAGCCAGTGTTATAAAAACAAAAATCAAAAGACCGGCGGCAAGACCGTCAAGACCATCACTTAAATTCACCGCGTTACTTTCACCGATAATTAAAATGACGGCAAAGATAATCCAAAAAACACCCAAATCAACGGCCGCATTTTTCATAAATGGAATAAACAGAGCCGTCGATTGCTCGCCTGAAAAAAATAAAACGAGTACCACGCCAACGGAGATTACAAAAAGGCCCGCAAGTTTTGCCCATGCCGGCAGCCCCTTTGAGTTATGCGCTTTTATTTTTAAAAAGTCGTCAATGAATCCGACAAGACCAAAAGCTGCAAAAGAAGCTAAACAGATCCATACAATTTCCGAATCAAGATCCTGCCATAACAACATGGATATTACAACCGATATTATTATCATAATGCCGCCCATGGTCGGCGTACCGCTTTTTTTAAGATGACTTGTAGGCCCGTCATCGCGTATCGACTGCCGTATTTTTAATTTACGTAAGTTTTCTATAATTCCGGGGCCCGCGGTATAACAAATAAGAAGTGTAGTCAGGGCGGCATAAGCGCCGCGAAAAGTTATATACTGAAAAACATTCAGCGCCGTCCAGTACCGGACAAGCGGATAAACAAATTCTAAAAACACCTAAACTTCTCCCTCATTATTAACCAAATTACCAAGCCCTCTCCAACGCGCACCCTCTGCTGCCTTTAAGTAAGACCAAATCACCTTTCTTGCAATATGCTTTCAATTTTTGTTTTAATTCTTCTATATCATTTGTTACAAATTTATTTTTTTCAGTCAAACCGGAGGCAGCCGCCATTTCCTCGCCAAATAAAAAAACCATATCCGCGCGCGATGCCGTTAAACGCTTCCCTAATTTTTCGTGGCTCTCTTTGCTATGCCCGCCTAATTCAAGCATCTGCCCTATCACGTAAACTTTTCTGCCCTCGCAACCGGCTTCATCGCATAACGTAATCGCCTTTTCCATGGAATCGGGGTTTGCGTTATAACAATCGCGTACAATCGTAATGCCATTATCATCAATAATTTCGCCGCGCCCGAATAAAGGCCGCACTTTCCGCAGCCCTTCCATAAAGGCCTCAATACCCGCACCCGCCTCCGTCGCAATCGAAATAGCCGCCAGCGCGTTTGCCCAATTATGCTCACCCGCCAAGGGGAAGCGCGCGCTTTTACCCCGCCACGTAATATCCGCGCCAAATAGACCGGATTTTTTCACGCCGCCTGCCCTCTCCCATGAACGAAGTCCATATTCAACAACTTTGCCCTTAACGCCTTCCGCCAAAAAACGCACAAATTGATCATCTTCAGGAATTATGGCGGTTTCGCCGCCTGAAAATTCTGAGAAAATCGCCTTTTTCTCCGCCGCTATCTTTTCAAGACTGCCGATACATCCGATATGGGCAGGACCTATGTTTGTAATACAGGCAATTTCAGGCTTTAGAACGGCGGCCAACTCCCCTATCTCGCCCGCCCTATTCATGCCCATCTCGAAAATACCCACTTGGTGCGCCGCTGTAGTTTTAAATACCGAAAGCGGCAGCCCCGTTTCCGAATTGAGGTTGCCTTCGTTACAAATAACCGCTTTTTCCACACCGATTATGGCGGCGGCAATCTCTTTTGTAGTCGTCTTCCCCGATGAACCCGTAATCCCGATACGCTTTAAATAAGGATACTGCTTTAAATACCCGCGGGCGGCATCCTGCAGCGCCTTTAACGTGTCCGGCACAGCCAAAAGAGCGGCCCCAAAATCTTCCGCGCACTTTTTAAGTCCGTATCCGGCAATTTTTCTGCCCTCTGCAATCACAAGCGCGGCGCCTTTTTCCAAGGCCTCTTTTGCGAACTTATGCCCGTCAACCTGTGTGCCCTGCAGGCATACAAAGCATGAGCCTTTCTGAACCTCGCGTGAATCGACACACACCGATTCAATGGCGCCTATGCCGCTGCCGCAAACCGGCTCGCCCCCGCAAAAATCCGCCGCCTGTGAAACGCTCATCAACATAATAAATAACCGGTTCTCCTAATTTTTATCCTCAATTCTAATCTGTAACACATCCTCAGGTTTTTTTTTATTCAAACCGAGGTTTCCACGCGCAAACTTTTCTATACGCGCCGAAGACGAAAGAACGGCTATTTCGGTAATAAGCCGCTTGTTCGCGTCAATCCATTCTTCCTGACTCTCGACAAGTTTCTGAACATTTTTGTTAAGCGTCGAATACCGTGCCGACTGCCATGCCACCGCACCCAAAGCAAACGGGATGCTCAAAACCATCACATACAAAAGCACTTTGTTAGACATTATAACCCCTTCTCAATAACCCTGATTTTAGCGCTGCACGACGCCGGATTCTCTTTTATCTCAAACCCGGCGGGCCCTACCGGTTTTTTGGTTATAAGCCGGTTTGCCGCGCATACGGTATCTTTAATACCGCTACTGTTATATATCGGCGTATCTGATACGGCAGACCTCTGTTTATAAGTCCCCTCCGCTTTTTTAGCGGATGCCGGCGCCTTTTGCCGGAAGAAGTTTTTCACAATCCGATCTTCCAACGAATGAAAAGTGATAACACCCAGCCTACCTCCGGAATTTAAAACATCAAATGCCGCCTCAAGTTTTTGCTGCAGTTTTACAAGCTCCCCGTTCACAGCAATGCGCAGAGCCTGGTATGTCTTTGTGGCGGCATGAACACGCCTGTGCCGCGCTTCGGGCGGTACCGCCTGCCTGACAATTTCCGCCAGCACCGCAGAGCTGGTTATAGCGGCTGTTTTTCGCGCCTCGATAATAGAACGCGCTATCCTCCTGGAATATCGTTCTTCGGCGTTAAAAAAAAGCAAATCCGCCAATTCTTTTTCAGAAATAGACGCAAGCAACTGCGCCGCGCTAAAACCCAATTCGGTATCGATCCTCATGTCCAGAGGCTCGTCTTTCGCAAAACTAAAGCCCCGGCCCCCTTTTTCGTAATGAAAAAGGGAGACTCCCAAATCCATAAGGATAATACCAGGTTTTTCCCCCGTTCCCCTCTTTGCCTCAAGAAAATCTTCCGCCCAGCCATGATAAAAATTTATCCTGTCCCCAAATCCTTTAAGCCGCTTTTTCGCTATTTCTAAAATGTTTTTGTCAGCATCAATACCGGTAATCCGCAAATCCGGAAACCTTTTTAAAAATGCCTCGCTATGCCCCCCCTCCCCAATTGTGCAATCTATCATAAGACCCGAACCAACGGCTGGCCCCAAAAGTTCTATCGTCTGTTCCACCAAAACCGGTTTATGAACAATCTCACACACCTGTTTTGTCCGCAAATTCCTCGGTCAATTCAATTATTGAACCGCCTTCAGATTCTTCGTTCACCTCTCTATACATGTCCTCGTCCCAAATCTCGATACGATCGCCAACACCCATAACGGTGCATTTGCGCGTCAAACCCGCGTACTCCCGCAACTCCTGCGGAATCGAAAGGCGGCTTGACTTATCAATTTCAGCTTCAACCGCCCAACCCAGATAATGCCGCTTTAAAATACGGGCATTCCGGTATTCCGCAGAAACCTTTTCGTATTTTTCGGAGAAAACCTTCCAGCTTTCAGGCGGAAAAACCCAAAGGCACTTCTCCGCACCCCGTGTAACAATCACCAAATCGCCGCTAAACGCCCTGTGTAAAGCCGCCGGAAAAGTTATCCGGCCCTTATCATCCAATGTATTGTTATAGCCGCCATTCAGCATTTTCAATCTTCTCCACTTTTAGCCAAAAATATTCACTTTTCGCCACCAGATATATTATTTTTATACCAGACCCATTTTTTTTACAAGCAAACTTGAGCACTTTTTTCGCCCTTTTTCAGATTTTTTTTGCCTCTTGCTATACAAATGTTAAGGTAAAAAATGACATGGTTTTGCAACTGCCTCTATAATTAAATATTTTCTTGCCTTGTATACAAATTTTTTTGTATATTTCAAGTACAGTATTAAAAATTACTTCTTTGGAACAATCTTCTCTCTTAATTGGAGGTTTTATGAGAAAGCATTTGCTATTCACTGGTATTATTATGTTGGTTTTATTGTTTCCCGGTTGCGATTCTGGAGGCGGCGGAGGCGGAGGCGGCGCCGGTATTGATGTTGATGCTGTTGGGAACATCTTAACGGGAAAAGTTACTATTGACGGCGACAAAACTGTCGGCAAAAGATTAACGGCAAACACATCCGCTCTTGAAGGATCCGGCGCTATTACATATAAGTGGACAAAAAATGGTGAATCCACATCGATTAGTAAAACCGAAACTTATACTATTAAAGCCGCCGACAATAATTCAAAAATAACAGTAACTGTAAGCCGCGAAGGCTATACGGGCACAAAAAGCGCGACCGTTAGTATCGGCGACCCAAATTCCTGGATAGTGGGCGAACCCGGACCGGCAGAAGGAACAATAATTTTTGATAATACCAAGCATATTTTCGGGGATGATTGGGATTACCTTGAAGCGGCGCCTGAAGATTTAGGACCCTTTGAATGGGCATCGCCGTCTGAAACAACCACCGAATTACCACCGGGAGCCTTTCCAGATGAAATTGGCGGCGGCAAGGAAAACACAAGACTAATACTGGATGCGGACCCAAAAGCACCGGCTGCACTGGCCGCTTTCGAATATGAGCTTAAAGGTTTTAATGACTGGTTCCTGCCGAGTATCGACGAGCTTGCTTTGATTTATGATATTAGAGATGTTATTCAGGGTGATTTTGAAGATGCGTCCTACTGGTCATCCACACAGATTGACGGTGAATACTCTTATTATTGGGACTTTACTGATGGCAGAAAACATGATGAAGATGGCAAGGATTCTGCATATTATGTCAGGCCTGTACGGGCTTTTATAAATACACCGACGCCCGCTCCTACACCTATCCCGACACCCACTCCAACGCCTATCCCGACGCCCACTCCAACGCCTATCCCGACACCCACTCCGACGCCAACGCCTATCCCGACGCCTAGCCCTCCTCCGGATTATGTTATAGCCGATCCGACAAGTCCTGACCTGAAAATAAAGTTTGGCGCAAGCAAAGCGAGCGAAGCCTTTATCAGTCTTCACAATATGATTTCCAAGCCGTACAAAATATCAGATAATGTTAACAATGTAATAGCCCTTGGCGATTACATTGACATTGATGAATTTACTGTTGCGGGGGTTACCGTAAACGACATGGCTTTAGGCGCCGGTAATCCCGGCGATTCCACCTATCATGGCCGTCTGCTGCGCCTTATAGTTGTAGGCATAAATTCGTTTAGCGGGACAAATCCCGGCGCTCCGGACCATCTTGTGTTACAATTCCAGAATGTTCCCTTTACGCACAATATCAATGCTTCCGCTTCAACCGCAGGCGGCTATGATTCAAGCGACATGCGGAAATATCTTAACAACGACTTCATCACCGGCCTTAAAAGCGCCATCGGCCTTAACTATGATATGTTATTCTCACCGTTGCGCAAGGTATCAAATGGAGGATCCGACGCAACCGGGACTGATGGTATTGAGGATGCAGTCTGGTTACCCACCCAATGGGAAATGTTTGGTTTTAGGGTAAACTCCACCGCTTTTGAAGACGCGACGAACCAGGTGCAGTTTGATTACTATAAAGATAATGGCAGGCGTAAGAAATTCAACTATAAAGATATTGCATCTGACTACTGGACCGCATCGCCGGATGCCGGAAGTACCACCAGCTTCTGTACCATTTCCGGCGCCGGCGACGGCACTATATCCGGTGTAAAAAATGACATAGGCGTCGCCCCTGCTTTCTGTGTGAAGTAAGCAAACAAACCATTAGCTAATCGAAGCCCCGCGCCATTTCCGGCGCGGGGCTTTTTTCTAAGACACCAGCTCAATAAACCCTTCAAATAATTCTTTTGTTTCACCCGCGCCGAACACCGTTTCGGTGAGCGTCTGCCGCGCTTCCTCTATAAGCTGCCGCCCATGTGCACAGGCGGCGGTTAAGGCTCCGCTTTCTTCCAAAGCGGTAATAATATTTTCTACGGCGGGGGCATCTATGCCGTCTTTCTTTGCCTCCGCAAAACTCATTTCAACAAACTTGCCCCTTTCGGCTAGATTTGAGTTTTTGTTAACCGGCTCATTTAAAAAAATCAGTACCGGCAGACTTTTTTTGCCTTCTACAATATCATCACCGCGTTTTTTACCGGTAATTCCGCCGCGCAAATTCTTTACATCATCTAAAATTTGAAAACCAACCCCTAATTTCTCCGAGCTATCGCCTAAAATTCTATTTCTTTCATGCTTTTTCTCATTTTTAGAAGATCCTCCGGCCGATTCCGCAGCTAAAGAGCCGCAAAGAGCGGAAAATCGGGCTAAAACCCCTGTTTTAAGGCGGCACATCGTTAAATACTGGGCAATGGAAGGCATAAAAGAAGCCTCGCGGTGCCATGCAATGTCCATTGACTGTCCAAGGTGTAGCCTGCGTATATGCCATGCCCACAGTTTCCATAATTCAAGTTTGAATATTTCAGGCGCATCCCAATTTTCAATGCAGGTAAGCGGCAAAAAGTACAAAAAGCTGCCGGAATTTATCGCAGTATCCTCGCCATATAAAAGGTGAACCGCCGGTTTTCCACGCCGGAGGGGCGAATTATCTTCTATGTCGTCGTGGATAAGACTGGCATTATGGCAAAATTCCACCAAAGGCGACAACGGCAGCGCCGCTTCGCCGCCGCCTAATCCATGGCAGATCAGGGTCATTAAAAGGGGCCGCCACCGCTTGCCGCCGCGCTCCAGCAGGTCCAAAGCAGGCTCCGTAAGCGGCGCCATGCACCGTTTGTGTTCAAAGGCGGAAATATCTACATCGGGAAAAACCTTATTGAACCACGCGAAATCAGGATTTTCAGGCAGCGCGCTTGTCAACACGGCTTCTATTTTTAATAGCCTGCGTTTATACTCATCTTTTAAAGGCATTTGCATTGGCATAGTTATAGACATGATCATATTGTATTTATGAATTGGAGCATGGTATAGAATGGGAAAGAACGAATACGCAAAGCCTGATAGTTGGTCATTAAAAGCGCAAAAAGAAGGCTACCCTGCCCGCTCGGTTTATAAATTACAGGAAATCGACGAGAAATTTCACCTTTTCCGCCACAATTTTCAAGAAGGCGCGCCGCTATTTAAGGCTCTGGATTTAGGCGCCGCCCCGGGAAGCTGGAGCCTCTGGACACTGCGGAAGATAAAGAGCGCGGGCTTTGTAACCGCCTGCGACCTGCAGCCACTATCGCGCACCTTTGACAAAGGCCTTTTTGATGGCGGCAACTTTTTCTTTTTGCAGGGGGATATGACGGTTCCCGAAAATTACGCAAAAATCAGTGGAACAGGGCCTTTTAACCTTATCATAAGCGACGCCGCCCCCTTTACAAGCGGCAACCGCTCGTTGGATACGGCGCGCTCTCTGGAGCTTGCGGAAAACGCATTGCACTATGGCGAAACCTGCCTCCGGCGGGGCGGCAACTTCTGCGTAAAAATCTTTCAGGGCGGCGAAACCGCCGGGTACATAAAAAAATTGCGTCTAATGTTTGGGACGGTGCAAACATACAAGCCCAAAGCCTGCCGTAGTTCTTCATTTGAGTTATACGCTATCGGGCTTAAAAAGAAATCCGGTTAGGCTAAAAAAAGATTTTTATATGTTCATTTTGACTTCGGTGTACGAGTTTTACAAGCAATGTCCTCTCGGACGCCGAATAGGCCCAGCCAGGCGAATTGTAGCGTTCAAATTGAGGATCGGAACGGTAATCCATATCACGCATCTGTATCTTTTTAAAAGAGCTTATGTTTGAAATCAATAGATAATGCGTCTCTTCCAGCGGAAAACTAACTGAAATATCAAGTACATTATTTTCAAACGACGCGCCAATAGATGGCGACATTGTCCACAGCCATACACCGCTTACAACCGTTCCAGCTCCAACGGAATGTGGATAATAATCCGATATGCGCAGAAGTTGATAAAGCCGCGTAGGCTCAATGATTCCGGCGCCGGGGCGCGGCGCAAAAGAGCCGTTTTCCGCAAGCGTAAGGAATTCGCTAATGGATGCATCGGGCGCGGAAAAACTTAAAGCGGAAAGCACCATAGACCGCCCCACCGCGGCCCACTCACTATTTAAAACCGACTCGCCATAAGCGGTAATAGCCATACCCAAACGGATATTGTAAAGCACATCAACAGTATTTTCGGAAACAACAAAAACATTGCCGTTTACCGCGTCTTTTACAAGCAATTCGGAAACAATAGAACGCGCCACAGTAATTAAATAATCAAACGGATTCCCCTCGCCCTTATGCCATGTATTCCAAGCCCACCACCCCTCAAAAATTCCCGCGCATAGATCGATGGTAACGCTATCCGGCTCCAATGTCCGTACATATTTTATCGCGTCGTCAAACAAACCTGTTCTGCTGCGCTGGGAAAGGTATTCAAAAAGAAATTCTTCCCTTAAAATACCAGTTGAATTATTTCTTATAATTGTTGATGTTTTGCCGGTTCGCTCGCGTTCGGACGCGCTTATCGTCCGCAGCGCAAGATCAAGCCGCCCCAAAAACGTAGATGATAAAAAAGTGCGGTCCTGGCTATTGGTAAAAGAAAGCGGAACATTACTAACCGCGGAACTAAAATTACCACGCCGCGCCGCCTCGGCAACATACGAAGTAATAGTCAATTCGTTGGTCGAACCGGAAAATACCCGCCTTTCCCATTCAGGAAAAACTTTATCGCACCATAATAAAAGATTCTCGTCGTAGCGGAACTTTTCCATACCACCGGCGATAATAAAATCAACAGGATTAAAACCGCGTTCTTTCGGAACAATCCGGTAAGCTACAACAGGGTCTTTATAACTCAAAGTTAAAAGGGAGCGGTCGGTATCAAGAATGTTTCTATCAAAAATATAGTCCGTGTCATTATAACTAACGGAAATCGACGAGCTGCCCGTAACCCTTATTTTTGCGCGCTTTAACGAACGGTAAGGAACCTCTATACCGGCAATCCCTTCCGAAAACACAGCGCTAATAACAAGTTCCTCTACACCATCATCAGTTTGAACAAAGAAAGAAATTTCATGCCCATCGGAAAGCCTGAAACGCACCGATTCCTTGGACAAAACCATTTTTACAGGCATCAACGGTTTCTTAATGTTTTTTTCGTCAATACCGACCAGTCCGTTCACTTCTTTTGATGTAAGCCTGAATTCCATTCCCCCGAAAAACACACTTACACCATCATAAATAGAATAGTACCCTTCGCCGTCGCTTTCGCCTTTTTTCTCACCGTCGGCCTGCCTGAAAACACCGCTAACCCGTAAATCACCCAGCTGCCTGCTAAAACTACCCTGCTTTGCAAATTGAATAATTGACAACGCAATAAAAACTACCGCATAAATAACAATCAAAGATGCAATGCGCGACAATATCGGCTTTCTCATTAATCGAATTTTAACAAAAAGACAGGCTTTTATCAATTAGCCGCAATAGAGTTCATTCTAAATATCGAAACCGCGTGATATTTTCATAGTAACGCTAGATGTATACGAATTATGTCATTGACTTTTAACATATCCATTGAAGATAAAATGCCAATCTTATTGCGCAAGCGGCTTTTATCAGCAGTCATTATTTGATTAGCCATCGCTTTGTTTTGGGTGTTTTTAATAGCAACTAAAGCCTCACCCGGATATATATTGTTAACATTACTTGTAAGAGGAATAACGACAACACGGTCAAGATAGCGGTTAGCAATATCGTTGCTGACAATAACCGCAGGACGTGTCTTGCGGATCTCAGATCCTCTGGCGGGATCAAATTCAACCCACCAGACACTTCCTCGAATCACAGACCATCGCCTATTAACGCATTACACCATTCACGGGCTTCGCTCTCGTGTTCTTTATCGGCAGCCATAGCCCTATAACCCGCTTCTAAATCCTCATAAACATAGGGATGCGCCAGATTTGAAATAAAATCACCTATTTTTTGAGGGTCATGCATAACGGCGAGATTCTCATAAACACCTTCGTCAACTGAAATTGTCACCTCTCTAGGCATAAATATTCTCCTCTATATCAATATAACACCGGAGGCAAAAATCAAACAAGTCGTTGCCGCAGGGCATGAACTACCGCGCGGCGAGCCACGCGGTATCAGCTTTTTTTAAAAAAGCTGTCGTTGTATAGGAAATGATTGTACGTGTGTTTTGGTTTAACGCCGAAGAGCGCAGCAAGCTGCGCGGTATTAAACCAAAACACGGACAATAAACAGCAGTTTTATTACCTATAAACATCCTTCTTTTTCATTTTTCGTTGTAAAAACAACATACCTAACACGCGAACGGGTTTATATTTATTTATATTAAAGCTCATCTTTGTGGTGGGCGGGTGTCAAATATAGGACAGAAGGAGTAAAAAATGTCTGAAATGTTTTGTTTTCAATGTGAACAGACTGCCGGCGCGGTGTCGTGCGGCGGGAAAAGCGGCGTTTGCGGGAAGAAAAGCGGAACCGCAAAACTACAGGACGATCTTACCGGCGCATTAATAGCGTCCGCCATGCTTGCGGAAAAAAATAAAGTTCTACTCAAGAATCATTCCCTTGTAGAAAAGGCTTTATTCTCAACCCTTACCAATGTGAATTTTGATGACGATTCAATAGAAAATCTGATAGCTGCCGTCCATGCGGAGTATGCTTCGCATGGCGGCGCGTCAAAATCTTTTCAGGGTTTTGATATGACAAAAATATGGAGCGCAAACGAAGATATCCGTTCATTAAAATCATTGATCTTATTTGGTTTGCGCGGCATAGCGGCTTATGCCTATCACGCGCGGCAATTAGGATTTTCCAATGACGAGGTGAATGGGTTTTATTATAAAGCTCTCGCAGCTGTCGGAAATGACGATTATGGTATGAATGAATTACTGCCGCTTGTAATGGAAACGGGGAAAATTAATTTTATATGTCTGGAAATGTTGGACAAGGCAAATACTGAAAGTTACGGAACGCCCGCGCCTGCCGCCGTTACATTATGTGTTGAAAAGGGCCCTTTTATTGTCGTAAGCGGACACGACCTGCATGATCTTAAATTACTTTTGGAGCAGACAAAAGATAAGGGTGTGAACATTTATACCCATGGTGAAATGTTAATTGCCCACGCGTATCCTGAACTAAAAAAATATCCGCATTTAAAAGGTCATTTTGGCAGCGCATGGCAAAATCAACAAAAAGAATTTGACAAAATTCCTGCGCCCATTCTTTTTACAACAAACTGCATTATGCCGGTAAAGGATTCCTACGGTAATAATGTCTGGACAACAGGGCCTGTCGCTTATCCGTCCACAGTACACATTGATGATAAAAAAGATTTTTCAGAGCTTGTTAAAAAAGCCATCCAGCTTGGCGGATACAAGGAAAACCATTCGATGACAGGAAGAAACGGCGGTAAAGAAATGACAACCGGATTTTCCGCCGGTACAATTTTGTCGATTGCCGGTACGGTTATCGACGCGGTAAAAAGCGGTGCCATAAAACATTTCTTTCTTGTAGGCGGGTGTGACGGTGCAAGAGATGATCGCGGATACTATACGGAATTTGTCAAACAAACACCTAACGACACTGTTATCCTGACACTTGGATGCGGAAAATACCGGTTTAATGACCTTGATTTAGGCACAATAGGCGGCAAAGTCCCCCGGTTATTGGATATGGGACAATGTAACGACGCTTACGGCGCAATTAAAGTCGCGCTTGCTTTATCACAGGCCTTTTCCTGTGGCGTAAATGATCTGCCGCTTACGCTGGTTATTTCGTGGTATGAGCAAAAAGCGGTTTCCATTCTTTTAACACTGCTGTATCTGGGTATAAAAAATATTTATTTAGGACCAAGCCTTCCGGCATTTGTTTCGCCTAAGGTAATAAAATATTTATGTGACAATTTTAATATTATGCCGGTTTCCACACCGGAAGAAGATTTGAAAAAGATTTTTAAAAAATGACAGGATGAACACCCTATCCCCATTAAACGGGATAGGGTATGTTATTTAAGATATTCCGAAAACCTTCCCATCGTACTTACCTACACCGCAAATATTTTGTAAAATGCTAAAAAAGGAGCAGTTTATGGGTAAAACACTTGCGGAAAAGATTTTTGACGCGCATGTTATAGACCGTCCGGCAGAGGATACCTGGGTTCTAAAACTTGATGCGGTCTTTTGCCACGAAATAACAACGCCCATCGCGGTGAACGATCTTGCGGCACGCAATCTTGACAAGGTTTTTGACGCGGCCAAAATTAAGGCTGTTATCGACCATGTTACGCCGGCAAAGGACAGTAAAACCGCCGAGCAAGGCAAGGTGCTGCGCGACTGGGCGCGCGCTCATAATATTAAAGATTTTTTTGATGTCGGGCGCAACGGAGTTTGCCACGCGATTTTTCCCGAATACGGCTTTGCCCGTCCGGGTTATACTATTATCATGGGCGACAGCCACACCTGCACCCATGGAGCTTTCGGCGCGTTTGCGGCCGGGGTTGGCACCACGGATCTGGAAGTGGGTATTTTAAAGGGTGTATGCGCTTTTAAAAAGCCGCAGAGCATAAAAATCAATTTGTTAGGCGATGTCAAAAAAGGCGTTTACCCTAAAGATATAATTCTGGCGATAATCGCAAAACTTACGGTAAACGGAGCGACGGATCAGGTTATTGAATTCCACGGAAAAGCTGTCGAAAAAATGAGTATGGAAGGCCGCATGACACTTTGCAATATGGCTGTAGAGGCCGGGGCTACAAGCGGTATATGCCAAGGCGACGCGGTTACCGTCGATTACCTCTGGCCGTTTATCGAGCAGGACTACGAGACAAAAGAGGCGGCGCTTGCGGACTTTAAAAAATGGCACAGCGATGCGGATGCCGTTTATACAGAGGTTGTTGATATTAACTGCGCCGGTATTGAACCGCTTGCGACTGTCGGGTATAAGCCGGATCAGGTTAAAACAATAAGAGAATTAGCCGGTACAAAAATTGATCAGGTGTATATCGGTTCGTGTACAAACGGACGTATAGAAGATCTGCGCGAGGCGGCGAAAATTATCAAAGGCAAAAAAATTGCGCATAACGTACGCGCCATCGTATCGCCCGCCACACCCGCTGTCTACAAGCAGGCGTTAAAAGAAACACTTATCGACGATTTCATAGAAGCGGGGTTTTGTGTTACGAACCCCACCTGCGGGGCCTGTTTGGGTATGTCTAACGGCGTTTTGGCGGAAGGTGAAGTCTGCGCCTCCACGACAAACCGCAACTTTTACGGACGCATGGGAAAAGGCGGCATGGTTCACCTGATGAGCCCCGCATCCGCAGCGGCGGCGGCTATCGCCGGTTGTATAACTGTAATATAAGTGATGATTGGAGGAAACATGAAAACATTCGGCGGAAAAGTTTTGTTTTTAGACAGAAGTGATATAAATACCGACGAGATAATTCCGGCAAAATATTTAAACGAAAGTACAAGACAGGCGTTAAAACCGTTTTTACTGGAAGATTTAAAACTGGAAGGCTTTAACCCCAAAAATGATATTGCGGGTAAGAGCGCCGTTGTTACACGAAGTAATTTCGGCTGCGGTTCGTCGCGTGAACACGCGCCGTGGGCACTGGAAATGAACGGTATCAACATTGTTATAGCGCAGGGCTTTGCGCGTATCTTCCGTCAAAATATGTATAACTGCGGCATGATAGCCTGCGAGCTACCTCCGGGCGTAATAGACGATTTATTTAAAACATTTGCGTGTAAAGATACATCGGTTACGGTAGATACACAAAAAGAAACGCTGCATTTTAAATCCGGCACAAGCGAAAAAACCGTTCCGTTTAAATTGCAGGGCTTTGAAAAAGACCTTGTTGCGACAGGGGGCTGGGTTGAGTTTGCCGCCAAGCACTATTAAACTATACACATGACTATCATTGGAACCATAATACGCATTGTCGGCAGCCTTGGACTTTTCCTCTATGGAATGAAAGTTATGAGCGATGGTATTCAACAGGGCACGGGCGAGCGTTTGCAGCGCATACTAGGTTATATGACGGGAAACCGGCTTACCGCTGTGGTAACCGGACTGTCCGTTACCGCAATTATCCAATCGTCAAGCGCCCTAACGGTTATGACTGTTTCGTTTGTAAATGCCGGTATTATGTCGCTAACACAGGCAATAGGCGTTATTATGGGCGCGAACATCGGTACAACGATAACTGCGTGGATTGTCTCGATTGTCGGATTTACCCTTAGTGTTCAGGCTATGGCTGTTCCCGCAATCGGTATCGGTTTTTTAATGAGCGTTCTAAAATGGAAACATCAGGAAGTGGGCAACGCCGTGCTGGGTTTTGGTCTTTTGTTCCTTGGCCTTGATTTCCTTACAAAGTCTATGCCGCAATTTAGTGCAGACAATTTTGAGTTTGTCAAAAATATCGGGAACGGAATGGGTTCAATACTGATATTTATATTTGTCGGATTTGTAATGACAATTCTAATTCATTCTTCAAGCGCGACATCGGCCATAATTTTAACCATGTCGTATAACGGTATAATAAATTTTGATGCGGCGTGCGCGATGATGTTAGGCGCCAACATAGGAACCTGTATTGATGCGGTTATCGGTTCTATCGGTACGCGGACAAACGCAAAAAGGGCCGCGCTTGTTCACGTTCTTTTTAATGTTGTTGGTGTTATAATCGTTCTGCTCTTTTTTAAGCCTTTCTTAAAATTGGTTGATATTTGTACGCCCGGAATTATCGGAAATTCCATTACAAACCATATCGCAATGTTTCATACATTGTTTAACGTTATAAATACAATAATATTTTTTCCATTTGTTAATCAGTTTTCAAATCTTGTTTGTTTTCTTATAAAAGACAAAAAAGATGATGTACAGAAAACCGCATACCGGTTTCAATATCAATCCGGATCAATACGCGATACGCCTGAATTAAGCATACTGCGCGCAAAAAACGAAATACGCGATATGGCCGGGATTGTTCTTTCCATGTATGAATCGTTGCGGATTGCCCTAAAAACGTTAGACGAAAGCACAGTTGCAAAACTTACAGGGGATTTAAGCAACAAAGAAGAATATGCCGACCAGATGCGCGAAGCGCTAACAAGTTTTTTAATGGAATGTACGCGCGGTCAGTTAAATAGAAGATCGCAGAACAATGTGGCGCTTCAACTTCGCATAATAGCCGACCTGGAGGATATGACGGACGATTGCTACAGCATAAGCCTTTTGTTGGAACGCAGTGTAAAAAAAAGTCAGGTTTTTAAAAACAAAGAAATCGAAGCGCTTGACCCGTATATGAAGCTGGTTTCAGGCTTTCTAGCGTTTGTACGGGAACATTCAGGCGGCAAACTTGAAGAAGAAGAACGGTTATATGCAAAAGCCATTGAAGAAGAAATAGACCTTTCGCGTAACAAATTGCGTAAACTGGGCCGCAAACGAATTGAAGAAGGCGAGAACGTAAAAACAGAATTGTTATTTATAGACTTAGTACGCCGTATAGAGCGCTTGGGCGACTTCTGTTACAGCATAGCAAATTCCATGGCGCACATGGTATAGATGGCTTATGACTGACGAATTATTAAAACTTGCCGTTGTTGTTCCATGCTATAATGAAGAAGAAGTTTTACCTGAAACCGCAAAACGCTTAAAGAAAAAAATAAACCGGCTTGTGTCCGAAAAATTAATATCGGAAAAATCCGGCATTGTCTTTGTAGACGACGGCTCGAAAGACAAAACTTGGGAATTAATTTCCGCGTATCACGAGGAAAATCCCGTACTGTTCGGCGGCATAAAACTATCAAAAAACAGGGGGCATCAAAACGCCCTGCTCTGCGGGCTGCTTACGATAAAAGATCATTGCGATGTAACCATATCCATAGACGCGGACCTACAGGATGATATAGAAATATTTGACAACATGATAAAGAAACACATTAACGAAGGCTGCGAAATAGTTTACGGCGTCCGAAGCGAGCGAAAAACCGATACGGCGTTTAAACGAATTACCGCGCAGGGCTTTTATAGCATTATGCGGCTTCTTGGCGTTGATATTGTTTATAACCACGCCGACTTTCGCCTTATGGGTAAAATGTCCCTTAACGCTCTTTGCGAATACAGGGAAGTAAATTTATTTTTACGCGGAATTATCCCGCTTCTTGGTTTTAAAACCGGCGTTGAATATTACGCGCGGCTGGAACGCTTTGCCGGAACCAGCAAATACCCGCTTAAAAAAATGCTGGCTTTTTCTTTTCAGGGTATAACATCGTTTTCTACCAGACCAATACGCTTTATAACAAATTTAGGCGGGATGATTTTTTCAATAAGCATCATCATGATTATCTATTTTTTTGTGCGGCATTTTACAGGGCACACCGTAACCGGCTGGTCCAGCACCATTGTATCACTTTGGGCAATAGGCGGGCTTATTTTATTTTCGATAGGCGTTGTAGGTGAATACATAGGAAAAATATACCTTGAAGCAAAACAACGTCCGCGCTATCAGATTGAACAGTTTTTGTACAACACCGGCAATATTGAATAGTTCTTTAAATACCGGTATAATGGGGCAACGACTTTTAAATTCGGAGAGTGTCTATGGAATCGAGGAAAACAAAGAAAATGGGTAAATCGAAGAAAACAAAGTTATTCCCGCTATTTTGTGCGCTTTTAGCTGCGGCGTGTTTTGTGGTTTCGTGCGCGGGAACACCGAAAAGCGCGGATGACAAACCTGTGGTACAGGAAGAACCTAAAAAAGAGAGTACTGCCGCCGCAGGTGAGACAACAAGCTTGGCGCAGTTAAACGAAACTCTGCAGGCCGCACGGGAAAAACGCGATGAAATTATTGAAAATGAATTTACAGAGCATGATCCGGAAAGTTACGCTAAAGCTAACGAGGCGTTAGAACGTGCAGAGCAGGCGGTAGCGGCGGGTGGGGATGATTTTCCGCCATCTGTTAAGGATGATAGTGTGCTTGCCTATACAACATATATAGAGGTGCTGGATGCCGCATGGGTGGAAAAACTTGAGCCTGTGCGCAATGACGCGGAAGAAGCGCAGCAGCTTGCGTTAAAAGCCAAAGCTGATGTTGCCGTTAAAGACAGCTATAATCTTGCGGCGGAAATTTATAATAACGGCAATGCGTCGTATAAAAACCGCGAATGGAAAGAATCGTTTGAATTTTTTACCAGTTCCAAACCGCAGTTTGAGGACGCCGCCAAGATAGCGCTTGAAAAGAAACAACTTGCAGATGCTGCTCTAAAAAGGGCGGAAAATAAAATTGCGGAAAGTGAAAAAATTGCCGGAGAAGTGGAAGAAATTCTAAAAAATAATCCTGATAACGCAACCTTTTTAGAAGGTGAGAATTTATGAAAAACCATTTTGTCAAATTGAATATTCTTGCTTTTTGTTTGTTACAGGCAAATCTCTTTTTATTTGCGCAAGGAACGCCGGCCATTAAAAGCAATAAATATCTTGACGAAAGTACGCGCCTTATGAATCTTGCAAAAAAAGAATTTGCCGGCGGCAATTATGAATATGCCGTGAAACTTGCCGAGGACGCGGCTGCGGCGGCAAAACTTTCCGACAACTATTCTAAAGATGTTGTAAAGATGAGTAGTGCAAAACTTAAACTGCAGGAAGCCGCAGGGCTTATAGGCAAGGCGGACAGTGAGGGTACGCAGAAAAATCATCCGAATGAATTCTGGAAAGCAAAGGAATATTACAATATTGCGTTTAACGCCGGTCAATCGCGTAAATGGGATGACGTTATACGAAATTCAAACATGGTTATCAACATGCTTACATCTGGAACGTTTGCAAAAAAATCTTTAAGAGATGTTATCGCCCATTCGCCGAAAAAGATTTCGCCGCTTCCGGCTCAGTACACGGTTCGCACATGGGAAATATCGGAAGATTGCTTCTGGAATATTGCGGAGCGTTCATGGGTCTATGGGAACGGGCGCCGCTGGCCGCTCCTTTACAACGCCAACAAAAACAAACTTATCGATCCAAAAAATCCTAACCTTATCGAGCCGGGAACAATTATCAATATTCCCAGCATATCAGGCGAAAAACGTGAAGGAATGTGGGATGCCGATAAAAAATATTCAACGGTAAAAAAGTAGGTTAAAGCAGGTTTATAAAGTAATTTTATAAAATATAAGCGCAATAAGGAAGTTTTATGAATAACAAATTAGTAGTTTTTTTTATCACAATAATTTTAAGCGCGGTTCCTATCTTTGCGCAAGACGAAACTTCGCTTGACGAAGTCCAAACTGTTATCGTTGACAATGACGAAGTCCAAACCCTCATCACCGATGACGAAGTCCAACAGGTCATTATAACTGATGGCGAAGTCCAAACTGTTATCACTGACGATGACGAAGTCCAAACCGTTATCACCGATGACGAAACCCAACAGGTCATTATAACTGATGGCGAAGTTCAAACTGTTATCGTTGACGATGACGAAGTCCAAACCGTTATCACCGATGACGAAACCCAACAGGTCATTATAACTGATGGCGAAGTCCAAACTGTTATCACTGACGATGAATCACAGGCCGGTATTACCTTTACAGAAGATGAACCGGTTGACACGGCAGAATCAATAGAGCCGGATAAAATTCCCTACAATCTTCTGCGCAATGATTATTTCTTGGAAAGCCTGCGACAAAAAAATTACGCGCGTCTTGCTATTGATGAAGGTGAATACGACAAGTCAGCATGGCATTCATCGGAGGCCGAGCGTTATGCGCAACTATCCGACGACTACATAAAAAGCAGACTTGCAAGGGGGCGTGCGCAAAAAGCACTTGCCGCCGCCAACGCCCATATTGTGTGGGCAAAGAATGAACAAGCCGAAAAATATTATCCAAAAGAATTAGCCGCCGCACTCGCCCACTACGAGGCGGCCCTTTCGGCAAGTAGAGAAGAAGATTGGCCGCTAACAATTGAAAACGCGCTTGCCGTCGAAAACGATCTTAACGGTGTTGCCGCGCCGCCGCCATTCAATAAAATTCCGCCCGGTATGCCAAGGTTGCCTACACAGTACAAGGTGCGCCCTTGGGACAAATTTGGCGACTGTCTTTGGAATATTTCAAATTGGTTTTATGGCAATCCGTACCGCTGGACTGTGCTTTACGAAGCCAACAGAGAAAAACTCCCCGAACCGGACAATCCCGACCTTATAGAAATAGGCACCGTTCTGGACATACCCAGTTTGAACGGTGAAAAACGAGAGGGTGTTTGGGATTCCGGACGCTCTTATCAGGCGGATTAGGTCATTAGTGCGGCAGCACTTTAACATCCGTGCGGGGCGGCAATTTTTGCCCGCCTTTTCCTTGTTTTTTCCCAAAAAACCTGCTAGACTGGCCATAAACCACCCGCATAAGGATGGGACGTATTAAGAAATATTCTGGAGGACACTATGAACGTAGATGTAAAAGCATTGCATTTTTCACTTAAAGATGAGGAAAGGGAATACCTTGATAAAAAACTTACACGTATAAAAAGTGCCGAGCCGTTGATTGTTGATTTGATTATCAGTTTAAGCCACGAGGGCGCCACGTTTACTGCGGAGGCAACGGTTAATTTTAAATGGGGCGTGCAGGCTCATGTGAAAGAGGACGCCTACGATTTGCAGCCGGCCGTTGACAAAATGATGGATAAACTTGAATCAAAAATAACAAAAGAAAAAGAAAAAAATCAGGAAAAACGTTAAAAAAATAGATTAAAGAACAAAATTAATGAACTACCGCGCCGCAGAGCAGCGCGGTATTAAACCAAAACACGGACAATAACGGTGAGCAAAAAATGCGTATATCCATAGCCCAAATCAATTCGACCATTGGCGATTTTACCAAAAATCTGGAAAAAATCGTTAATCTTAGCAACGAGGCCTGTCAAAAAGACAAAGCCGACATGATTTTATTCCCCGAGTTGGCAATTTGCGGCTATCCGCCTATGGATTTACTGGATCAGGACACCTTTGTCGAGCAAAATATTCGCAGCTTGCGCATTTTACAGCGCGAATTACCGCAAAATATCGCTGTCGGCGTGGGTTATGTCAACCGTAACGCAAGTGTGCAGGGCAAGGCATTGGTCAACGCCTACGGTATTATTTCCGGGGGCGCGCTGGTTTTCGAGCAAATAAAGACCTTGCTGCCCACCTACGATGTTTTCGACGAGGCGCGTAATTTCGAGCCCGCATCCCACTGGCCGCGCTTTGATTACAAGGGGCAGCGCATCGGCTTTGCTATATGCGAGGACGTTTGGCGCGAGACCGAGACGCCCGGCACCAAATACGCCGAGGATCCCGTCCGCCGCCTTCTGGACGCAGGAATCACCATGCTTGTGGCGCCTTCCGCCTCGCCTTACTACACCTTTAAGCACCGCGACCGTCTGAATCTGGCGCGCGACATCAGCCGCCGCGGCGACATTCCGCTTATTTACATCAATGCCGTCGGCGCCAACGATTCGATTATTTTCGACGGCCGCTCCTTTTTCATGGACGCCAAGCAGCAAACATTAACCGCGCGCGCCTTCGAGGAGCAGTTGCTCACCTACGATACGACTGATAAAAGCATTATCGCAAATCAGGTGGAAGCGCCATCGTTGTATGCGGACGAACTAGACACACTGGAAGCGGCCCTTGTTATGGGCATACGCGAATATATGAGCAAATGCGGATTTAAGCGAGCGCATTTAGGGCTTTCGGGCGGCATCGATTCGGCATTGGTGGCGTATCTTGCGGTTCAGGCAATAGGAAGCGCCAATGTGGTAACAATAAGTATGCCTTCGCGATTTTCGTCGCAAGGCTCAAAGGATGATGCCGCCGAATTGGCGAAAAATTTGGGCTGCCGTTACGAAATCCTTCCTATCGAGTCTGTGTTTACGGCATTTTTGGGCACACTACAGGGTGTTTTTGAAGGCCGGGCATTTGATGTTGCCGAAGAAAACCTACAAGCGCGTATTCGGGGCAGCCTTTTGATGGCCTTTTCCAATAAATGGTCGTCGATGCTGCTAACAACCGGCAACAAAAGTGAACTTGCGATGGGTTATTGCACCCTTTATGGTGATATGAACGGGGCTCTGGGGGCAATCGGCGACCTTTTTAAGACCGAGGTATTCGCTTTATGCAGGCGAATCAACGAAAAATCCATACAAAAAACAGGGAAACCGGTAATTCCACCGGCCATCATAGAAAAACCGCCTTCGGCGGAGCTTCGTCCCAATCAAAAGGACCAAGACAGCCTGCCCCCCTACGATATGCTTGACGCGATTTTAAGCCTCTATCTATTTGAAAACCTAAACGCCGACGAAATCTACGACCGCGGCTACGACCGTGATCTAGCCTCCTCAATAATAAAAACCGTCGCCCGCGCCGAATTCAAGCGCCGCCAGGCCCCGCCCGTCCTAAAAGTTTCCCCGCGCGCCTTCGGCATGGGACGCCGTATGCCCATAGCGCGCTGTATTTACGAGATGTAATACCAATTTTTACAAACACAAAAAACCCTAAAGACCAACGTTAAAAATGCCGATAAAGTACCGGAGAGATTTTTCAAAAAGTATATAATTATATTTGTCTTTTCAGGCATTTTGTCTCAAGTTTATACACAAAACTGCATGGAGGTACTGCATGAAATCAACTAAACCGGAATTAAATCGAGTAGGAGGCGGGGTATTAAACACGCAGGTACGAATAAACCGGCAGGTCTGTTTGTTGCCTGTGGTAATTGCAGCATTATCATTAAATGTATTTGTTGGTTGTACGCATACGATTCCCATGACAAAGAATATTTTAAGCATAATACAAGATAATGCTGGAATTGCTGACTTTCAATATTATATTTCAGAACCAATTCTACTTCACAGAGAGGACAGTGCAGCCAAACTTGATAGTAAAGGACATGTAAAAATTGCACTGGAAAGGGAAACTATCGAAATTGTAGCAGTTACCCCTGGTAAGGCATTATATTATACCGAAGACGAGGAATGGTTAGGTGTGGGATTTGAAAAAAGGGATAAAACATTTTTAGGCTTCTGGCATGATGATGATAAGGATAAGTATTATCTTTTCCTTGATCCGGCAGATAATTATAAAAGCACACAGGTTTTTGACGGCTCAAAAGAAGCTGTAGGTAAAGTAAAATATGAAGTCAGATATGAATATTTTAATGAGCAAGAGGAACGGGAGCCGCCATACTTGCTTATAAAAGTAAATACAAAATTAGTTAATATAAACAAAACATTACCTGGCCGCAGAACTTTAAGAGAGTTACCAGAACACGAAGATGTAAAATATGATTGGCCTGGGGGTAGAAAATGAAAAAAAAATTACTAATTGGATTGTTATTTTTCATAGCAGGGACTCACGTCTATTCAGCAGTACATAATCCATGGAATATTCCGTCTTTTTTCTACAATCATTTTGACACTTATATAGGTCCGCATATTGGTATCTGGAATGACGCTACAAAAACTTATGGATTTCAAATTGGGGTTGCTAATATTTCATGGGATGAATTTATTGGATTTCAAGTCGGCGTTTTTAATATGTCTTCGTATTTTGCCGGATTTGCACTTGGCGCCGTAAACATATCGTCAACGATGTATGGTGTACAAATTGGCGTAGTGAATTATGCTCATGATGGAAGAGGCATACAAATAGGTCTTGTTAATTACGCCCAAAATTACAAGGGTCTACAAATAGGCGGCATTAATATTCATAATTGTAGTTCGGGTGTTAATTTTGGCATTTTATTTAATATGATCTTCTGATTATTTTTATAGCTTAACCCTACGCCGACAATACTAAATTTCCGGGCTTTTTCTGCCGATAATGTAACCGGGATACTGTATGAAAAAAGTTTGGACGGTTTTAACTGTTTTTTTAAGTTTCTGCTTTTTATTTTCAACTTGCAGTACAACATCAAAAAGGGGCGCCCGTCCCATTGATAGCTCGAACTCAATAGTGAATAATGCCCCACCTATCGCAGAGGACGCGAAACCGGCTGAAACGACTGACAAAACAGTTACGAAAAAAACCAGCGGGAAACCGTCCGAAATTTTGTCCACTGAAAAAAGACCTAACACAATACCGGCAAAAAAAGCGGATAAACCCGCAGAAAAATCCGGTAAGAAAGAGGCGAAAAAAAATACTGCCGAAAAAGATATTTTTGTTCCTGCCTCTGCCGGAAGCGGACAGCAAACACCTAAGATGCCGCCGGCTAAACGAAACCGCCTTAATGTACTGCCTTTTTTCGGAACGGATCCGTATACCGGAGAATCGCTTGCGTGGCATTTAGCCAACAAAACAATTTTTAAAGATGTCTTTGATGTTGTTCCCTTTACACCAAACAACGGCATAGTTAAAACAGATAAGGCTTCAGGCGAATCTGAAGGCAAGGATCAGGATTATGAGAATGAATATATTTTGGCTAGTTATATAAAAAAGTATGACAGCAAAAAAATGTTTTTTTGCACAATTATTAACGCGGCTACCAAAGAATTAGTTGCAGGCGATTTTCTTGAATATATAGAAATTGATAAAATTATAGATGATTTTGACTATATGGCACAGAAATTGATGTATGTTGTCCGAAATAAAAAAGATAATCTTAAAACACTTGATGTACGGCTTTTAATGGCGCCGAAATCCATCGATAAAACAAATGTGGAAATTATTACCCACATTATTTCTATGGAGCTGGCAAGTACTTTAAAGTATAAGGTTTATCCATACATTGACGGTGTTGATATTGCGCTGGAGGAATATCAAAAACAAAAGTCAAAAAAAATAAAATTTGATTCCGGTAATGAGTCTGATTATACATTGAACAGTAAAATTTCTTTGATCAATTCTAAAAATGAACTGCTATGCGAAATGATCAACACGTACGATAATACACTATTTTGCGGCGCTAATATTGAGTTTGACATATTGCTGGACATACCGGATCGATTAGAAAACCTGGCAGCAAAATTAATACCGCTTCGTTAGTTTTTCAGTTTTGCCTGTTCGATAATGTTATGCGCCATAATGGCAAAAGCCTCCGCGTTTGGGTGCAGGTATACATCGGAAAAAAGCCTAAAATCATGAGGCAATAGTTTCATGCCATCAATGATTGTAATTGTCGGGTAAACTTTAGTTTCTTCTCTTATCATTTTTGCAATGTGTTCAAACGGCATTTTTCCTTTTAACAAACGTTCACTCAACGGTTCCGACGGTTTTAATTCTGAGTCCCCCCGCCAAATCGGAGTTATTACATATATTGGCGTTGCCGGAAATATCTCAACCAGATGCTTGTAGTAGTCGGCAATGTTTTTTTCCAATATATATTCGGGAATCATATAATTCCAGTCATTAGTACCATACCCAACTGTAATAAATTTTGGAAGGCCAAATTGTTCCTTGTATTGTTCCAGCCCGTTAAGACTCCTGCTTTCGTAGACATAGCCGCCCACACCCTGATTAAGGGCATTAACATTTAATTCCGCGCTTAACAAGGCAACATAATTTTGGGAGGGGCTTCCCGCAATAAATCCTTGGGTAATAGAATCGCCAAGACATAAAATATTTTCTTTGGATTCTACTTTCTCAACAATTCCGTTTATTTTTAAATCTTTAATACGCATTTCAAATATAACAGGAAAATAGATTTTTACTTCACATTTGTTTTTTAATGGATTATTAAAATTAAATTTTATGCTGCCGTTTCTGATATGTTTTGTTGAAATAAGTTTTCCGTCTACTACAAGGTCTATCCCATCAAGAAGAAGTCTTTTCTTTTCCGTATTATTTTTTGGTATGTTTTTTAACGCAAACACAACAGCGCTCATACTGATCTGTTCCAGAACAGGCGAGAATGTTTTTAATTTGTTTTCTATTTTGCATTTAAATTGAATTGTGTTTCCTGTTGTAATAAAATTTAAAACAACTCCGGCGGCACTATCGCTCATTTCTCTGTACATTTTATTATCACTGTATACTTCAAATTGCTGCGGATAGAACCTTGAGAATTTTGCGTAACCCTTTGCATCATAATTGGCCTTTATATAATTTGAAAAAAGCTGTTCGGGTATCATTGAAAACATTGTAACTTCCTCGCTAATTTCTTCATTTTGTTTTGATTCCGGTATGCTGCTGCAAGAACTTACCAGCAAACATAAAATTATTATTTTAAAAACAGAACGCTTAAACATGCCCCCTCCGTTTAAGCTCTTCCAGTAACGATCTGCCTTCAAAAAGAATAATACGGGCTGTAGAAACTACAGAAAAAACAAAACATACTAATGCCGGATATACCACGGTAATAAGGTTAAAAACAATCAGTAAAAGGGCGCAGACACTTATTATATTTGTCATAAACAAAATGAACAGATAGTCGCCCGGACGCAGTTTTCGTATATGGGCAAAAACAGACAAAGCAACAACCCCGGCGCTAAACATTATCGGGATAACATAAGTAAATGACCATTTATGAAAGCCCATAAAGAAATCCCATGCAATTTCCAAAATAGATGTAACCAGCAACAGCCAAAATATATTTTTTGGGATATTCCACCATCGCTTTTTTGCCACCCAAAAAGGAAGAGCAAGGCTTGCAAGACCGGCAATGACAAACAATGACCAGCCAAGCTGACTGTTTGCGCTTACAGCCATATCAACAGCTACCGAAATAACCGCAGCGGTAATCGCGCCAAAGTAAACAAATTTAATATACCGTCTGAATGGCTTTATTTCCGGCTGGATTACGGGAAAAACATCATCGCTTGTATCGGCAGTTCCGGTTAATTCACCCGCACAAAGCGGACAGCTTTTAAATAACCCTTTTATGCTGACCTTACATTGATTACAAAAAAGCATTACAGATTCTCCTTTTCATTATCCGGCAGGTCTGCAACAATCTCCACATCAATACCTAATTTGCTTAACGAGCGAAAAAACGAACGCTGAACAGCCACGCTGACAAACGGAGATGTAAAACTTATTGTTGTAATATCCAAAAAAGAACATACGCCAACATAGAGTTGTTTAACACTGCAAAAAATACTAAACAATCGTATGTACTCTGACAGCTCAGGCGGCATATTAATAGTTCCTATATTAGAAAAAGTAGCGCTGACATTACGGGTTTGGCTTAAAGCCACATTTTTTATAGCCAGGGTTTTTAAAGGCAGGGGTAAAACTTTTACAACTCCTGTATGCTCAAACGATGCATACCAGTTCATTTGTTCGCTCATCTTTTTTGGTGTCAACTGTGTTTTAAAAGTATGCTTAACATTTTCCAATACTTCGTCAAATGTGCTTCCTTGTTTACTAAAATTATGTGACGTATCAAACAGTCCAATAAAATTACGTTTTGTAGATGTAGAAAAATATTTTCGATAATCAATAGGAATGGTAATTGTAACAGGATATTTTTCATCCATGCGATTCATAGAATCTTTAAACGCACATATAAGTAAACTAACAAGCATTTCGCTTAAACTCGCATTTAGCTCATGCGCTTTTTTTAAGAGCGACGGGGTTGTTACATGGCCTTCGATTATTCCAAAACGCGATTCTGCAAAGCGCTCTGTACCCATACAAAATGCTCTTGTTTGTTTTTTTCGTTTTGGCAATTTTTCATTTGAATAATATGTATCAAAAGCATTAACAATTTCTTGGTCTGCAGCCGCATCATCCGTGTTAAGCTGTATATTACTATGTATAACGTCTTTGTATTTTTCGCCAAGGTAATGAAACAGAATTGCCTTAAAAAAATTCGCGGCTCCATTGGCATCCGCAAGGGCGTGATATATTTCAAGGTTTATACGTTTACGATAATAGGTAAGTGAAAACAGTAAACCGGCGCGATTTTCATTATAAAGCGCGGAACACGGCGAAGTTGATTCTTTGCTAACTTGTGGTTTTATATCTGTTTTTTCCAAATAAAACCAAAAAATACCATGCCGCAGTACACTGCGGTAAAATGGAAAACTCTGCAAACTTGTATCAAGTGCATTTTGTAAAATACCGCAGTCCACTGTTTCGTTAAGCTCGCAAACCAGCCTGAAAACCATTGACTCTTGTTTGGTTGTTGTAGCCGGATATAATTTTGCGGCAGTATCCAACCTTAACCATTCAAATGAATTCATGACGACTCAACGGCTTCATCTAATGTTTCGATAAGATTGTTTTCGCCTAGATCTTTTATAAACCCGTATTTTTCAAGTGCCCTTGCAGGCTGATCCCGCAATTCCGTAATTATTAGCCGTATCTTTCTTTTTTGACAGGCGAGAAAAAACGATTCAAGGGCGGCGATGCCTGTAGAATCAATCGCGGGGACAGCCCTCATTCTAAGAATTATTTTTTTAGGTTTACTGATGCGCGCCAATAAATCTTGAAGCATATCGGCGACGCCAAAAAAGAACGGGCCGTTAATTTCAAATATTTCAATATCCTTTCGGTATAACGCTTTTATTGACTCTTGTTTGTTTCTTGCAATATCACCGTAAGTAAGCTCGGCAATCAATTCGTCATTTTGTGGTTTTATGTCTGTAATTTCAATCATGCGGCGCATGAATAAAAATACAGCAAGTACAACGCCTACCTCTACGGCAAATGTAAGATCAAAGAGTATTGTTAAAACACAGGTTGTAATTAATACCGTAACATCGCTTTTAGGCGCCGTGCGCGTTATGCGGGCGAAACGGGCTAAATTGCTCATGTCCCACGATACAACAACTAACACGGCGGAAAGGCTTGCTAAAGGAATTGAGGCGGCGGCCGGCGCCAAAAATAAAACAAAAAGCACCAATGTTAACGCGTGTATAATGCCGGAAACGGGGCTTGTCGCGCCGGATTTAATATTCGTTGCCGTGCGTGCGATTGCTCCCGTTGCCGGAATCCCGCCGAAAATTGCCGCTGCGATATTTCCGACACCCTGCGCCATAAGCTCTGTATTTGAATTATGCTTATCGCCTGTCATACTGTCGGCAACAACCGCCGAGAGCAGCGATTCAATAGCCGCCAAAAGCGCGATAGAAAACGCATCGGGGAAGATATCAACAATAACCGCCCATGTTAAAGGCGTAAAATGCGGCTGCGGCAGGGTCTGCGGTATACCGCCAAAACGGCTGCCTATGGTTTCTACGGGCAGGCGAAAAAAATGGCAAATTACGGTAAGAAGCAAAACGCCTACTACAGCGCCCGGAATGCGCGGAAAAAACTTTCGCATAAAAATAATAATGGCCAATGTGCTAAATCCTATGCTCATCGTTATGAGGTCTATCGTGCCCGCGTATTTAAAATGAGAAATCCATTTTTCAATAAATTCGGGGGAGATGTTTTCGATCTGAAACCCGAAGAAATCTTTTATTTGCTGGGAAAATATCAAAATTCCGATACCGGTTGTAAATCCGGTTGTTACGGGGTATGGGATATATTTTATAAATTTGCCCAGCCCGAACAGCCCCATCAAAAAGAGCATAATTCCCGATATTATCGTGGCGGCGATAAGGCCTTCCATTCCGTGCCGCAGGATAACGTTAAATATGATGATAACAAAGGCGCCTGTGGGACCGCCTATTTGGAACCGGCTTCCGCCGAAAGCGCTTATGCAAAAACCGGCGATTATTGCCGTGTAAATGCCCTGCGCGGGGGTGCCGCCGGCGGCAATGCTAAAACCCATAGCCAATGGCAGCGCGACGATCCCGACAATAAGACCCGAAAGGCAGTCTTTACCAAAGCCGGAAAAAGAATAGCGTTTTGTGCCGTCTTTTAGGGGGAATAATTCAAATAAACGCGGGATAAGATCACGGTATTTAAAGAATTTTAAATAATTCATTATAGTCATGTTATAATGGGACAGTACAAAAGTCGAGGGCAAATAGAATTGTTTTCGATTACAGTTGAGGCAGTTCCATAATTAAGAATTTAACCACGGACCACACGGACAGCACAGACAAAGACTCGTACTTCCCTATCTTTTCTTCCGTCCGTGTGGGTCTGTGAGGTCTGTGGTTAATTGATTTCTATTTTGGAACCAGCTCAGTTAATTACAGTTAATGTTCAGAATAATGTGATGTGATGTGACAAATTCAGAATTGCTGAATGCCCCTCACTCCCGCACTGACACAGACCGCTCGTATTCAAGCAATTTGCGCAGTTGGTCCAAGATAAAATCCTGAAAGAAAGGGTTTAGCTGTTTAAAGATTTCCACAGTCTCGGTGATTTTGTAGTCGGGAATAACGTCTTTTTCAAACATAGCGCCTTCCCCTGTCCGCAGCCAAGGTTCGCTAACGCCAAAGACGGTGGTGATGAGTTTGACAAGGCGGTCGTTTACTTTTTTCTTGCCGACTTCTATAGCACCCAGATATGATGTAGCAATAAGAATTTTTTCGGCAAATTCTTTCTGCGTCATATTAAGGGTATGCCGGAACTTTACAATTCTTAGATTTATGTTTTCAATGCTATGCTGTTCTTTCTTCATATCTAATTATGGATCATAACTGCAATTAAAATCACTTGGCAAGTAATAAATTTTTCTAAGAAACAATCATTGACAAAAATTACCCAGTAGTTTTTAATGAATACTAGGCAGTTATAATGAGTTTTTGAAATTCAGCACTCAAAAAATTGCTAAAAAGGGGAAGGAGATGACTAGGGGAGAACGAAAAGCCAGGGATTTTTCCTTGGGAATGAGGAATTTGAGCGAAAACAGCCGGAATTACATACAGAACCTTACACAGGTACTGTTTTCCATTGAAGAATCGCCGGTTTCGCTACTTGGCGAAGGGGATAAGACACAAATTACCTTCCCAAACGAAGACTTTGAGGTTACCCAAAAGAGGATTACATTATGAAAAAACTTTTATTTTGCATTATTCCCTTATTGGTTCTTATGGGATGCGCAAGCGGCAGAAAACCAGCCGCACAGGCAGCCGGTACACCGGCTGTAAAAAATGTGGTCAATCCACACGGAATAGACTTGGATGCGGCGATCAAAGAAGCCGCAGCGCAGATGGGGGAAAATCTTCCGGTAAATACCGAAGTCGCCCTTGTTAGTGTGGCTTCGTCTTCGGCGCAGTTATCCGAATACGTTATCAGTAGGCTGGAAGCGGCGTTGGTGAGCGGCAGAAAACTTGTTGTGGTAGACCGCGCTAACTTGGATAAGATTCGGGAGGAGCAGGGTTTTCAGCTTTCGGGCGAAGTGGATGACAATTCGGCAAAAGAAATTGGAAAGATTTTAGGCGCGGGCGCGATTGTAACCGGATCGTTTATCAATCTGGGAGATGTGTACGGCCTTAGCCTAAAAGCCATAAACATGAAAACTGCGGCAATAGCCGTGTCGTATCCGGCGGATATTACTAAAAGCACACGTATAGAGACTTTGCTTGCAAGCGGCGGGGGCAGCACAGGAACCGGAACGAGAACGGCGCAGACGCCTCGTGCCACGAGCGCAACGGCAGCAGCGGCGGTTCCACCGGCTCCTACAGCACCGGCCCCGGCAGTACCGGCGGCGCCTGTTCAACGCAATTCTAACGACCCATCATACAAAGTTGGCGACAAAGGTCCCGGGGGCGGTCTTATCTTTTACGAAACCGATGTTTCCTATTCCGCGCCTCCGCCTGTGAACCGCGAATACCAGTCCGGCCAAAACGGTCCGGCCGGGGGCCTTGTTTTTTATCCCGCCGCACATGTACAGACGCCGCCAAAGGTCGACAGGGCATACCAAATTGGTGAGACCGGGCCTGCGGGCGGCATTATTTTTTACATAAACCCCCAGGCGGGCGACTGGAAGTACCTGGAAGCGGCGCCGGCGTCGGCTGAGTTTTCGAGAAATTGGGGGTTGTCCGGAAAGACTGTTAGAACGGATGTAACAACAGGGGCCGGCCAGCAGAATACAAAGACCATTGCCGCCGCGTTAGAGAACAACGGGGAGATTGGCGCGGCGCTTTTGTGCGTGGATCTTACTGCAGGCGGGTATAAAGATTGGTTTTTACCAAGCAAGGCTGAATTAAACCTGATGTACCGGAATTTAGCGCTGAAAAGTTTGGGGAGTTTTAAGAGCAATTTGTATTGGTCATCGTCGGCAGCTGATAATAATTACGCGTGGATGCAGGATTTCAGCGATGGTAGTCAGAAAAGCGCATGGAACGGTAGGGATGGCGGTGCTGATAAGCAAACGACACGTTTAGTTCGTGCTGTCCGGCAGTTTTAATAGGGCTGCGTAGGTTTTATCTAACCGGTTGCTGCGGGGCGTATGCTCTGTATAAATACAATTTTTTAAAAGGTGTAAAAATGAAAAGGACGATTTTTTGTGTTTTGGTTTTCGGTTTATATTTTGTTTCTTGTACGGCGAGAGGCAACCCCGCCGATTTTGAAACAGAAATAAATAATAATGGTACCCTTACTATAAAAGAATACACAGGATACTCACCAACAGGAAAGGTTGTTATACCGAAAGAAATAAACAAACGTCCTGTTGTCGCTATTGGGGAGGGGGCATTTGCAAAAAAAGAACTGACCAGCATTACCATTCCAAATTCGGTAACTGCCATTGCGCAAGATGCGTTTTTTAATAATCAGTTGACCAGCGTTTCCATCCCCAGTTCGGTTACTACAATTGGGTATGTGGCATTTATGAACAATCAGTTGACCAGCGTTACCATTCCCAATTCGGTTACTACAATTGGTTATAGGGCGTTTGATAATAATCAGCTGACCAACGTTTCCATCCCCAATTCTGTTACTACAATTGAGTATGGGACGTTTTCTAATAATCGGTTGACCAGCGTTACCATTCCCAATTCGGTTACTAGAATTGGGAGTAGCGCGTTTTCTAATAATCAGTTGACCAGCGTTACCATTCCCGATTCGGTTACCCACATTGGACAAGAGGCGTTTTGGAATAATCAGTTAACCAGCGTTACCATTCCCGATTCGGTTACCCACATTGGACAAAAGGCGTTTTGGAATAATCAGTTGACCAGCGTTACCATTCCAAATTCGGTAACTGCCATTGCGCAAGGTGCGTTTTCTTATAATCAGTTGACCAGCGTTACCATTCCAAATTCGGTAACTGCCATTGCGCAAGATGCGTTTTTTAATAATCGGTTGACCAGCGTTTCCATTCCCAATTCGGTTACCACCATTGGGGATTGGGCGTTTTCTGATAATCATTTGACCAGCGTTACCATCCCCAGTTCGGTTACTTCCATTGGACACGAGGCGTTTGACAGCAATGTGAAAATAACAAGGCGGTAAATTTAATTAAGACAGCGGAGAAGATCATAAAGGAGTTTTTTAAATGAAAATGAACAAATTATTTATTATGGGAGTGTTGGCTGCGATACTCATCGTTCTGGGAACGGTAAATGTAATGGCGCAGGTTACCCCACCGGACTCGGACTTTGAGGTTACCCAGAACAAGGACGGCAAAACTATTACCATAAAAGAGTATAAGGGCTCGGCGAAAGACATCATTATCCCGACAACGCTTTATGGGCTTCCGGTGACGGTTATTGGTGCTGGATCATTTGCGGGGAAAAGTTTAACCAATGTCGTTATCCCTGAAGGTGTTATTACCATTGAGAGTCCCATAGTTGATAGGTGGGGGAATCATGTTAGTACGAACGGGGCATTCAAGGGTAACCAACTGTCCAGCGTTACTATCCCCGATAGTGTTACCACCATTGGCGATTTTGCATTTGATGATAATCAACTGACAAGCGTTACTCTAGGAAATAGTGTTATCACCATTGGGACAGGGTCATTTTGCGGTATCATGCATTATACGTTCCGTGAAAAAAGAAATAAACTGACCTCTGTCGTTATTCCCAATAGTGTTACTACCATCGGAAAAGAAGCATTTTATGGCAATCAACTAACCAGCCTTACCCTAGGAAACAGCGTTACCACCATTAAGGAAGGGGCATTTCTAGATAATCAACTGACAAGCCTTATTATACCCGACAGTGTTATCACTATTGAGGACTCTAGTGGTAATAGTGGACACGGGGTATTTAGAGGTAATAAACTGACCAGCATTACCCTCGGAAAGGGGATTAATATTATTGGGGAATATGCATTTGCTGATAACAACCTGACCAGCGTTACTATTCCCGACAGCGTTACAACCATTAGGGCTAATGCATTTAGAGACAATCCCCTGAAAACACTTGTTCTGGGTAGTGGACTCGTTGCGATTGGTAATAATAGTCCGTTTGTGAGTGGCGGTGCATTTTATGGCAATCAACTGATCAGTATTACCATCGCTAAAGATGTGCCTGGGTCGCAAACATTTCTTGGAGATCTCTATGGAAGAATCGACACTAAAGTTGGATTTGAGGAAAGTTTTATCAACTTTTACGAGAGTCAAAGCCGCACGCCCGGAACGTATGTCAAAAATGGGCCGATTTGGTCGAAAAAGTAAGATGAAGCAACGTAAGTAATAATATTTGGAAGTATGGCGAATAAAAGAATTTAATAGCGCAGTGGTGCCAGGCACCAAATTTGCACCAAATTGTTATGCGAAGTAGAAACCCGAAATTTTCGGGTTTATTTTGAACGTCGCTGCTCTCGGCTACGTTAATTAATATTTTTTCCATTGGAGGTAAAAAGTGGGAAATAACAATGAAATAAGGCAAAGGATGGAAACCTACCGGATGGTTCTGTTGGCCTTAGTATGGATTATTGCAATTGGCGGGATGATTGTTGGTCTGATCATGATTAGCTACGAAGGAGTTAGAACTTATGGGATCGCTGTGCTCATAATGTCAACCCTTGGAGGTATCGTTGGTCATTTCTTAGTTAACGTAGGTCTAGCTATTCCTTTTATTCTTTTGAATAACGGTGATTATCTCGCTGCCATTGTTCCTGAAGGTAAAATAATTAACAATACTGCAACTTCAGGTGTACCGTTACAGGAAAAGGAAGATGTAGATTATTCTAAATATCCTCTAATTGTAAAAAATGCAATGAAACTCTATGAAACTGATTTGAGTTACGATTCAGTAGTTTCAGAATTAAAAATTGGAGAAAGGTTGCAATTTATCAAGGAAGGTGCACAAGTTAGCGTTGCTGGTATAACTGCGAAAATGTTTAATGTAAAAACGGTAGATGGTAAAATCGGTTGGTGCTTTTCTGGATTTTTACAAGATAACAAAACGTCTTAACAACATTAGTGTGAGCAGCTTTGCCGCAGGATTTAACGGCGTTTAACATACGCTATGTGAAATTTGGGCACAAATTTTTTGGAATAATAATAACTCTATATAATATAAGGAATTATATAAAAGAAATTCTTGAGTTTTTACTTGACAATATATCAAAATAATGATATATTTAGAATAGAAAACATTTTTAGGAGAAATTTATGCCGGAGATACGGAAAAGTGCTGATTTGAGGAATAATTATGGAGAAGTTTCCCAATTTTGTCATCAATATAAGGAACCTATATTCATTACCAAAAATGGAGTAGGTGATTTGGCCGTTATGAGCATTGATGCCTATAATGAACTTTCTGGCAGAATAGATTTATATAAAAAATTGATTGATGGAATAAATCAAATAAATAATGGGGAAACGGTTTCCGAAGAAGAGATGATGAAAAAATTGAATAAATATAGTGGTGAATGAATGTACGGATTAATTTTCTCAAAATTATTTGATGATGATATTGATTCAACGTATCAATATATAAAGGAAAATTTGGAAGCACCAATGGCGGCAGAAAATTTAATGAAAGAAGTAAAACAGAAATTAGAATATTTGAAAGAGACACCGACGGCTAGACCAATAATTAAAGATGAATTGATCGCAGCATTGAATTTGAGAGTAATAAAAGTGAAAAATTATGCAGTATATTATAGTGTAAATGAAAAGAAACAAACAGTAAGACTCGTTAGATTCTTATATAACAAAAGAGATTGGATAAATATTTTAAGAGGAAATTAAAATAATAGTAAAAGCAAAGCGTAAAGTGTGCCCAAACTTCGTATAACATTACGCTATACGAAATACCCCCCCTATGCTGTATGAAAAAATATACACTTGAATAAAATTACACTATGGATTATGATGAATTATGAATATAGACACCGTTAATGCCTTAGAAACGGCTATAAAGAATGAAAATTTACTCGAAAAATATAACCTGGAAAAGATAGGCGTATTTGGCTCGTTTGCCCGCGGGGAAAAAGCCAATGATATTGATTTTTTTGTAGATAAAGAAAATTATAATATCGCGGCACTGGTGGAATTAAAAAACGATCTGGAGAAATTAACAGAAAAAGACGTTGACATAATGATCAAAAAATATGCCAATCCCATTGTTTTATATCGTGCTCAAAAGGATATGATATATGTCGCCCAATAAAAGAAATGATTTATTGTATCTTATGAATATTTTAGAATATATTGGGAAAGTATGGAAATATACAGAAGAAACTAAAGATGCGGAAGAATTATATGAACTTAACGAACAGTTAAATTTAAATGCATCATTAACATTATTGGCAAATATTGGTGAAAATGTATCAAAAATAAGCGATACATTAAAACAGGAATATCCTGATATAGAATGGCAACAAATTAAAGATTTTAGAAATAGAATTGTACATGATTATACCGGAATTGATTTGGTAATAGTTTTTGAAATTATAACAAAGGACTTGAAAACATTAAAACCAAAGTTTGAAAATATTATAAGAAAAAATATTGAAAATAAGATATTTGATATTGAAGAAATAAAAATAAGTAAAGAAAGTAAATATTATAAAAACATTGATTTTGAAGAAATAATATAAGGTACGGGGGTACTTCATACAACATACGCTATATGTTACACTAAACCACAGAAACCATAGCGATCACGCCCATCTGAATAAAGAGTAGCATACTATTTTAATAATGTCAACAAATATTTGCATAAAATTTAGAATTAATTAGAAATATTAACACAAACCATTACAAAAGTTAAAAAAAAGCCGGTTGTAATGAATGGCGCAACTAGTGACCCAAAAAATATTTAAAAAAACCTGTTAACTTATCTATTGACAGTAACTAATAACTAAGTATATAGTCTAAACATGGCACTTACAGACAAAGAAAAACAAAAAGCGTTCCGCGACCGGATGCACGCCGCGGGATACAAGGGAAAACTCGTTTGGGTACCGCGCGACCCCGACGGAAAGCCGAAACCAAAGATGAACAGAAATGTGTTCATCAGAAAGGTTGACGAACTCACAGTGAGCTTAAGCCCTACGCAACTATCAAAAGTCCTGAAAGAAACGATCTCTTTCATAAAGGAGCTTACCGGGAACTAAACTTTTAAGGGAGCGGGAGAAAGTTTTTCCATTTAAGGAGGAAAGCCATGGAAAACATCTCAAAACTGGTTACGCCGGAAGAACTGTCACAGATACTTAATATCAGTGAGTTCACCATCAGAAAACTAGCACACGCAAAAGAATTACCGTGCATGTATGTAAAGCGCAAGATGCTTTTTGATTTTGACGCTTTAATCAGCTTCTTACGGAGCAAGGAGTGTGCGGCATGATGAGTATCAATGACGCACTCGCAGCGGTTAGAAACGAAAGCAAGCAGCAGCAGATTCTATACATGCGCGAGCAAATGGTTTCAAACTGTCCTACGGCACTCAAAGCGTTAAAACTTATTGATTACGACTATCAAACCCCAAAGAGGCGGAAAGGTTATAATCTTGTGAAGCGTGAAAACAAAAAACTGGGTTTTGTGTATTATGTCCGGTATTCACATAACGGAAAGATGCTGCCTACAAAATGGAACACGCATACAAACGTGCTTTTTGAGGCCGAGGCGTTTGCGTTACAAAACAAAGAGCAGCTTGTTTCCGGGTATACGCGTTGCCATGATACCGCGGGATTTAAGGTTATGGAAGATTTTTATAATAAGGATTCCGTATATTTTATAAGCGACGCGAAACGCAGCCGCCCGCTTGGTGAAAAGGATCGGGCGGTATATGAACGTGTTATCAAAAACAAATTTGTGCCGTTCCTGAGGGAACGGCGCATAACCAGTCCTGTAAAGATAGATTTTCATATTTTGCATGATTTTCAGGATCATCTATTAGCAAAAGGACTGAAACCCCGGACCATTAACGGGTATTTCAACGCGCTTTCGAGAGTTTTCCGATACCTGACATATAAAGAACTAATTTCAGAAAATCCTTGTTGCAAAGTGATACGGCTTCCGGTTCGCGCCGAAGACAGGAAATCGCACGGCTGCTACGAACTTGAAAAGCTATCCGGCGTTTTTAACGAAGCATGGGATGATGAAATACAATATCTACTTTGCCTACTCATTTACACAACCGACATGAGGAATGTAGAGATAAAGCGTATTCGTCCCCGCGATATAATAGAAATTGAGGGTTGCCGGTTTATTGACATTAAGGACAGTAAAACAAATAACGGCGTTAGGCTAGTTCCTTTACATGATTTTGTATACAAAAAAGTCAAAGCCTTCTCTAAAGGGAAACGTGACGATGAGCTTCTGTTTAAAAGTTGTCAAACTAGAATATTTGCTAGAGCAAATCTTACGTTAGGTGCAAAGTTAAGAATTAGTGAACAAGAGCTTGAGGCACAAAACATCACGTTCTACAGCGGCCGTAATTATTGGAAAACTTTGATGAACAGCGAAAGGCTGGGGGATGACATAGAAGAATATTTCATGGGGCATAGAGTTACAGGCGATGTTTCAAAACTTTATAACCACAAGGATAAACAAGGACAAAAACGCATGGTAGAAAAAGCAAAAAAAGTGTTTGAAATATTAGACCGGTGTATTTTTTCATTTACAGCGAAACAATCAGGGAATAACTGAAACCGGCGACAAACAATAGTTAGTAAAAACCGGCTAAAGCGAGTTCAAACTTTTCAGGTGCAACACCAGGCAAAGCAAAAACCTGGCCCAAGCGAAAAAAAAGTACAAGTTTTGTATATCAGTAAAAGTAAGAAGCGGGCACCATTCAACAAGGCTAACGTTTAATGGTGCGCTGGTTTGAAGTTCTGGTTACAGTGGTTTCACGTCCTTGAGAGCGGCTTTCGCCCATTCGTGAGTTTCCTTCAAGTCTTGCCGTAGCGATTCTATTTCTTGCTTCGTCAAGTGTCGGAGTTTTGGCGAGGGCGTAAGCTTCCGGATTGGAGAGGCATTTGTAATTTCCTTCATAGAGATTAATCTCCTTCAAAAATGAGTATAGCTGTGTTTCATTATGTCTATCAAGCAGACCTTTACGAACGGTAGAAGAGAGTGCTATTTCATCACCATGACCACCGGTTGAGATAGCGGCGGTCTGTACAACTTTAGCACCGTTTTTTTCAATGTGCCAGCGTAATTCACTAAAAGATCCGCCGTTAGAAAAAACATCATCAATTAAAATATGGTGTCGTCCTTTTTGCACTTTGCCATCGAATTCCGGCCGGAAGGCAAAATGATGCCATGCATCGGAGCCGGTGCGGTGGACTAGATTGGTTTGGACGATTTCCGTACAGACATCAAATTGGTTTTTGCACGCAATATACTCCGCAAGAATTACAGGAATTTTATTTCTCCCGTTTGCTTCGATAGCGTGCACCGGAACAACAATTGCACAGGGATAGGAGTCTTTTAGCGTTTTTAACTGCGCCTGATTTTCCTGTGTGCCCAGCAGGTCTTTGACTAATCGTAGTGCGGCAACACGGTCTTCGTGATTTTTAGCCGCATCGTAGTCAGGGTGGAGTGTTAGTATATTCCACGGTTTTGTCCTGCCTACGATGAACTTGCCGTTATAGGGGATAGCGTATAAGGTGGTATACCAGAAGACCATAGGAGAAGAGTATGGGTACGAGGAAGAGGT
>BOBI01000002.1 GCA_026002305.1 Spirochaetia bacterium
GTTCGGACCGTGCCGGTTATCCGGTATTGTATCCGCAGCCTTGTCCAGATTTTCCAATAGCTGTTTAAATATTTCCCCACCCATACAAGATAGTATACAGAATTATTTTCAAATTTAGAATTGCTGGGGAAGATCAATTAACAATTGACAATTAGCAATTAACAATTGAGCCAGTTCCAAAATAGAAATCAATTAACCACAGACCTCACAGACCCACACGGACGGAAGAAAAGATAGGGAAGTACGAGTCTTTGTCTGTGCTGTCCGTGTGGTCGGTGGTTTTCCTGAAAGTAAAACTACCGTGTTTTTGCAAATTTTACTTGTTTTTTCCAGGTTTTGTGCCTATACTAATAGCATACACCAATAGTTTACACCCGGGGATTTGTTCATTCTGGAGATCTTATGAAGAAATTTTTATCCGCCCTGCGTTTTACCCCCCCCCCCCGCGTGCAGTAGCACTACCGGTACAGGCGTACAGTACACCGGCTTACTTTCAAACAAACGAAAAACATCCCAGTTTAATTGCCGGTTCAGGCAATTTTTCCCAGGGCTTAAAGGCTCCCGCGTTTTTGTCGCCGGGGCCTTTTGTATATATGTGGTTTTTATATATGTGATGTGAACGGTACGTTCACGTAAAAGAAATATTTTGGAGGTCTTTATGAAGAAATTTTTATTATTAGGCGGTGTCGTTACGGTTATAGCCCTGGCAATTTTTATGGGCTGCTCGCAGCCCGCGGGCGAGACCGATGCCATGGATGAGGATTCCGGCAAACTTCCCGCTTTAACGGGAAGCGTTTCCATTACGGGCGAGAAAGCCGTCGGCAAAAAATTAACGGCAAAAACATCCGCACTGGGCGGTTCGGGCGCAATAGCTTATAAATGGACAAACAGCAGGGAGGGCAGCGCGGTTATCGGCACAAGTCCAACCTATACGGTTGCGGAGGCTGATGATAACTCAATAATAAGGGTAACCGTTAGCCGCGCGGGTTATTCGGGAGTAAAAAACGCCTCCGCAACCATTGGAGTTGTGGAGCCTACCCCGGTAGTAACCCATGCCCCGGACGAGCCGTGGCTAATAGGCGAGCAAGGCCCCGCCGGCGGAACAGTATTCTTTGTTAATGATGACCCTGATACCTACAGGGACTGGGATTACCTTGAAGCGGCCCCTCATGATGTTCCGGGGCTGTTTGCATGGGCATCGGATGGTTTTAAAGATATTCGGCTGGAAGGGGATTTTTCCGTTGACATAGGCAAAGGCCAGAAAAACACGGAACTGATACTGGATGATGAGACCGGCGACCCGAACCCACCTGCGGCAAAGGCTGCTACAGGTTACGAGCTTAACGGCTTTACCGACTGGTTTCTTCCAAGCAGCGGTGAGCTTAACGCGATGTACGAAAACAGGGCCGTTATAAACGGCGATTTTGCCGACAGCTTCTACTGGTCATCCTCGCAGAATCAGGATGCCAATGACGAAGCCTGGTACCAGAGGTTTGTGTGGTGTGTGAGGTGTGCAGCTTTTGCAAATAATTAATGAAGCGCAAAAAATTTTTTCTGTAGCTCACTTGACCGAAGCGGGGCGAATAAGCAACTGTGTGCCCAAAAAGGTGACTGTAGCAAGCGTGAGCGGAAGGGAAAATATTTTTGCGCTTAACTGCCGATAAAATCTGCACACCATTTTGTTTTACAAACCGCCCTGCCGTTTTGTGTTAAAGGCAGAAAAAATGTATTTGGAGCGGTAAATGCCGAAAATATTGTTTACAGCTTGTGTTCCAAGCTCAAAAACTGTGCCTGGCACCAAATTTTTTCCAAATTTCCCTGCGGTCGGGAGTGTCCTATTTGTAGTGAGTACGGACATGCGCCTTGACAGCATGGGGCAATTTTTTTAGACTGGAGCATAGCGCCCTTGTAGCTCAGTCGGTAGAGCGTATCCATGGTAAGGATAAGGTCATCGGTTCGATTCCGATCGAGGGCTGGCAAGCCCGGGTTATGGGCACGGAGGATTTATGGCATCAAAAAAACAAGCGGTGGAACTAATTGCCCTGCAATGCAGCGAGTGTAAACGTAAAAATTACACGACAAAGAAAAACCGCAGGAACTCGCAAGAAAAGCTCGAACTGAATAAGTACTGCCCTTTCGACCGAAAACACACGCTGCACAAAGAAACCAAAGTAAAATAGCTTTCATTTTAGGCGTATAGCTCAGTTGGTAGAGCAGCGGTCTCCAAAACCGCAGGTCGTGGGTTCGAAGCCTACTGCGCCTGGTAGTGGTTTGTCCTGATTGATAGAGGTTTGCATTGAAAAATTTTGAGTCCAGACTGGAGCGTCTTGAAGCATTGGGGGAGATTGTCCGTAAAACCGATACTTCGTTGGATGAGGCCGTTAAATCTTTTGAGGAAGGCATTAAGCTGGCGCGTGGTCTTGAAAAGGACCTTGAAAAAATTGAACAGCGCATCGAAGTACTGATGAACGGCACGGAAGATGATGACGAAAGCAAACCGGATTTGGCACTTTTTGATACCGACGGGTAGAAAGTGTTTACCGGAAAGGCGTGCGGCCTTGCTTCGGACGGTAGCGCCGTTGTGGTTGTGCAATATGGTGCGGAAACCGGCAGAAAGTTTCGTGTTTTTGGCGCCGCTCCGGGCGATACCGTTACCATAACACCCGATACAACCGAAAAGAATGTGGCGCAGCTTACAGAAATTATCGAGCCTTCGCCAAACCGTACAGAACCGCAATGTCCTAATTTTGGCACCTGCGGAGGGTGTACGCTTTCGCATATTACACACGAAACTCAAATTAAAGAGAAGTCCGCGCTGCTTTTGGGTAATTTAAAGCATCTGGGCGGCTTAAACACGCTGCCGGAGTTGAAAATTCTATCAGGAAGCGCATTTGAATACCGAAACCGTGTACAATTTCATAAAGATACCAGCATGATCAATGAAAAACCCATAAAAACCCGCGCGCGTGCGCTCAATTTGCAAAAGAAACAGACCATTACCACCGGATTTATGGCCGGAAAGGGCAAAAATATCATTCCGGTGCAGGATTGTCTTGTTTGCGATCCGGTTATACGGAGCGCCTTACAGCAAAATGCCGTGGTTTTTCCACCGGATAGCGACCGCATTACGGTTTACGGACGTGCGGGGCAGTTGTTAATGGAAACAGGCAACGCAAACGGCGTTCAGACATTTGCCGGCAAGAATATCCGGCTTAACGCAGGTGTTTTTTTTCAGAGTAATGGCGAAATGCTGGAGATTCTGGTAAAGGACTTAGTGGAGATTGCCCAAACCGCAGACAAATCGATGCCCGCCGCCGATTTTTACAGCGGGGTCGGCACTTTTTCCGTTTTTTTAAGTGATTTATTCCCAAAAATCGACCTTTTAGAGGAAAATAAGGCCGCCGTTTCCATTGCACGCGAAAATATCAGTGCGGAAAAGGCTTGTTTTTATGCTTTAACCGACAATAAATGGGTAAATTCAAAACCTTCACACAAAAAATACGGCTTTATTGTGGTAGACCCCGCACGAGGAGGGCTTTCCGCCGCAATGTGCGAATGGCTTTGCCGGCAAACCGCCGCCACGATCTGTTATGTTTCCTGCAACCCCGCAGCCCTTGCCCGCGATGCCGCCGCGCTCCTGCGCGCGGGACGCGCATTATCGCAGCTAGCCTACTATGATTTTTATCCACAAACCGCCCACATCGAAACCCTTGCGGTATTTCATTAAAAGGCGCCTGGCGCCGCTGCTCTTGGTTTGCATGGGCGTTTTTGCCTATGCCCAAGGCGAGGAGGCGGTGTGGCGGCAGGTTTTAGGCGGGGCGGTTATCGCGCCTCCGCAGGTGCAAAACGAATCTGTGGTGATGGTCTGCGAGGGGGCGGCGGTTAAGGCTTTCGGCACTAGCGGGCGGTCTTTATGGGAATACAAAACAGGCGGCCGTCTTTTGCCGTTTTTAACACGCTCCACTGCAGGTACAAGTTATGTTTGCCGTACAAACGGCATCCTTTACGCCATTAACCGCGCGGGACGCCTGTTGTGGCAGCAACGGCTGAAAGAAAACATTATCGCCGCGCCGCTTATAGGCTTTGACGAGCGGATTTTTTTGTTTTTCCAAAAGACAATTTCCTGCCGGACCGCTTCCGGCAACAGGTTGTGGCAGACCAATTTGGAAAGTCCTATTGCGCTCCCGCCAATCCCCGACAAAAAAGGCGGGTTCATTATATGTTTGCAAGACGGATCGCTGTTAAACTTTGACGCGACAGGCGCCACCGCAGGTATTCCGTTACACGATGTACCGCAGTTGGTGATTGCGTTAGACGACAGGCGTAAATCCATCCTAACAATTTTCCAAGACGGCAGCTTTAAAGTGGTGCGCGATTTTAAAGACGGGGAAGGCAGCGATGTTTTAAAAGGCAGGATGCTTGCCGCAGGATGCTTCAATAATGATGTTGCCGTTCTTTTATCATCAGGTGAAATGACATTATGGAACGAGTATAAAGGTTTTTTTAAAACATTTAAAACAGAAGATGTTAATCCAAATGAAAAATACAATGTACAATACAATGTACAATTCAACAAAAACGGCATAGTTGTTACGTCGCCTAACGCTGCTATTGCGTATAACACTAATGGCGGTATACTGTGGCGTGTTGTACCGCCGCATACATCTACGGCGCTTCCTGCCGTGGACGAGGAGGCCGGTTTTGTTTACTATGGCGGCAAGGACTGGCTTCTTTATGCTTTCAATACCGGCGCTTATAACACCATACCGTTTGAAGCGCCGCATAAAGTATTCACAATTAAATACGATCATGAATACGGGCTTGGGATTCCGCCGGATTCAACATGGCCGGGGTTTTTAGGCGGCGGTAAAAAAGATTTTGAAGAGTTGTTAAAAATTATAAAATATGATCTGCAAAAAGGCGATATTGGTAATAACGAAGGCTTTTACACAAAAATACTATTGGGTATCGCGGGAGGAAAATATCAATTCAGCGAGAGCCTAAGGCCTGAATGTTTAAAGCAGCGTTTAGAAGCAATTAAATTGCTGGGGGTGATCGGCTCACACGAGACAATGCCATTTTTATCAAACCTGTTTTTAGACGAAAGAAATTACAATGTTAAAGCCGCAATAGCGGAAACAATCGGCGGGATAGGCAGTGATAATGACAAGGCGGCCATAAACGCCTTTGCAACATTTATTAACGGGCCGTTAGAGCCGTCCAATGAACGCGTGTTATGCGCAATCGCCGTTGCGACAGGAAAACTCTGCCGCTTTATGGGGCCGCCGGAAAGCGCCGCCGGTACCGCTTTGTTAAGCGCCATCGCGGAAAAATCACATTCAAAAATTGTACACAACGCCGTTAAAAAAGAATTCGATTTACTTTTTAGGAAGCAGCCCTAGTACAGATTGTTTTTTTATTCCACTGCGGCAGCAGGGTTTGCGGACCGTCCAAAAGTGCTTTATAAAACGCCTGGGTGCAGACGGTAAAGACTTCGTCCAACAGTGGTTTTTCGTCTGCGGTAAAGTTTGAAAGCACCCAGCCGCTTATGTCCTGCCCCGCTTCTTTTATGCCGTAAGGGCGGCCTATGCCTATGCGCAGCCGCCAGAAATCCGCCGTGCCCAGTTGTTCTTTTGCAGAGCGCAGACCGTTGTGGCCGCCGAGGCCGCCTGAAAATTTAAAAGAAGCCTGTCCCAAGTCAAGCTCTAATTCGTCATGCACAATAAGTATGTTCTGTGGCTGGAGCCTAAAAAAAGCGGCGGCGGCTTTTACGGAAGCGCCCGAAAGGTTCATAAAAGTTTCCGGCATTAACAGGTGGATTTTTTCGGTAACTTCGCCTAACGTTATGTTTGCATAAAGACCTTTGAATTTTTTTTGCCATGCCGATTTCTCTACTATGTTTTGCGAAAAGAGCCTTCCCGCATTATGCCGGTTACCGGCATATTGATTACCCGGATTACCCAAAAAAACAGTCAGTTTTATACCGTCCACAGTTCTATGATTGTATCATGTTTTTATTTTGTTTAAAATATGCTGTATGCAGGGTTTTACACATTTTGATACAAGCGGAAACGCGGTAATGGTTGATGTCGGCGCGAAAGAAGTTACACAGAGGGTGGCGGTTGCAGGCGGGCGCATAGTCATGCAGCAGCAAACGTTAGACGCCATAAAAAGCGGGCAGACAAAAAAAGGCGATGTGCTGGGCGTCGCCCGTATTGCGGGGATTATGGCCGCTAAAAAAACGGCGGAGCTTATCCCGCTTTGCCATACGCTTATATTCGATTCCGTAACCATTGATTTTGATATGCCCGGTATAAATGGCATTAACGTAAAGTGTACCGTAAAAATGTCCGGCAAAACCGGCGCCGAAATGGAAGCTCTAACCGGCGTCTCAGTTGCCCTTTTAACCATCTACGATATGTGCAAAGCCGTAGATCGCGGCATGGATATTACAGACATTCATTTACTGGAAAAATCGGGCGGCAAAAGCGGGCACTGGACTAATATTTAAAATCGCTCTCGCCTATGAACTCGCGCAGGATGCTGTCGCCGGGGACGTATTGCGGGGGTATCGGGGCGAAGTTTTCAAGGAAGTATAAAAGACGCGATGCCTCGGCATATTCAGGCGTGTCGGGTTTGACGCCGCGTAACAGAGGATCGGCGTAGTATTTTAAAACGGCGATTTCGTAATCCAGGGCGGAATTGAAAACCGCATCGGCATTATTTTGAAATTTAAAGATGTGTTTTTCCGCGCCGTCTTGAACGGACGGCCACATATCAATTGTTTTTGCGGCGCTTGTTCCCCGGAATTGATTGTCCCGAACCATGCGCCGCAGAATCCGGTTATCGGTGGAGCTTATGTTGTTGTGCTCGTCAATATTTAATTGTGTTAAAGCCGATACATAAATTTTAAATTTGTTATCAACCGCTATCTGGGATGTAAGGTTGTCGTTAAGACCGTGTATGCCTTCCAACACAAGCACCTGATGCTTCCCCAGCTTTATTCTTTCACCTTCCATGCGTACGCCTGTTTTAAAATCAAAACGGGGGAGTGTAATTGCTTCACCGTTGAAAAGCGCGATAAGCTGCTTGTTCAAATACGGAACATCAAGCGCTTCTAAACATTCAAGATCCGGTTTGCCGTTTTCATCTTTCGGCGCCTTGCTTGGGTGCAGATAATAATCGTCAAGACTAACCGGTATCGGGTCTATTCCCACCACTTTAAGCTGTATTAAAAGGCGTTTCGCGGTTGTGGTCTTTCCCGAACTGGAAGGTCCCGCGATTAGTATTAGTTTTATTTTGTCTTTTTTTTGGCTTATTTTATCGGCTATGTTGGATAGTTTTTTTGCCTGAAACGCTTCGTTAATACTTATAAAATCCTTTACGGAACGATCTGTTACAAGGCGGTTAAGCTGGCAGACCGAATAAATATTTACCGTGCGTCCCCAATTTTTATTTTCAGTATATACAGAAAATATTTTTTTACTATCAATGAAATTGCCTAGATCGGAGAATTCGCCGACCTCGTTTATATTTTCTTTTGCGGGGTATCTTAAAAGTACACCGCTTTCATATTTAACAACGTCAAATGCTTTTATCATTCCGGTAGAAGTTAATAGCGGCCATATATACAGATCTATATACTCTTTGTTACCGTTGCAATTTTTATTATCAATATTCCTACAAACATTTACAGAAACATTTGCCCGTGAACGCTGCTCTAACAAAACGGTGGTTTCGGGACGGTCGCATTTTGTAAAATAATCAAGGGCTTCCCTAAACGTTATGCGCTTAAATGTTATGGCAAGGTCTTCTTTAATTAAGCGCAGCATTTCGTTTTTAAGCAGGGCAGCTTCACCCTCGCTTATTTTTTTTGCGCCTATCAGGTTGTAAAAATACGCGCTGCCCAACGAATGTCCTATAAAAACTTTTCTATCGGGCAGAACGTTATGTGCCGCAAAGGTAAAAAGAAACATCAGTGTGCGTTTGTAAATTTGCAAACCCGTATCAGAGCCAAGCGGCACCGCTTCTAAAATCGTATTTACACCGAGGGTATCCGTTAGCGGCACAAGCTGATTATTCGCTTTAACCGCCACTAACGGAACCGAAGCGCCAAAATTATTTAACACATCACTGATCTTTGTTCCGGCTTCACAGACCAGTGTTTTACCGCTATCCGCAAAAGTTAAATTAATTTTAGCCATAACCTATTTCTATATAGATGTCCTGCCGATACCCTAATCAACGGCAGCTTCGGTAGACAAAATGCTTTCATTCTGTCCGCGCAACGCCTGCGACCCCATAGCCGGTTCGTCTTCCGCTTCTTCCAGTTTGCGGCGTTCAAGAATTTCCTGCATATAGGCGTCCAAATCCTGCTCGTCGTTGTCGAAAAGTTTCACGGCTCGGTATCGCTTCATGCCGGTCCCCGCGGGAATCGGGTGGCCGATAATGATGTTTTCCTTTAGCCCGCGCAGGTTGTCCACTTTGCAGGCAATCGCCGCATTGGTAAGCACGCGCGTTGTCTCCTGGAAACTGGCCGCAGAAAGGAAGCTGTCGATGTTCAAGCTGGCCTTTGTAATGCCCTGGAACACAGGTTTTGCAACCGCCGCCTGTCCGCCTTCGCTTACAACACGCGAGTTTTCCTCGTGGAAACGATATTTATCAACAAGCTGTCCAAAGATAAAGCGTGTGTCGCCTACCGCTACAATTTCAACCTTGCGCATCATCTGGCGGATAATAACGCCGATATGCTTATCATTTATTTTTACGCCCTGCAGGTTATAAACCTTTTGAATTTCATCCATAAGGTAACGCTGCAAGTCGCTTTCCCCCAGAATACGCAGCACTTCATGCGGATCATAAGCGCCTACGCAGAGCGGCTCACCGGCTTCCACCATGTCGCCGTCGCGTACCAGCAGCCGTTTAGTCATCGGTATAAGGTGTTTGAAATCTTTTCCGAATTCATCCTGAACCATGATGATACGCTTGCTCTTGATAATGTTTTTAAAGATAACCTTGCCGGAAATTAAAGCAAGCACTGCGGGTGTTTTTGGTTTGCGCGCCTCGAAAAGCTCGCTTACACGGGGCAAACCGCTTGTAATATCCATAGCCTTTGCCGATTCTTTAAGGGTTTTAGCAACTGTTCTACCGGCTGTTATGCGGTCGCCTTCGTCCACAAGAAGATACGCGCCGCCGGGCAGGAAGTAAGACACCTGTTCGTTACCGGCATCATCAATAATAAGAATACGCGGCTGTTTGCTTTCCATCTGGAACTCTGTTATGCGCTTTTCAATGTTGCCGGTTTCCTCGTCAATTTCCTCTTTTAGGGTAGAGCCAAGAATGATGTCTTCCAGACGCACCGTGCCGCTTGCTTCGGCAATAATCGGGTCGCTGAACGGGTCGAATGTGGCGATGGTTTTTTCAGCATCCACAATATCACCCTGATTCACCATGAATTCAGAGCCATTGCGGATTTCAATTTTTTGATCGGTACCGATAAGATAGAGTTTGTTTTCACGCACCATTGCGTAGGCAATTTCTGCCGATTTTTCTTCCTTTTCTTTTTCGCCGCGTTTAATGATAACTTCGCCTTTGATAACGCGCTTACCATCCTTTGCCAGAATTTTATCTTTTGCGGGATCGACCTTATACTCTTTAATAATTTTTTGAACAATGGCCGAACCTTTGCGGGTGAACAACCGGTGTTTATTTTCCAAAACGACATGGGAGCCGGAAACTTCGCGGATATAAACCGGATATTTAAGGAAGGTGCGGTTATCCTCGCTGATCTTGGTTGCCGCGCCGCCGATATGGAACGTACGCATTGTAAGCTGGGTGCCCGGCTGTCCGATTGACTGCGCCGCTATGGTGCCTACCGCTTCGCCTATCTCAACAGAACGGTTTGTGGCAAGGTTGCGGCCGTAACACCTGCGGCAAACGCCATGTTTTGCCTCGCAGGTTAAAACCGTGCGTATACGCACCAATTCAATACCGGCGGCCTCAATTTTCTCGGCAATGGCCTCGGTAATTTCTTCGTTCACATCTATAACAAGCTCGCCTGTTATCGGGTGCTTTACACGCTCAAGCGTATAACGTCCCACGATACGCTCGCTAAGCGTTTCCTGAATTTCCTCGCCGTCCTTTAGGGCCGAATATGTTATGCCGTTTATGGTACCGCAGTCGTCCTCGTTTACAACCATATCCTGCGCGATGTCTACAAGCCGCCGTGTAAGGTAACCGGCTTCGGCGGTCTTTAAGGCGGTGTCGGCAAGACCCTTGCGCGCGCCGTTAGTTGAAATAAAGAATTCGATAACCGATAAGCCCTCTTTAAAGTTAGAGCGTATCGGCAATTCGATAATATCGCCCGAAGGCTTTGCCATAAGGCCGCGCATACCGGCAAGCTGGCGAATCTGGTTGCGGCTTCCGCGCGCGCCGGAGTTTGCCATCATGTATATCGAGTTAAAGCCATCGCGGTCCTTTTCAAGTGTTTCCATCATCTTAGCGGTAAGGTCCTCGTTGGTTTTTGACCAGACCTCAACAACGCGGTTATAGCGCTCTTCGGCAGTGATATGCCCCTGCCGCCATTGTTTCTGAATTGAATCGACCTCCTTGTTGGCATCGTTGATCATTCCGGCTTTTTCTACCGGAACTTTTATATCGTCAACACCGATTGTCGCGCCAAAGACAGTGGCATATTTATAGCCGGTGTTTTTTATTGCATCCAGCATATTTACCGTTGTCCAAGAGCCTTTCTCGGCAAAAACATACTGAATTAGCGCTCGCAATTCCTTATCTTTGAACTCATAGTTGACAAATGGAATTGCGTCCTCCTTCATGGCTTCTTTTAACGCTTCGTTAAACACAAGCCTGCCGGGCGTGGTTGCGATAAAACCGTTTTTGTCAACTTTTGTATCTTTACCCACCTTTTCCCAGCAGATTTTATCTTCAATTTTTACTTTGATATGCGCAGCCCAGTCCAAAGCCTCCGTGTCAATAGCCATTAAACATTCGTCCATCGAAGAATAGCGCGGCAGCTCCTCGGTTTTTTCGCCTTTTTCGTTTTTTATCACCGGTTTTTTTGCATCAGGTTTTATGCGTGTTAAAAAGTTGATGCCCAAAACCATGTCCTGCGACGGGAACACGATTGTCTGTCCGTTGGCGGGGTTAAGCAGGTTCCGGGCTGAAAGCATCAGTGTCCAACATTCCATTTGAGAGGCCTGTGTAAGCGGAACGTGAACGGCCATCTGGTCGCCGTCAAAGTCTGCGTTAAAAGCATGACAGACAAGGGGATTTAACTTTATCGCCTTGCCTTCCACCAAAACCGGCTCGAAAGCCTGAATACCAAGCCTGTGCAGGGTAGGGGCGCGGTTCAAAAGCACGGGATGTTCGCGGACAACTTCGTCCAAAACAGCAAAAACTTCCGGTTTTTCCTGCTCCACAAGCATTTTTGCCTTCTTGATATTAAAGACAACGCCCTTTTCCACGAGCTTTTTCATGATAAACGGCTTGAAAAGCTCCAGCGCCATCTTGGTCGGCAGCCCGCACTGCCACATTTTAAGGTCCGGGCCTACGGTTATTACCGAGCGGCCTGAATAATCGACACGTTTACCAAGCAAATTCTGCCTAAACCTGCCCTGTTTGCCCTTTAACATATCCGAAATTGATTTGAGGGGACGGTTGGAAGCGCCTTTTACCACCCTTTTCTTCTTGGAATTATCAAAAAGGGCATCTACGGCTTCTTGAAGCATACGTTTTTCGTTACGAATGATAATATCCGGCGCGTTAAGCGAAAGCAGCCTTTTAAGACGGTTATTTCTGTTGATAACGCGGCGGTATAGGTCGTTAAGGTCGCTGGTTGCAAAGCGCCCGCCGTCTAGCTGCACCATAGGGCGCAATTCCGGCGGAATTACCGGTATAACATCAAGGATCATCCATTCAGGTTTATTGTTTGAAGCGCGGAAATTTTCCACAATATCAATGCGTTTTAACAGGCGTTTGTCGCTTTTAGCGCCCTTTTCGACCATTTTAGCGCGAAGTTCCTCCGCCAAGGTATCAAGGTCTACCTGTTCAAGCAGCGTTTTAATAGCCTCCGCACCCATACCTGCGGTAAAGCCGCCCGGATACTTATCGGTTAAATCGTACCATTCCTCTTCTGTCAAAAGCTGCAATTTTTTCAGATCCGTTTCACCTGCGTCAAGCACGATGAATTTTTCATAATACAAAACGGAGCGGAGCTGGTTCATAGGCAGGTTGAGCAAAAGACCTATGCGGCTTGGCACCGATCGGTAATACCAAATATGTGATACCGGAGCCGCCAACTCGACATGCCCCATGCGCTCGCGGCGCACCTTAAAGTGGGTTACTTCTACACCGCAGCGGTCGCAAATAACGCCTTTGTAACGGATCGACTTAAACTTTCCACAATAACACTCCCACTCTTTTGTTGTACCGAAAATTCTTTCACAAAAAAGACCGTCTTTTTCGGGACGCAATGTACGGTAGTTAATTGTTTCCGGCTTTTTTACTTCGCCGTACGACCACTGGCGGATCATATCGGGCGACGCCAAACGTATCATTATGCTGTCAAAGTCTTGTATATCTCTCAATTTTGTCTCCTGCTTCTATTTTCAGAAATTAGAAATCTATTTTTCAAAATTAGAATTCTGTTTGGTAATCATCTCTTCGTCGCGTTCGGTAAGCGGTATCTGCTTTCCCTTTGTATCATAAATTGTCATATCAAGGGCAAGACCGCGAAGTTCCTGAACAAGAACATTGAAACTTTCAGGAATGCCCGCCGTTGTACTTGGCTCGCCTTTCACGATTGCCTCGTAAATCTTGGAGCGTCCAACCATATCGTCAGACTTTATGGTTAAAAGCTCCTGCAGCGTGTTGGCCGCGCCGTAAGCTTCAAGCGCCCACACTTCCATTTCGCCGAGACGCTGCCCGCCGAACTGCGCCTTTCCGCCGAGCGGCTGTTGGGTAACCAGCGAGTACGGCCCTGTAGAACGCGCATGCATCTTATCATCAACAAGATGGTGGAGCTTTAAGAAGTAAATAACACCGCAGAAAACCGGATTCACAAAGCGCTCGCCTGTGCGCCCGTCGCGGAGGTATGTTTTTGTCCGCAATTCCTGCTTGCCGTCTTTATTGTAGATACGGGCTTCTTTGAGTTTTTCGCCAATCTGATCGGTTGAAGGCGACTGGAATACAGGCGCAGAATACCATTCGCCAAGTTTAAGGCCTGCCCAGCCAAGCTCAGTCTCCAAAAGCTGCCCAATGTTCATGCGGCTTGGCACCCCCAAGGGGGTTAGGCAGAGGTCAAGCGGGGTGCCGTCTTCCATATACGGCATATCCTCTTCCGGCAAAATACGGGCGACAACGCCTTTGTTTCCGTGGCGGCCCGCCATTTTATCACCTTCGCGGAGTTTTCGCTTTGCCGCGATAAGCACCTTTACCATCTGATCGACGCCCGGATTAAGGTCGTCGCCCTCGCTGCGTTTTAAACGTTGTACATCAATTACCGTGCCCTCAACGCCGTGCGGCGCCCTTAACGAGGAATCCCGCACCTCTTTGGCCTTTTCACCGAATATCGAGTTCAACAGCTTAAACTCCGGCGTTGTTTCCGCCTCGCTTTTAGGTGTTACCTTGCCAACAAGAATATCACCGTCGCGTACCTTTGCACCAATACAAATAATGCCTTCGGCGTCAAGGCTATCAAGGCTTTTTTCGGCGGCATTAGGAATATCGCGGGTAATTTTTTCGGGCCCCAGCTTGGTTTCGCGGATTTCCGTCATAAACTCTTTTATGTGGATAGAAGTAAACATATCATCTTTAACCACACGCTGGGAAATAAGAATAGAATCCTCGTAGTTGTAACCGTTCCAAGGCATAAAGCCCACCAAAACATTCCGTCCAAGCGCCAATTCACCGCCATCTGTAGCCGGCCCGTCGGCAAGCACCTGACCCGCGGCAATTTTATCACCGTAATTAACAATGGGGCGCTGGTTGTAGCAGGTATCCTGATTTGTACGCTGGTATTTTATAAGCGGGTAAACATCTTTTTTCTTTTTGTCGTCATCGGGGGTAATAACAACTTCGCAGGCCGTAACACGGCTTACAGTCCCTGCCCGTTTTGCCTTAACAAGAACGCCGGAATCGTAGGCGCACTTGCCTTCCATACCGGTGCCTACACGCGGCGCTTCGGGGAAAATAAGCGGCACAGCCTGACGCTGCATATTGCTGCCCATTAGGGCGCGGTTTGCGTCGTCATGCTCCAAAAACGGTATAAGGCTTGCCGAAACCGAAATAATCTGTTTTGGCGAAACGTCCATATAGTGCAGTTCTTCCGGCGCGCGGGTGGTATAATCGCCCTGTCTGCGGCAGGAAACCTGACCGTCGGCAAAAGAGCCGTCTTTATTCAGCTTTGCCGATGCCTGAGCGATGTAGTATTTATCTTCCTCAATCGCCGACAGGTACTCAACCTTGGTTGTAGCCTTCCCCTTTTCAACCTTGCGGTAGGGGGTTTCAAGAAAGCCGTAATCGTTTACCTTTGTGTAATTCGCTAATGACACAATAAGGCCGATATTCGGACCTTCCGGTGTCTCGATAGGGCACATGCGGCCATAATGGGTATAGTGAACATCGCGTACCTCAAAACCGGCGCGATCACGCGAAAGGCCGCCGGGGCCAAGCGCGTTAAGCCGCCTTTTGTGGGTAAGCTCGGCAAGCGGGTTTACCTGATCCATAAACTGGGAAAGCTGGCTTGAACCATAGAATTCTTTTACCGCAGCCACCAAGGGCTTTATCGAAATTAAATCTTGCGGCTTTATTGTGTCGGTTTCTTTCATGCTCATTCGCTCGCGGGCAATGCGTTCCATGCGGCTAAACGCCGTCTTTATCGTATTTGCCATAAGCTCGCCTACGGAGCGGACACGCCGGTTCCCCAAGTGGTCAATGTCGTCGGCATTTTCGTTACCGGCGTAAACATTGATAAGGAATTTCATCGTAGCGATAACATCCTGTTTGGTTAAAACATGATCGGTAAGTTCAGGCTTGTAATCAAATTTTTTATTGAGCTTGTAGCGTCCTACCCTGCCAAGATCGTAGCGGCGCGAGCCAAAAAACATACCGACAAGATCTTTTTCGGCGGCTTCCACCGTAATTGATTCACCCGGAGAAAGCACACGGTAAACGTGAGCAATCGATTCTTCTTTTGTAGGCTCGTCTTTTGTTTCATCTTCGCATGGAAATTTAATTTCCTCGCGCTCAAAACAGTTGATTAAAACCGGCGAATTAAGCGAATCGGGGGAATCAAAGTCGATAAGCTCGACAGAGGTTATGCCGTTCTGCAATAACTCGTCAACATTATGAGGATGGAGTTTTGTACCTGCCCGATACAGTTTCTTTTTGGCATCTTTGCCGCCTTCGGCATCGGGATTTGCTATCCAAACCGGAGCCGCCAAAATCTGCTCGTTAAATTTCTCGCGGGTTTCCTCGTTGTCTTGAACAGTTTTTGTTTCAACCTTGTAGAATGCCTTGATAATTTCTTCGCGGCTTGTAAAACCAAGCGCCCGCAGAAAAATCGTGCCTAAAATACGTTTTTTACGGTCAATTTTGGTGTAAATAAGATCGCGTTTCTGGTCAATCTCAAATTCCAGCCATGAACCGCGGTATGGAATAATCCTTGACGAAAAAACATTTTTGTCGTGACAGAAAATAACACCCGGCGAGCGGTGAATTTGCGAAACGACTACACGCTCCGCGCCGTTTATAATAAAAGTACCGCGATCCGTCATCAACGGAATATCGCCCATATAAATATCTTTTTGCCTTATTTCGCCTGTTGTTGTAAAAATCAGATTTATAAGCGCTTTAAGCGACACAGAATATGTCAACCCTTTTTGCTTACATTCTTGCTCTGAAAATTTGACGCTTTCATCTGAAAGTGTATAACTCTCAAACTCCAGAATCATTTCTTCGTTGGGGCTTTTTATCGGAAAGGTAGAGCGGAAAGCTTCTTCCAAACCTTGCACTTTTAATGGCTCTCCCGCCAATAGCGCCTTTCGTTGTAAAAATCGTTCATACGACGCTACCTGTATATCAATCAAACTCGGTAATTCCATTACATCCTGAATGTCTTTACCGATATACTGCCGTTTTCGCTCCTTAATTTTGTTGATTTTTTCAATTCTTTCGCCCTTGTCGTTTTTTTCTTTAGCCGCTGCCATGGCACCCCTCGTTATCAAACTTGATTTGTAAACTTTTTTAAATAAAAACAATAAAACCAGGAATTAGGAATTAGGAGTTTTTCAACTCAAAGTATAGAAATTTTACTAGTAATTCCCTACGCTCTGACGCATAACTCTTCATTCCTCATTCCCCACTTCTAATTCCTTCATTAATTAGGAAATCTCAACAGTGCCGCCGGCTTCTGTAACCGACTTCTTAATTTTTTCAGCTTCTTCCTTGGTAACGTTTTCTTTCAATGGTTTCGGAGCGCCTTCAACAAGTTCTTTGGCTTCTTTAAGACCCAAGCCTGTTACAACGCGTACTTCTTTGATAACCGCAATCTTCTTCGTGTCATCAAACGCTTTAAGCGTAACCGTGAATTCCGTTTTTTCCTCCACCGGAGCCGCCGCACCGCCTGCCGCCGCACCGCCCGCTACCGCAACCGCTACAGGAGCCGCCGCCGAAACGCCGAATTTCTCCTCCATCGCCTTTACCAGTTCCGAAACTTCAAGAACCGACATTGCCGCAATAGACTCTAAAATTTCTTCTTTTGTTGCTGCCATATTATCTTCTCCTTAAAAATGATTTTCCGTGTCCCATACGAAACACACTCTATAAAAACCCGACAGGACGACAGCTAGAAGCCTGAAGGATCTTATCAAAAACAAACATTAGTGAAATGAGTCTGCCAAAACCATCGTTGCCCCCGCAGTAAAAGTCCTAAATCGAAACGAATACCGCAGTTCATTGTAATATGGAACCCCACCTTTTACCAATGATGTATCACGCTTGAGTTTATGCAGAGTAGCATAAAGCAATGTTAACGCAAACCGTTCATTTATATCGACAGAATACAGCTTAGTTCTATACCTATCATCCAACAAGCGTATAGGTTTAAATTTCAACAACCAATATATATATATACCTATCTTCTTTGCCTCATTTATTTCAAGTCCCTTATGAAAATATTTGTAGTGCTTAGCCCGTTTATCTACCTGGATAATTACATCAATAACATCAATAAGCGACACATCATATTTCAAATCAGCCGGATATTTTCTTTTCAAAAATAAAAACCTTGGTATAGCCCTTTCAAAGAATCTGAGCGTTGCCAATAACTCATCATTTGGCAAACGCTCATAAACACTCTCTGACGCACTCATTCTTGCTCCTTTGTAATGTCCATAAAATCCATAAACACCTTATCTTGTTCAATTTCAGACAAACCATCTTCAACCATACTAAACAAACCTTCGTATGAGCTAGTCTTTTGCGGAGCATTGTTGTCACACTGTTGTGCTAATTCATCAGCAATAGCAATTATCTCTTCCTCAGATCTTCCGAAAATTGCTGCCATATTATCTTCTCCTTAAAAATGATTTTCCGTGTCCCATACGAAACACACTTTATAAAAACCCGACAGGACGACAGCTAGAAGCCTGAAGGGTGATTAACAATTGATAATTGTTAATTGTTAATTTTCAATTACTAGCCGGCCTCTTTTTTATCTGCGATAGCCTTAACAGTCCGCACCAGTCTGGAAGGAATGTCGTTTAACGCGGAGGCCAAATTGCGCACGGGCCCGTTCATGCACGACATCAGCATGGAAATAAGTTCCAGACGTCCCGGCAGTTTTGAAAATGCCTCGATCTGCGCCGCGTCGTAAACGGCGCCGGCGACCAAGCCGCCTTTGACAACAAGAGTCGGCGCTTCCCTTTTAAAATCCAATAAAATTTTGGCTGTTTCGTTTGCATCCTTTTCGGTAACCGCAATCGCCGTGGGTCCTACAAGGTAGGAGGCAACGGCATCCGGCGCCGAAAGCTGCTGAAACGCGATACGCGCAAAGTTGTTTTTTACAACTTTGTAGACCGTGTTTTTTGCCCGCAACGATTTACGCAGAGCCGTGATTTGCTCGACAGTAAGCCCGCGGTATTCGGTAAAAATATAATCTTTAGAATTATCCGCGCTTGAAAAAATCTCTTTTGCGCTTGCAATAGATTTTGTTTTAATGTCCTGTATTTTTTTTGCTACAATAGCCATATTATCCTCCTGCCTACTCGTTACCAAAAGTAACCCAAACGCCCGGTCCCATTGTTGAAGAAAGCGATACCGACTGAACAAAGTCGCCTTTTGCATCCGACGGTTTTTTGCGCTTAACCTCCGCAAGCACAGTTTTTGCGTTGTCCGCTATTTTATCGCTGTCCATAGAAACCTTGCCAATCGCCAGATGCACTACACCGGTTTTATCGGCGCGGAATTCCACACGGCCCTTCTTTAACTCAGATAACGCGCCTTTAAGGTCAAAGGTTACGGTTCCGGTTTTCGGGTTGGGCATAAGCCCCTTGCGTCCAAGCACCATGCCTAGTTTACCAACATCCTTCATCATATCGGGGGTAGCTACCGCAACGTCAAAATCCAGCCAGCCGCCCCTAATTTTCTCGATAAGATCGTCGGAACCTACAAAAGTAGCGCCGGCTTCTTTAGCTTCGTCTTCTTTTTCGCCCTTGCAGAACACCAAAACCTTTTTTTCGGCTCTGAATTGATTGGGAAGCACCACAGTATCACGTACCGACTGGCTTTTTTTCAGGTTTAACTTAACCGAAATGTCTATTGTCTCGTCAAATTTAGAAAATTTGAGCTTTTTAACGAGTTCCACGGCATCTTTAAAACTTAAAACCGCCGTTTTATCGTATTTTTTAACAGCTTCGTTGTATTTTTTACCGCGCCTCATTTTTCAACCTCCACACCCATCGAGCGGGCGGTTCCCGCAATAATTTTTACCGCGCCCGGAAGGTCAACTGCGGAAAGATCAGCCATTTTGAGCTTGGCAATTTCCTCAAGTTTTGCCTTGGAAATTTTACCAACCTTTATTTTGTGCGATTCTTTCGAGCCGCTTTCGATACCGATCGCTTTTTTAATCAACACAGCCGCCGGCGGCGTTTTTAGAATGAAGGTAAACGATTTATCATGATAAACCGTAATAATGACAGGAATTATAAGTCCGGGCTCCATAGACTTAGTTTTGTCATTAAATTGCTGAACGAACTGCGGCGCACTTACACCATGCGGCCCAAGCGCGGGCCCTACAGGCGGCGCCGGCGTAGCCTTACCCGCCGGACACTGCAACTTGATAAGTGCGGTAATCTTTTTCTTTGCCATAAACGGCCTCCTGTGTGGTAGCCCTTGTCCGCGCACAAGCACGGCTCTGTAGGGATTTCGGGGTCTATCGAAAAGCCCCTTCCACTTAATAAGCGTATGTTTTTACACCTTTTCTACTTGAACAATATCTACTTCTACAGGCGTATTGCGCCCGAAAATGCCAACCATAACCTTTAATTTGTTTTTTTCGTTATTCACTTCTTCTATAGTACCGGTAAATGACTCAAACGGGCCGCCCGTAATCTTAACCTGCTCGCCTGCGGAAAAGGACTGCCGCGTACGGACAGGCTTTTCGCCCTTTAGCTCCCCTGTTCGCTGAAGAATAGCCCTTGCCTCGTCTGCGGATAGCGGCTGCGGCTTTTTATCTGCCGATGACCCGACAAAACCGGTAACACCCTGTATTTGCCTTATCGTCTGGCAGGTAGCCTTCCAGTCATGATCGCCGAAATCAAGCTCGGCAAGCATATAACCCGGAAAAAACTTTTTAACCATTGTCCGTTTTTTCCCGTCTTTAACGTCCGTTACTTCTTCAGTGGGAATTTTAATATCGCGCACGATATTAGCGTCAAGATCGCCCTGGGTAATCAACATGCGAATAGTTTTTTCTATTTTATTCTCATATCCTGAGAAAACGTGGAGAACGTACCAACCGGCTGACATAGACTTCCTTAAAAAATCGCCTGAATGCCCAGCAACAGCAGAACATCCACAAGACCTAATACGGCGGCGATAACAACTGTAGAAATAATAACCACCTTAACCGAACTGATAACATCATCGCGGCCGGGCCAAATAACCTTTTTTAACTCTGCGTGAGATTCTTTTATAAATTGAATAATTTTTCGCATTCCAGCCCCTCGGAAAAACCCGTGTAAAATTTACCTAAAAACAGATTACTCCACGATACCCTATTTTGCGATTTTTAATCAAGCCCCCAAGCAATCGCGTCAAGCCATTCCCGTGTTTCGTCCCGCGCAAGATAGAGGCTTTCATAGTTTTTTAAAAGGAGGCGGCGCGGAAGGGTTTTGTCCCACTTTTCTACAAATAAATTTTGCGATTTTCCCAAGAGTTTTTCTAGTGGCGGAAAGTCTTTTTTTTGCAATTTTTTTAACAGGGCAATTACTTCTTCTCTGTCTTTCGACGGTATTGTTAGGCCCATTCCGCCCGTATAAGCGGTAATTTCTTCGCTTTTAAACAAAAGCCGCAGCGTTTGGTTAGCCGTATCGCCAAGCCATGTAAAAAGGACTGTGCCGCGCCCGCTTTCGACGATAAAGTTTTCGCGCTTTTTAAGCCCATAACGCTCAAAAGTGCTGCGGCCTTCTTCCAAAAATTCTTTCACGGTGGAATCGGCAAATGGCATCTCCTGCCTGCTCGCATATAATGCTTTCATGCGCCCCCTGATCATTGTGTGCAGAGAAAAACCGCTGCCTGTAAAAACAGGCGGCTTGCCTTCGCCAAAGAATGTTACCTCTATTGCTCTGGCCTTATCGTCTATATTTTGAATACGCCACGATTTTCCGGCAAATATAATAATATCACCGGTTTGTATAGAACCGTTTAACGGAATTGTCCCCAGTGTTTTAGTGCCGGTTATAATACGGTATTCAGTTTCTGATGCAAACGCCGCATAAAATGTATAATGCGAAACAAGATGTTCGCCCCGCTGTCCTAACAACAAAAGTCCGGATCTGTCCTGTTCAACTATTTCATTACGCATAAGTGATAAAACCAAACTGTTAAAGTCTTTATCGGTAACGGCTTTAAACGGGCCTGAAACACAAAGCTCGTTATACGCAATGTTTGGCAATATGCCGCCGCACTCCGCGATAACAGCCAGCAGCTGCTGAACCAATGTAGAAAGATGCATACCATTAACACGCGGCGGCTCGCACCAGCCTTCAAGCATAAGCATAACGGTTGCGCACATCTGAAAAGTGTTTTCACGGAGCTGCGCAAAAATATGATTGTTGCCGTTTAAGGCTTCTTCAATCGTAAAAGCGCGTAACACCTGCGGCGCGCCGGGTCTGCGCCCCGATCTCCCTGTGCGCTGGCGCAGGCTTGCAACCGACGGCGGCGGCTCAATCTGGCTTACACTTGCTATATCCCCAATATCAATGCCAAGTTCCAAAGTATTTGTACAAATTACAGTTGCCGGATTCGATGATTTTAACGCCTGCTCCGCTTCTTCTCTTATTTCCTTGGAAAGATTTCCATGATGTGCGTAAAATTCATTTACAACACCGGCCTGTTCAGCGTCCGTTGACAGCAAATGTGTATAATATTCCACCTTGCTGCGTGTATTCGGGAACACAAGGTTGTTGCTTCCGCGTAATTTTACAAAAAGGTAATCGGTAATTTCGTGCGCGCCGGCGAATGTTTCATCCTTAGGTGATTCTTCACCACTAACGCCGTTTTCAGTGTGGGTATTTTCAAATACGTGTACATCTTTGTTTTCACGAATGCCTTTTATCAAAAGTTTGATATTCAGTTTTTTTTCATTGGCAACAATAATTTTACATTCACGAGCAGGATTTTCACCGGTTAAAAAAGAGATCGCCATTTCCATATCGCCGAGTGTTGCCGAAAGCCCCACGCGCTGAATCTGTTTTTTAACACGAAGTTCAAGTATATGCATCATGGACTGTAACTGCCTGCCGCGTTCACTGCCGAGAAACGAATGGATTTCGTCAATTATAATGTATCTTGTCTCTGAAAACATTTTTACAATTTCAAAACCATGATTGCAGAACAATCCCTGCAAAGACTCCGGTGTTATAAGCAAGATACCCTGCGGATTTTCAATAAAATCTTTTTTTACACGCGCCGTAACCCCGCCGTGCCATGGGTGAACAGATATTCCTAATATGGCGCATAACTCCGTTATGCGAAAATATTGATCGTTTATTAACGCGGTAAGCGGGCTTATGTAAATTACAACTGGTTTTGCGCCGCTGGAAATATCCTGCAGCACATTGGTTAATATGGGGAAAAAAGCTGCCTCTGTTTTTCCGCTTGATGTAGACGATGCAAGGATAACATCGGCGGTATTTTCCAGAAGCAGTGGAATTGCTTTTTCCTGTATATCACGAAATTCCGTCCACTCATTCCGGTAAATCCACTTTTGTATGCGCTTGTCCAAACGCAAAAAAGAATCTGATTCTTTGCCTCCGGATGCTTCCTCTTTGTAAGACATTATGCGTCATGCGTTTTAAACGGCAACAAGGTCTTCATCGTCCGCGGTTATCATATCATGTTTTGCGCCGGTATCCCGTTCTATCTCAATTTTCCCAAGTAATTTTTTCCAGTCGGCGCCTTTGTTTTGTTCAAGCACGGCTAAAAGATTGATAAACGCGGTTATTGTGGTACCCGGCGTGCGGAAGTATTCATGTCCAAGCTGTCTTTCACAGTGGTTCATAAATGCTTCCAGTGCTTCCGGGGGAATTAATGTTTTGCCCTCGTCGCCGTAAGCATAAACAATTCGGACATTTTCTAATAACACAAAAAAGTCTTCGCGTGTTAAACTTGACAAGCGTATTATCGGGCCGGAAAAATCAACCAAGCCTTGTTGTTTTGCAAAAGAATTTTCGCTTAACCTGCGGCGCAGGGCATCGTAACTAAACATTCCGCGTCTTGTATCTAAATGAAAATCCGGAGTGCCGCCCATGACAAAGCCTAATCCTACCGCGTTACCTTGAAGGCTGTCGTTTAAAATGCGAAGTATTTGTTCGTAGTTGGAGCTGCGCGCCTGCTTGTTTGCCAGTTTGTAAATGTTTACCATTTCGTCCAGACAAACCATAAAACCTGAATACCCCGCAAGGCGGACAAAACGCGCAAATAATTTTAACTGATCATACCATGTTGAATCATCAACAATCGTACGCACGCCTAACGCTTTTCGCGCATCGGTTTTTGTTGTCCACTCGCCGCGGAGCCAGCGCACGGCATCATTCTTTTTAACTTCATTATCCGTGTTTGATGCTTCCCAATAAACTTTTATAACTTCGGCAAAGTCATAACCGTTTACAAGTTCTTTTAACGATTGTAGTTTTTTTTCAATTACCGCCGTAACATCAATACCGGCTTCTTTTGCTTCCGCCTGCGACGATGAAATAAACCGTTCTACAATGGCTGTCATAGCGCCGCCTTCCGGTTTTGTCCGCGTTGCGACATTCCGCATAAGCTCCATGTAAAGCGACTTTGCATAACCGGCTGTTGCGTGCAGCCGCTTGTCAGGCGTTAAATCGGCGGTTGTCGTAACAATGCCTTTTTCCATGGCAATGGCGCGTGTTAAGTTAAGAAAAAAAGTTTTCCCCGCGCCGTACTCACCAATTATAAAACGTATCGAACCTCCGCCGCCTGTAATACGCTGTATGTCTTGAAGCATTGCTTCTATTTCCAGTTTGCGGCCTACTTGTATTAAATGCTGACCTGTTCTGGGCACTACACCCGCACGCAGCGATTGTATTACAGCGTCACGATCCTTTGGTTTAACTGCCATGTTCATTTTTTATTGCCTCCCATAATCTTTTTTAATAATGCTATATCCATTTTGTAATTCGTTTCATCTTCTTCGATAAGCGGTTCATCAAATGTGTTATACGATGCCTCGTTAATTGTTTCTATTGCACCATCGGTAAAAAGCGAATGCTGCTTTGCAAGCGCCTCCATTTCCTTGCGCTTCCAATCTTTCTTTTCGGCAAGGTGTACCAGCATTGATGAATGTGCTTCGTCTAAACCTAAAAGACTTTCTTGTTTTGTTTTCTCAATTTTCCACTGTTCATCGTTCTCTGAAAAAATATTTTCAATCACGGAAGAAATTTGTCTTGAATCTTCCCGTAGTTTTTCGATCTCATCCCTATTCAGAGTTTCCGTCTTGTTTGTCCGCCCCGCACCCCCATTATCGTTATGTATTGTACTATACAGCTCTTGCTGTGAAAAACCAAGCGCCTTGTACAGTTTTTCCAAGAAAGCAACGGCCTCGTAATGCGTCTTATACCTTACAAGAACGAAATTCTGAATTTGGTTAACAAAAAACATTTGGCCGGGTTTGGAATATTGTTTTAATTTGCTTATAAGTTTTGAAAAACGCGGCGGGTTAGTTAATAACAACTTAAACAAACAGCTTAAACGGTCTGTAAAATAAGCGCCCAAAGCGCCAACGCCATTTAAATCCAAAACGGTACTTTCGGGGGCGCCGCAGGCATTTAAAGCAGATGCAGACAGCTCGGTTAAAAGAATTGCCTTTGCATATTCGCTGTTATTACGATTAGACGGGATTTTATCTTTTAGTATATGCAATATAAATTTGTCGTCATTTTTTACCGTGGTTTTAAAGGCAATAATATCCGGCTCAACGGCAATGTTATTACATTCCAGCGCCCAGATTAGATCAAAGAAAGGTGTTTTAGATAATTCATCGCTTCCGGTAAAAATCCTAAACAACGAGAGGGCGTCAATAATTTTGCATTTGTTTTTTATATCAGTTTTTAGCTTTTCAAATTTTTCAGACACGCTGTTTTCCCATAGTTCCACAGGAAGCGCCAAAAAATCCATGCTTGGATTCGGTGTGTATGTACTTCGTGAAAGTCTTCGGGAGTATCTGTTTAACTCATCGCTTATAGACAGTCCGAAATTATTTATTTTCTTTTTGGCACTTGGCAGTGTAGACACATCGCATAAATTCTGGTTGATTTTAAAATCGAATTTTTTGTTAATCGCATCTGTCAACGGGCTATAACCTCCAATGCGATACTTGTGAATTATTCTCTTGTTAGGTTTAAGCAAAATACCCGAACCAAATTTTTGCCTGTAACGCATTACAAACAGGGCTTTAAATTTTTCTCTCTGGTTATTAAAAGGCGCGTGTTTACTGAATTCAACTTCCTGACTATACCATTCAAAAGCAATACCGGCAGGCACCGGCACGTTGTCTAATGCGGTTTGGCTTAAAGCTATTTTTAAATATACAGGAATATCACGGTAGTAACAATCGTATTCAGGCGTATCAAATACCGGAACGGGAATTTCATAAAGCCTGCGATCATCTATTTTTATTTCAAGGTACTGAAAGAAATTTGAATAGGCGGTTTCAACCAACGGATCATCTTTGTATAAAAGCATTATACGATAAACTTCATCACGAATCGCAATCTCTTCTTCGTTGGTCAACGCCATATCTTTCGGGCTGTCAAGAACACGCCTTTCAAGACCGCACAAAAATAGTAACGGCGGTGTTTCGGATGTGTCCGCCCTCTTTCTGCCGCATGCCAGCCACGACAAATATTCTTTACGCTCTAAAGGGCTTATTGTGCTGTAATCCGGCAAATTAGAAGAATTGGCGTCATCACCGGTATCAATGCTGTCTGATATTGGCAAGTTAGGATTAATTAAAGATGGATCATTATCGCTCCACCTTGAAGGAAAATACGTACCATAATAAAAAAACCCTGACGTTATACGATATTCACCGATTTTAATTTTTTCTCCGGGAGGTATCCATTTTGCATCGGATTTTTTTTGATAAGGCAAAACATATTCCGTCCTATTCTTTTTAACCTGATTCCTTATTTTATTGAACAGTTCGCTAAAACCGGAAAGATCATCAAGATCAAAAAGAAAGAAATCATCATCGTTTGAATGTGGCAAATTATTATCCTTGTTTTTTACTTTCCTGCCGGTTACCGCCCCACAAGCCTCTGTTTCCCGCTTTAGCCTGTTTTTCCAATAAACGGAATTCATCCAAAAACTGAAACGGGAAATGCGTATAAGCCGCGGCGAAGCCGTTTTTAATTAATTCCGCGTTATGACACGATCCGTCGTTCATGTAAATATATGCAAGCAGCCTGTCGTATTTATCGCGTGTATCCCAATCGAGAGCTATAAAAACATCTTTATTCAACAACCTTTTTTTTGTAAAATCGCTTGCCTCTTTTCCAAAATACTGTACTTCCTTTTTTGGATGCAGCGTTTCCGGCGTATCAACGCCTATCATCCTGATCTTTTCGGTTTTCTTTATTATTGAAGGCGGATTCTCAAATTGTAATTCAACCGTATCACCGTCTATATGCCGGATAACTTTTGCCGGAAGCATTCTTGTAATATCCGCATTAGCATAACTTTTAAGGCTTTCCATATTAACACGGTAGATATTTTGCTGCGAATATATTTTTGACTTTTCAATTTCTTTTAACAGAGGAGGGTTACAAACAGAACAAGGTGATTTTCCCGCCGTAATAGCGTCGGTTAACTTTGTTTTTATTTTTGTGTCTTTTAAGGTGGAGCAATTTTCAAGGTGGTACTTGGAACCGCTTTTTGAAAGATAGACAAAACCCACTGTTTCGTCCGCGCTAGATGCAGCTCCAAAACATGAAACAAAACTAAATATAATAAAACATAAGGATAGCTTTTTCAAAATTAATTTAATTTCTTGTACCGTAGCACTTCTCTATCCATTTAAGGTATTCGCCGCTTTTTATTTTATCAGTCCATTCTTTGTTTGAAAGATACCAATCAACAGTTTTATCTAATCCGCTTTCAAACGTATATTGCTGATTCCAGCCGATTTCTTTTTTTATTTTAGAGCAATCTATCGCATAACGCTTGTCGTGACCCGGCCTGTCCGTTACATATTTTACTGTTTGCTCCACTTTTGTTTGAACCAGTCCGGTTTTTGCGCTCACGATTTTTATAAGATAATGCAGCAGTTTAATATTTTCCCATTCATTATCGCCGCCTATATTATAACTTTCTCCGCACCTGCCCTTTTGCAAAATACCCCAAACCGCGCTGTTATGGTCTTCTACAAAAAGCCAGTCGCGGATATTTTTTCCGTCGCCGTAAACAGGCAGCGGCTTTCCCTCGATTATATTTAATATCATAAGCGGAATTAATTTTTCAGGAAACTGATACGGCCCGTAATTATTTGAACAGTTTGATAATGTTACCGGTATTCCGTAAGTATAATGATAGGACATAGCCACATGATCGGAGGCCGCCTTGCTTGCGGAATACGGCGAATGAGGATCATAAGGCGTTTGTTCGGTAAAGAAACCGGAATTACCCAGCGAGCCGTAAACCTCGTCCGTGCTTATATGGTGAAACAGCACATCATTTCGCATAATGCCATCATCAGATTTCCAAGCGTTACGCGCTATGTCCAGCAGGGTGAATGTACCAAAGACATTTGTTTTAATAAAATCTTCCGGCCCCAAAATAGAACGGTCTACATGACTTTCCGCCGCAAAGTGTACAACCGTATCGATATTATATTTTTTAAAAATGCTTTCAGCTAACACCCTGTCGCAAATATCGCCCTTCTCAAAGAAATAACGCCCGCTGCCTTGCGCCCCAAACCGCGCCTCTATATCCGCAAGGCTCGCCGCATTTCCGGCATACGTTAAGTGGTCAAGATTAATTATCCTGCCTGTAAATTCCGGCGTCTTCTGCAGTAAGACGCGCATAAAATTACATCCGATAAAGCCCGCACCGCCGGTTACAAGAATATTTTTTAGTGATCTCATAAATTCCCTTCAAACTTTTTAGTGATACGCCTTTTAACAATACCACCAAATTTACAGGACTTTCAATCAGCTGTAAGCAGGCGGCAGCAATAACCGCTCCAAACACATTTTTTCTGCCTTTAACGCAAAAACGGATGACGCTGAAAGGTTCCATTGTTTCGCGTTAGTGCTATCCGGCCGTTATCTTTCCTTTGACCACCAGAAGCGGTTTAACCGGCATGACGCAATACGCTCCACAATGGAACCTTTCAGCGTCATCCGCCTCTACCACAAAAGCAGAAAAACGCATTTGACGCTAACATAGGGAATACAGAAGATGCTACCGCTTCGGTCAAGTGAGCTACAGAAAAAATTTTTTGCGCTTTATTAACTATTTGCAAAAGCTGCACACCGCACCCGCCGCATAAGCCGCACGCCGCCTATATAACAAAAGCAGAAAAAACGCCTTTGACGCTAACATAGGGGCTTGGTTACAAAACAGAGACAGGGCGCCCCCCGGGCTCCTGTTTTGATCACGGACAAGCGCCGCGCTTTTGTTTTCGGGGACAACTGCCGTAAGGACGGCTGCCTGTGAAATCCTACTTCCTCGCGAAAAGCGACCAAATTAACGCGCTGGCTGCAGAAGTCTGGAACAATCTGGGTTCAGGCTTTACCCGGGATGTTTACACGGATGCCATGGAAATGGAGTTTGCAGAAACCGGCAAGTTCCGCTTAGCCAGTACAGCCATGGCACCCTTACCGTGGCGCCTAAATCGCTATAAACAAGTGCAACCGGCCGCAGCTACAGTCCGGTAATTGACGGCGTTAATGTTAATTCAAGCCCCCGTTCATTAGCGTTACACGCAATGAGCAGAGCCTCTTTTAACAATTGATAATTATTAACTGTTAATTGATCTTGCGTTATGTGCCAGAGACGGCGTGCGGTCTATGCCACTTTCAGCTTGGCTTGCAAGGCTTTTATTGTTTTAAGCGGTAATCCGGTCGCTTTGACAATTTTTTCTATTTCCACATCAAGGGCAAGTAGGTTTTTAGCTATTTTTTTCGAGTTTTCGAGCTCGAATTTATCCGTGTAATAATCCAATTTTTCTTCTAACATAATATCTCCCTCTGCCAACTCTTTGTATTGGCAAAATAATTCCTTATAAAGACGCTCCATTCCTCTAACAATGCCTTCAACATCTTTCCCGTCTATTCGCCCTTTCTTGTTAAGGCTGCCAACAGCACCTAACAACTCGTCAAGCAATGCCTTTAACTGCCCCGATAGCTTTTTTAGCTCATCACCAGTTTTAGCTCTTTGCACCTGCCGCCGCATTTTTAACACGTAAAACGGTAGCAAAAGGGCCAGACCTTGCTTTTCAAGCTCACTAACACTGTGATCCAGCAAGTTGAAGGTATCTACTCTGTAATCATACCATGTTTTATCGGGAAATTTCAAGCGCAAAGTTTGCTGCTTAGGGGTCTTTTTTGAGCTTTCAAAGTAAACTATCCGCGCTTTCGGGAATTCAATAGTCCGAATATCGCCATCGTGTGTCTTTTTTAATACCCCCGCCTCAAAACCATACCGGAATATCCTAATCATCATATCTGCATCAAAATTGATTTGCGCCTCGATATGATGTGTAAAACCGTTAATCTGCAAAACTATATCCCGTATAAGTTCGTTCAAATTTTCGTTTACGATTTCTTGTTCAAGGTAGACGACTTTGCTATCCAAAGGATATTTTGTATCAAAAAGCCCATTGATAAAAGAGATAACCGCTTTGTTTGACAGATGCATAAGGTCTTTAAAAAGAAGATCGAAAACCTTTGTCGTTGTTCGCTTGGATTGTTGCTTCTTTACAGATTTTTTAGCCATGCCTTATTGTATCACTTTACCGAACCCCTCTGAATACAAGCAAATCATTCAACTTGCAAATGCAAAGAAATCGTTTGGCAACCGTACAATACTGGATAAGCAACCTCGCGGCGCGCCGCGGGGTATTATAAGCGTTGCAATGAAGGCGCTGTTCTATCTTCTATTAGGGTTAACGTTGTAATTAACTCGTTCCTCGCCGCTTAAATCCCACTGTCCGGATTTCCAGATGTAGGTGCCGGCGCGGAAACCGGCCATTTCGTAGTAATCGTAAAATTTATCACGGAAGGCATCACGCTGGACGCCTACGCCTGAGCCTATGGTAATGGATAAAACCGGGTTCCCCGTAAAGGCTTGGCGGCCAATGTAGCGGATGGAATCGGGAATTATAACGCTGGTAATAGAGTTAGCCATAAAAGCGCCGTCACCGATGTATACAATTTGATCGGGTATTGCAACTGCGGAAATGGATTTCTTGTAAAATGCAAGTTTGCCGATTGCCGTCGCGCCAAGGTTGGTTGGAATTCCAATCGCGCTATCCGAGCCGGTATAATCGGTAATGGTTATCATGCCTTCGGTATTGGTTCCTACTCTGTAAGATTGGTTTTTTATGTGTCTGCTTTCTTGCTTAATTTCTTCAGCAGCGGACGTGCCGGCGGCTGTACTGTATTGGGCATAATTATCCGATACGGCCGGTGAACTGGGGCTCTGTATTGTGGAATTGCTATTGAAAATATAAGTTTCATTTTGAGTGGTTTGAACAGGTTGAATATTGATAACGGGCGCCTTTGCAGGATAAACAACTTGCGGCTGCTGGTTCGAAACGCGCGGCGCGGGATCCGGCTGCGATGCGGGCGAGGGACGCGGCACCTGTATCGGCATGTAATTATTCATGGGTGCTACAATATTCGGTTTAGGCGTACCGGCTATAGGAGATTTGCGTCCGGTTTTATTCGCGGCCGCATAATAAGTGCCGGGGGAACCACCTGACTCTTGAGCAATTCTATTCACCGTTACTGTGGGGCCGTTTTTTACACTAATTAACAAGTTGCTGTCAAATGCCGAATCTGAAATTACCTTTATACTGCTGGGTATTTCCACACGCGCCAGCTTGTTACCAAAAAAAGCTTTACCGGCGATACATTCAATACCTTCGGGAATGACCACACCCGTTAGCCCCTTTAACTCAAAGGCATGTTCCCCGATTGTCTTTACAGCTATTCCGCCGATAACAGCCGGAATAACAATATCCTTTGATGTACCGGTATAACCGGTTATCGTTATAGACCTGTCCGTGCCTGAAACCTCAAGGCTGGTTTTAAAATCACCCGCGTTCTGACCAAAAGAGGCTTGCAAAAAAACGCCTGCGACCAGAAAAAAGAGAAATCCCTTTTTATACATATAAATCCACCTTCAACTCAAAAGATATAGTAAGATTATCGGCAGAATCGGCCATAAAATAAAATTTTATGTTTGTGGTTATTTAAGAAAATCAATGAAAAACCGCTTGTTAATACCCGGCCAATTTATCTTTTGCAATTTACAATGCGGTTTTTTTCCACTTGCCGCTTTTCCAACGCAGGAGGAAACATACACTGCGGAATACCCAGTCGATTATCATGGCGAACCATACGCTTAACACGCCAATATGAAAGGTCATAGAAAAAACAAAGCTAAAGCCTATGCGGAATATAAACATTGATGATATGGAAACAACCATAGGAAAGCGGACATCACCGGCGGCGCGGAAGGCGTTGGGCAGGGTGAATGATACTACCCAAATAAAAATTGCTCCTATGCCGTGTATTAACAAGAGTTTGTAGGCAAGGTTGAATGTTTCACCGGATAGGTTGCAAAGGCTTAGTATTGGTTTTAATAAAACCAGTATGGCGATGTTTAACGTTGCAACATAGATGTATGCTTGTTTCATTAGATGTTTTATGTAGGTGTCGGCTTGGTCATATTCTTTGGCGCCTACACATTGTGCGACAACGGTTATAAGCGCCATGCTCATTGCCTGTCCGGGGATAACGCCGACACCGGCGATGCTGTTTCCTATTGCGTGTGCGGTTATGGACGAAGTGCCAAAACCGGCAACAAAACTTGTCATTATAATTTTGCCTATCTGGAATATGCTGTTTTCCAAGCCGTTTGGAATCCCTATGTTTAATATTCGTTTGATCATTAAAAAGCTTGTGTCTTTTAAACTGTAAGATCGTACGGAGATTGCCAGACGCCGGTTTCTTAACATACATATCATTGTTATGGATGCGACAATACGCGATATAACGGTTGCGTAAGCCGCCCCCGCAACACCAAGTTTCATGCCGTAAATAAAGACAGCGTTAAACACAATGTTTATAATGTTCATTATAAAGGCATTTATCATCGAGACTTTTGAGTTTCCCATGCAGCGGAACAGCGAGGCGGCGGCGTTAAACAGTGCTATAAACGGAAACGAAAATGCCGTAATAAAAAAATAAATCAGCGCATTCCGCATTACCTCCGGTTCAACATTCCCGAACACAAGGTTCAGAATGTGCCGTCTAAAAAACAGACAGAGGATCATTACCAGCAGCGAGAAAAAGACAGTTATTATAATTAATTGTTTGGCGGCGCGCTCGGAATTCTTTTTATCTTTCGCGCCCAGATACTGCGCGGCTACGATTGCGCCGCCTGTGGCGAGCGCCGTAAATAAATTGATAATTAAAACCGTTATGTTATCTACAAGCGAAACACCGGAAACAGCGCTTTCGCCGGAAAACGACACCATGATTGTGTCGATTAGCCCAACGGTTAACGCCAAGGTCTGCTCGATAATCAGCGGAATAATAAGGCGGCGAAGATTTTCTTTGCTGAATACAGCGTTTTTTTCAGGTAACATGGTATGCGCTATTCCATTTTACGCTATACTGTGCTGTTTATCATATTTACCTGCATTTGTTAAAAGCGTTTGCACAAATTTATTCTCCGTGCGGTTTAATACCGTCTGCACGCTAGGCACCTGCTTGCGTGCGAGGGCTCTGCGGCGAGGTAGTTCATTTATTCATATACGGCGCTATCGTTTTAAGCCTGTAGCCGTAGCCAGCATATTGTCGCTTGTTTGAATACTACGCGAATTAAATTCGTATGCACGCTGCGCAACAATTAGGTCTACCATTTCACGCACGACAGACACATTGGACATTTCCAGCATCCTGTGAATGGTCTGCCCCATGCCCTCGTAACCCGGCTGTCCCGGAATTGCATCGCCCGAGGCCTGTGTTGTCTTAAAAAGATTCTCGCCCACCGCGCTCAAACCAACAGGATTAGGAAAACGGTAAAGCTCAATTTGTCCCACCGGCACATCTTCTTTATCATTGGGCGGCACTTTAACGCTTACCGCACCGGTTTTTGTAATATTAATTGTCTGCGGCAAAAAGTTTTCAGGCATTATAATATCAGGCTGCACCCAGTAACCATTACTGGTAACAAGCCGCCCGTCGCTGTCTACCTTGAATGCTCCGTCGCGCGTGTATGCATAACTCCCGTCGTACATCTGAATACGAAAAAAGCCCTCGCCGCTTATCGCCACATCGTAGACGTTTTCCGTGTTCTGCAAGTTGCCCTGATTAAACATTCGCTGCGTCGCCGCCGCCTTAACACCATGTCCCATCTGAACACCCACCGGCGTAACCGTATCCTCCGTAGCCGGAGTACCCGCAACCTTAATCGTCTGATACAGCAGATCCTCAAAATCCGCCCGCACCTTCCGGTAACCCGATGTATTCACGTTTGCAAGGTTGTTCGAGATCGTATCAATATTCGTCTGCTGCCCAATCATTCCCGAAGCGCCCGTCCAAAGACTTCTAACCATTTAAATCCTCCGCTTATAAACGCTTTCGCGTTCCGCTATGGAGAGTATCGGCTTTTTTTAAGTGCGACTTTTGGTTTTAGTGCCATTGACTTTTTTTTTTATCCTGTTTAATGTTGTATTGGTGTTTAAGAATGGACTACCGCGCAGTAGAGCTACGCGGTATCAGCGTTGTTTTTGTGGCAATCATGGGAATAGGCACAAAAACAGCATTGTCGTTCGATAGGGAGTGGTTGTACGTGTGCGGTTTACTACCGCTGTAGAAGAACCGCCGCAGGGCTCACGCAAGCGGGTGCGTAGCGTGCGGACGGTATTAAACCGCACGACGAATAAATCCAAAAAAATTCCTTTTAATTAGTGATAAATGAACTACCGCGCGGCGAGCCACGCGGTATCAGCTTTTTTTCAAAAAGCTGTCGTTGTATAGGAAATGATTGTACGTGTGTTTTGGTTTAACGCCGAAGAGCGCAGCAAGCTGCGCGGTATTAAACCAAAACACGGACAATAAAAAAATGATAGTTAAATTTTCAAACCTCGTTTGAATGAAAATTCTTATTTGGAGCAAATATGCCACGAAAAAAAATTGTTGTTGATGAGCCTGTTTACGGAGAAACCGACGTTAGCGCAGAAAAACAAATTACGCTTGAAAATTCATTTTCGTCAGAAGACGACAGCAATGGATTTAATCCCACAACCAGCTTAATGCCGGATTCGCAAAATGAGATTAATTTCCCGTTAAATCCTGTGGATGATGCGCCCGAAAGACCGGCTAAAGTCGTTATTAAATCAAAACCACGTCCGCACCAAAGACAGGATTACGAAAATGATGACCGGCAGGGGCGCCAACGTCCAAGACGTTCGTTTGAACGCCGCGAAAATTCAGGCCATCACGGCACATATAATGGTCCAAATTACGGAACTTTTGTAAACGGGAACGGGAACGGAAATAATAACCAAAATAGTGGAAATTCAGGCTTTTCTATGCCTCAAATCTCTTATCCAACAGGTCCACTACCCGAATTGCCCAAAAATTTACCATCAATGCCGGATATTTACGGAAAACCGGAAGCCCGCAATGACGACGACAATAAGCCCCGCCTTACAATCAATGAACTGTCCCGAATGAATATGATGGATCTTAGAACGGTGGCCGAATGTTACGGAATTACCCACGAAGACCTTGTATCACTTAAAAAACAGGAGATAATTTTTACCCTCCTAAAAGTCCATACCGACCGCGGCGGCATAATTTATGCTTATGGTTCTCTGGAAATTCTGCCCGATGGCTATGGTTTTCTGCGTAGCCCGCAGAATTCTTATCTCCCCGGAGCCGACGATATTTATATAAGCCCCAGCCAGATAAGGCTTTTTGCCTTAAAAACAGGCGATACCGTAAGCGGTCAAATTCGCAGCCCAAAAGACGGCGAACGCTTTTTTGCCATGCTCCGTGTAGAAACGGTCAATTTTGACGATCCTACGGTGGCTCAAAACCGCATACCTTTTGATAACCTAACACCCCTTTATCCTGATGAAAAACTAAACCTTGAAACCATTACCGACGATTTTTCGACACGTATAATCAATCTATTCTGTCCAATAGGCAAAGGTCAGCGCTCAATAATTGTGGCGCCGCCGCGTACAGGAAAAACCATAATGATGCAAAAAATCGCAAACGCGATCACTAGAAACCATCCCGAAGTTTATCTAATGGTACTGCTTATTGATGAGCGTCCCGAAGAAGTTACCGACATGGAACGCACGGTTCATGCCGAAGTAATATCGTCAACTTTTGACGAACAATCTACCCGCCATGTCGCCGTTACCGAAATGGCATTGGAAAAAGCAAAACGCCTTGTAGAGCATAAACGCGATGTGGTCATTCTACTGGACTCAATAACACGGCTTGCCCGCGCCTACAACCAAACCGTCCCCACATCAGGCAAAATCCTATCCGGCGGTGTTGACTCAAACGCCCTTCATAAACCAAAACGCTTTTTCGGCGCGGCGCGCAACATCGAAGAAGGCGGCAGCCTTACAATCATATCAACAGCGCTCGTAGAAACCGGCAGCCGTATGGACGAGGTTATTTTTGAAGAATTCAAAGGTACCGGCAACATGGAAATCAATTTAGACCGCAAAATATCAGACCGCAGGCTGTTTCCGGCTATCAACATCAAAAAATCCGGCACACGCAAAGAAGAGCTGCTGTTAACCGAAAAGGAAATGCAGCGTATGTGGATTTTGCGCAAAATGATCAATCCAATGGACGATGTCGAAATAATAGAGCTGCTTATTGACAGAATGAAGAAAAGTAAGAATAATGAAGCATTCTTGAACTCAATGAACACCGGCACGGCTGGAATTGATTAATTCATTTAAACCGAATGGTTGGGCAACAAGAATCAAGAGAGGAATAAATGAGAGAAGGTATTCACCCAAAATACGAGCTTACCACGATAACCTGCGCCTGTGGCAATGTTATAGAAACCCGTTCTACCGCAAAGGATATTAAGGTTGAAATTTGTTCAACGTGCCATCCTTTCTTTACAGGTAAACAAAAACTTGTTGATACGGCGGGACGTATAGAGCGCTTCCGTAAAAAGTACAACATCAAAGAAGCTTAGTACTTTTTTTGAGTTATAACCCAAGAAGGTAGTTTAGTTGGATATAACAATACAACCGCATACTTTTTGGGGTAATGTCCGTATTCCAGCGTCAAAGTCTCATACTATAAGGCAATTATTAATTGCGGGTTTTGCAGACGGTGCCTCCAAGATAAATTTTCCTTTGGACTCATTGGATGCCAGATCGTGCCTGTCTATATGTAAAAACCTTGGCGTCCAAGTTGAGGAAACCTTAACCAAATCCGGTCAAATAGAAAGCTGGACGGTTCACGGTATTAACGGCGCAGACGGTCTAAAACAGCCAATCAACAACCCTTTGCTTGATGTCGGTAATTCCGGCACAACCTTGTTTTTAGCTCTGGCTATGGCAAGTTTGGGTTCAACGCCCCTTTCCTTTACCGGGGACCGCCAAATCGAACGCCGCAGCGCTTTACCGTTGTTACAGGCCCTGTCGGCGCTGGGTATAACCGTTTCCTCAAATACGCATGGCTGTGTGCCCATTACCGTTTGCGGTCCGTGGAAAGGCGGAAAGTGCAGCCTGTCTTGCCCCACAAGCCAATACCTGTCGGCAATACTGCTGGCAGCACCGCTTGCCGAAAAAGGTGTTATAACCGAAATAGATGTTCCGTTACTCAACGAAAAACCCTATATCGAAATGACCCTGTCTTATTTACATTCGCAAGGGGTTAAACTAACACACACGGAAGAATTTTCAAACTTTGTAATAGAAGGCGGCCATCGGTACAAACCGCTAAACAACGCTGTGCCCGCCGACTTTTCTTCGGCTGCCTTTCCTGCCTGTGCCGCCCTTGTTTCAAAAGGAAAGGTAACCCTGCAAGGGCTTGATCCTGCCGATTTTCAGGGTGATAAAGAATTTTTTAATATTATTGCCTCAATGGGCGCCGGTGTTAAATGGGGAAAAAAAGAAACCAATGGCAAACCGGAATACGAGGTTTCTGTTTGGTACAAAGGCGATTTACACGGAGGCGCCTTCGACTTGAACGATACCCCCGATTTATTGCCGGTGGTTTCAATAGTTGCCGCCTTTTCCTCAGGCGAAACCCGCCTTTATAACGTTGCCCACGCCCGGATAAAAGAAACGGATCGTATCGCCTGTATGGCGGCGGAGTTGGGTAAAATCGGCGTTACCTGCCGCGAATTACCAGACGGGCTTATCATAACAGGTTCAACACCCCACGGCGGCAAAATTGACGGCGGCGACGACCACCGCATTGTTATGGCTTTTGCTGCCGCAGCCTGCGGCGCATCGGCCCCCTTAACAATCCAAACAGCGGAGGCGGCGGACGTAACTTACCCGGGTTTTCTGGACCTGCTTAAACTAAATTGACATAAAATAGCACATGGTGCATTCAGCCATTATCATTTTGAAGAAAAACCACGAAAAAAGACCGGTAATGAATAGATGATAGAGCTACGTTACGAAGATGGGTGTTATCGTACGAAAGATTTATTGCTCAAAACTGTGGTCACAGAGTTGGAAAGCGTAGTCATGTGCAAAAAATCCCACTATCGGCATAATTACTTCATCAGGATATTAAATTATGCGCTTAGTAAAATATTTTTTAATAATACTTCTTTCGTTGCCTTTATTGGCTTGTGTAACAAGTTTCAATAAGAAATCTCCTTACATAGGTATCAAAACACTTTATTTTGATGATAACAAAGGATACGAATTCAAGAATGAAAAATCAAAAAAGTTATTAATAATTATTGAAGGTTCCGGCTGGAATTCTGTGCTGGGTTATAAACAAAAACAAAACTGGCGTTTTGTAGGAACAACAGCACAATTATTACAAGTTTTGCAAGATAGGTATACTATTTTTATCCCTGAGAGATTTAACTGGGAAATTGGGAAAAATTATGAGGCCGATCCCGACGAATTATATCGTTATACTTTTGATAATTTACTTGAATCCTACAAAGCAACCATTCTTGAATACCTATCGCATAATGAATACGAATCAATTGTAATGTTCGGCGTTTCAGAGGGCGCACTTCTAATCCCCATTTTATATAATCAGCTTAATAATAAAAACGTCAATCAATTGGTATCAATGAACTATGGAGGACTATCATTACACGAGATGTACCCTATTTTAGCCGAATCTAAAGTTACGCCGGTTGCATGGAAAAAACTCTATAACCAAATTATTGAGGTTTATAGTTCTAAACCTTACCCCAACGCAGTTGAAAAAGGTTATATTGGAATGCCAATGCGGTTTTGGAGCAGTATAGTTGACATAAGACCATTTGACTATTACATAAAAATCAACATCCCTGTTTTATTTATACATGGGATAAATGACTTCAATGTACCTGTCGAATCAACACAATACATAGAAAAAAATCTCCCAAATAAACCGTTTGAGTATCTATACTATAAAAACTTAGGACATACCAATATTTCACCAAAACAAGCTATTAAAATTCGTGAAGATATTGCAAAATGGATTATTGCTCATGATAAGTAATAAATGTTGTATAGCAAATAGTTGTAGGTGCGCGGTTTACTAACACTGTAGAAGGAATGATGAAAAGTTAAACGTAGCCTGAAGCATGGGGCGACTTATGAACTATTTTTTGTCATCCGCTTCGGGTTTGGGTTTCTTGGGTCGCCCTACCGTATCCTATGAAGCTTTTTTATGTTGTATGTCTAACCTAAAGCCAAGGTTGTCAAGAACTTTTACCACTGTTGAAAATGAGGGGTTACCTTCTGCGGAGAAGGCTTTATACAGTCCCTTCCGGTCAAGGTTTAAGTTTCTTGCAAGCTGTGCCATGCCTTTAGATCGTGCAATATCGCCTATGACAGAAAGCAGAAATTCGGGGTCATTTTCTTCAAGTGCGACCTTGAGAGTCAAAAATACATCTTCCGGGGTTTCAATGTATTCAGCGGGATCGAAATCAGCAACAGTTATTTTTTTCATTTTATTTCTCCTTATTCTTCTTCAACGGGATTTTTGGCAATCTCCCTGGCATTTGCTATATCTGCTTGCTGTGTGGACTTATTCCCGCCGCAAAGCAGAATGATAATTTCCTTACCGGTATCTTTGTAATAAACACGATACCCGGGGCCGTAGTCGATACGCATTTCCGAAATGTCGCAAAGAAAACGATGATCGCCGGGGTTTCCTTCTCCCAGCCGCTTAACCCTGGTATTTATGCGGGCTATGGCTTCCCGGTCTTTCAGTTTTTTAAGCCAATTGTTGAATTCGCTTGTTCTGCGTACCCTCATAATACAAGTGTAGACTATAGACCCCATATTGTCAAGAGGTTTTTTGAAATGTTGTGAATAACGCACGAAAAAAGTGATAAATTTCAGTATTTTTCGTGAATTTCGTGGCCCATCTTCCTATTATTGATGTAAAATCGCTGATGATGCAATGCGATACCTTGATCCTCCGTAAAATCTGTGTTACCGTATCGATCATGATGCTAATTCCTTACAGCAACCGGCGGCTGGAAAGTGTTTACGTTAACCGCATAAGCCGTCCGCAAATAAT
>BOBI01000003.1 GCA_026002305.1 Spirochaetia bacterium
ACTGTGTATTTCCCGTCTAGTGATCCGGTGATCAGGGTTAGCCGCCCCAGTTCTTCTTTGCTCATAGTGTATTTCACCCTCCTAAGCTACCACGGGGGGTGACATTTTCCCTCGTGGTTCTTAGGGGGGACATTATCACTTGTGATTCACACTTGATTTCAAAACCCTTAACCTCAATCTTCTTGACAAGCTTCTTTTGAAAAGCGTCTAACGCATCAAGCACATAGACAAGGTTGTGCGCGCTCTTGTGTGTTGCCGAGTAATTCAATGAAAACAACGGATTAAAGTTGTTTTTTAGCGCGTTTTGCGTTGCTAAACCGCCCATCTTCTGAGGTTCATCAAGAATGATGATTGGACGGTTTGCCTTGATAACATCAATCGGCCTGCGGGAGCCAAACTCATCGCGTTTTGAGTATATGATACGGCTTTCCTTGCTCCTGCCGTCCTCTTTTAGCGAAGTGGCAAAGGCTTGAATGTTGATAATCATCACGTTTATACCGCTGCTTTGCGAAAACTCGTCAAGCTGATGGAGGTTTCCGGAATTGTAAACAAAGAATCGCGCCTTGCTGCCGTACAAATCCATAAAATGCTCCTGCGTGATTTCAAAGGATTTCTTCACCCCCTCACGAATGGCGATACTTGGCGCCACGACAATGTATTTACTCCAACCATACCGCTTATGCAGCTCAAACATCGTCTTGATATAGACGTAGGTTTTACCGGTACCTGTTTCCATCTCAACATCGAGGCTGACCGCACCGAGTTCCTTGACAAGCGCCGGGGAGAGCTTGATATTGCTCTCCGCCTGGATTTCGCGGACGTTCTTCAATAGCCCGGCATCGTCAATTTCTATCGCTGCATTGTGGTAGCCGGTCTCATCATCTGCATCAAACATCGTCTTTTCATCGGCTTCTACAAATCCACTATCACGCCGGTAACTAATGCGGTCTTGCTTATATTGACCATTAAACACGCGGACTATGTTTTCCGTTGCCTCTGTTTGAAACGGTTGTATCTTAAAATTAAACTTCATCGCCCTGATCCCCATGAGTTTCCTCGAATTCCTCTACCCATTCGGCCAGTTTGCGCTGTAACAGCGCCTTATCGGGTAAATACAGACTGTAGGCAGATGCGTAGATATTGGCATCTTTTGGAAGTGTCAATTCGACAATACTGTCATTTTGCTTCTTGCAAAGCAGTATGCCGACTGTGGGTTTTTCAAAGTCCTGCTTAATGTGGCGGTCAAAATAATTGACATACATCTGCATTTGTCCCAAATCTTGATGTTTTAATTCATCAGTTTTCAGGTCAATAATGACGTAACATTGGAGTAAACGATTATAAAATACCAAGTCAACGAAAAAGTGTTGTTCATCAAAGGTAAATCTCTTTTGCCGCGCCTCAAATAGAAAACCCTTACCAAGTTCAAGCAGAAATTTTTGCATATTATCTATCAGAGCCTGTTCCAGTTCGCTCTCGCTGTATTTACTTCTTTCTTCCAAACCGAGAAATTCCAAAACAAGCGGATTTTTGAGAATATCCTGCGGTTTTTCGACTGTTTGCCCTTCATTTGAAAGACGCATGACTCCTTCTTTGTCGCGCGATAGTGCTAACCGTTCATAAAGACTGCTCCCGACTTGTCTGGACAACTGCTTGACTGACCACTGTTCTTTTGCGGCTTCGATTTCGTAGAATCGGCGTTCCTGTTCGTTTTCGATACGCATCAAAATTTGATAGTGTGACCAACCAAGTTTGAATGGGTTCAATCCGGCAGATAACGTCTGCCGAATTGGGACTAAAGTACTGCGTTCAGATTCGGCAGACAATATCTGCCGAATTGGGGCTAAGGCGCTGCTTTCAGATTCAGCAGATGCCATCTGCTGAATTGACGGTGCGTATATTTGATAAAATTTTCTAAAATTTTTCAAATTCGTTTCCGAAAATCCCTTGCCAAACTTGTCGCCGAGATACGCCGATAATTCTGTCAAAAGTTTTTTACCGTACTTGGCGCGGCTTTCACCGCCTTGTTCTTCTTCTTTTATCATGCGCCCGATTTCAAAGTACGTCACACACATCGTCAAATCTGCGGTGCGCCCGACATATTTTCGCGCCTGTTCAATAAGCCGCGCTATGCTGTCAAAAAACTCAAGCCCTTTCTTTTTCATTACAGCACCTTCCTGATAGTCGTTGGGCTGTAGGTCTTGAAAATCTGCTCAAAGTTTACGAGGATGCTATCGGAGGCAAAACTACTATCGCGGAACACGGCGTAATATGGTTTGCCCTGCGCTATCGTCGTTACCGTCTTGTCGTCCACGCTCTCGAAACAAGCGATAAGGTAGCAACCATTTACATAGTACACCTGCTTGCCATCCAGATGCTTGACTTCGATGTTGCTTGACAAGGGTATGCCAAGGTCGAGCATGACCTGAAACAGCAAATCCTCTGCGGTGCGGTCGCTCTTGATGTTGTCCACAAACCCATCAAAATCAAGCCCTGCCTTCGTGTATTCCTGCGGCGTGTAGTATACGTCTTTCATATTGCTGCTGTCGAGTTTAAGCACGCGAAAACCGATGTCGCCTTTGCCGATTTTCGCACCGGCACGGCGGATGCGCTCTTTACCGATTTCGCAGATTGTAGGATACTCCTTGTTGTCGGTTGTTTCAGGTAACTGTACCATTATGAATTTACGCTTCCCTCCGTCTTCTGCGTTGAGTTGCATCACTGCGTGGGCGGTGGTGGCAGATCCAGAGAAAAAGTCGAGGAATGTATCATTGGAATTAGCCATCCTTTCACATAAGTAACGAATGAGTTCAACCGGTTTGGCATAACTGAATATTGAACCCAAGCCCATATTCTCAAGTAGTTTCGCCGCCTGTGTACTGGAATACTCGTCGATTATCCCCATTGGACATTGTGTTCTGGTGATAATGTTGCCCTCATTATCGCAATTTAGATACTGCTTACTGTAAACTATCCATATTCCGTTATTATCCTTTTTCATCTCAATAAATCCATTTTCCAATCCCCATTCAAATTTAGGTTTTGACCAACGCCAACAAGCCTTGCGCCCATTATTGTTGTCTGCTGGCATAACGGTAGTTCCATCTGGTGTAGTTATCGGATAATCTAATGATTTGGAATATTGTATAGTTCCCATCCCCATTTTTTGGAGATAATACTTTCCGCGTGCTGAAACATATGCATCTGAGGATTTGTAGCGTTCCTCGTTTCCTACTGGAAGTCCTTTAATATCGACGTTTTCTATATTCTTTGAGAAACAAAGTATATGTTCATGTTTAATCCTGAACAATTTACTGTCCGAACTACCCCCTCCCTCTTTATTTGCCCACACTAAGTCAGCAACAAAATTTGTCCCACCAAATATCTCGTTACACATTTTCCTTAAATTATAAACTTCATTATCATCAATGCTGATAAAAATCACCCCGTCATCTTTCAGCAAATCCCTTGCCAATCGCAATCGTGGGTATATCATATTCAGCCAGTCGGTGTGGAACCGCCCGTTGCTATCTAGGTTGCGTACCATGCGGTTGCCGTCTTCATCGTATTGCCCATCGCGGCTCAAAAACTCACCCGAGTCCTCGGCAAAGTCATCATCGTAGATGAAGTCGTTGCCGGTGTTATACGGCGGGTCGATATATATCATCTTTATGCGGTTCAGGTAGGTTTCCTGTAGCAGTTTTAGTACGTCAAGGTTGTCGCCCTCAATGTAGAGGTTTTCGGTCGTATCAAAGTTCACACTTTCTTTGCGGCATGGGCGCAGGGTTGCGGCAATCGGCGCGTTTGCGAGCAGGACGGACTTCTTCTTGTCCGGCCAGGTAAACTGGTAGCGCTCCTCTTTGCCTTCGACGACATGGGTGTTTATCTCTTGCCTCAGCACATCGGCATCAATGGCGCGAATCACCGCGCCGTTTGCGTCTACGGTTTCCGTGACGGCATTGGGGAATAGCTTGCTAAGGGCGGCGAAATTGCGCTCGGTGCGGTCGGAGGTGCGGAGTTTTAGGTTATCGGGTTTAGTCATTTTTAATGGTCTCCTGTAATATTTATCCATTTACATTAGTTTTTATCTTCCTTTTTCTCATCACCATTGTTGCAAAATATTGTATCTATCAATCCAAACAAAGGATTAAATGAATCAAACTTATTAGCCTCTATCACAATAGATTTTTTCCAAAAATCATCCTTGTTTTTGATTTTGGGGATTTCTAGTCCCTCAATTATTTTTTCTTTTGCTACAGTTTGTGTGCTATAAGCAGATTGTATATCTTCATCCCGTAGTAAGAGTTCTGCTTCCAATTTTTTGACAGCTTGATCCTTGTTAGCTATACTTTTTCTAAAATCCGGGACTGGCAACATAAGAGCATAAATATCTTCATCTTTTCTTTTTTTATACATTCCAGTTTTTTCATCAGTTGACATTATTTCCCAGCTAATGGCTAACTCTTTATCATCTTTCAAATTTGTGTAGCACAAATAGGCATCATCAAAATCAAAAAGCCCAATTATCTTTATACCTTTTAACTCACTGAGCAATCCGCTCAAAAACCCTTGTAGTTTATTACAACTACCTTTGCTTATGATTTGGAAAACAGCATTCTGTTCAAAAACTGTTTCAATAGAGCTTTCTTCAAAATCAATATTTTTGCATTTTAGATAAGCCACTTTATATATATTTGTATATTTATCTTCGACAAACAATATAGGCTTAGTGCTTGCCGATATGGCTAAATTCTCTGCATTTTGTTTTTCAAGCTCAGCTATACGCTCTTTTTGCTTGCCTATTTTATCATAAAATTCTTTGTTTGCTATTCTAAGCTCTGCATATTCTTCTTTCTTTACTTGAAATATCTTAGGGCTTTCACTGGCATTGCTTTTAAATATTTCATAGAATTTTGCAACTTCTGGTGCAAGTGAAATTGTTGCCGGTGAATGAGTGGCCATTATCACCTGAATATCTTTTTTAATAAAGAACTCATCTAAAACAATGTAAAACATCTCGACAAGCGATGGATTAAGTGGTGCATCAAACTCGTCGAGTAAAATTACTTTTACAGAATGATTCTCGCTCAGAGTTGCAAAAGTCAATGATAAAATTGCTTTTTCTCCATCAGATAAATCTATCAAATTTCTAACAGAATTTGTACTGATTTCGCCAGTATCTTTTAGCTCATATAATTTAGGTGGCTCATCAAGATTTGGAGTTTGTATTATATACTTTTCTTTAAATCGGTAGCTAAAGTTAAGTCTTTTAAATAGACTATTTAATTTAGTCCAAGGTGCATTTTGTGTCCATTTATTCTGGTTAAAAAGAATATTGTTTCTTCCACATTTTGCTGCCTCGTCTTGTTCTTCTGCAGCGTATTGGTAAAAAATATCACCTACATTACTAGTGAATATGTCGTCTTTAATAAACACAAAATCATTTGGTAATGCATCACGAAAACTATTTAAATCAGTAAATTTTAATTTTGGTGTCACTGCTGATGATAAAACAGTAAACAACTTATTAAAACTTCCCCAATATTGCAAACCTTTAAGTTGCTTATAACTTCTTTGGCGACTATAATCAATATAGTTATTCCAATTCTGATATATTTGTTGAAGTTCTTGGTCTTTTTCAGTAGCAGTTCCTGATTTGAATGCAGGGATGTTAATATTATCACGAAATGACCTGTATACAATATTATCCTCGGTTATTATGATTCCATTGGACTTTAATTCAGTGTCAATTGTAATATTAGCAGTTTTTTTATTAATTAAGCTCAAAAGTTGTGTTTTTCCTGAACCGTTAGCACCTGAGATAATAATTAAATCACCTTCAAGTTCTTGCTCAAAGTTTTTTTTGAATAATCGATATTCTTGATTTAGTTTGATACTTAGCGTTTTCATAACTTTCCCCCCATCCTCTCTTTCATTCTCTTCACTTCCTTCGCCAATTCCCACTTGCGGCGTGGTTGTTTTTCTATCCGAGCTTGCTTTTCAAGCTGCTCTATGCGCCTGTTCAATTTAGCGCGTTCTTCATCAGCGGCGATCTGTTCATCAAGCGTGTTGCTCTGAACTTTGGAATGGTCGTTCTGCCGTCTATGGAGCCTGTTACCATTGCGGTATCAAGGGTAAAGTTATTTTTTACAAATACGCTTACCATATCGTAAAGGTATTCTGTCGTATCGGAGAACGCAGAGAATATAAGGATTTTCTTATTTGCGCCATTAATCGGATGTTCTATTTTGCCAGCAATCAGACCGAGGAGCGTTTGCAACTTTGTATCATGTTCCGGTGTAATGTTAATACTAGCGTCAATGTATTTTACCACCGCGCTTGGTAACAAAAAATCAGTCGGTATATACATGGCTAGATTTAGATTCATCAGCTCCGTAAAAATCTGGTTATAAGTTATTGCGCTGTTTAAGTCTGTTAGGTCAGGACGCAGGGTGATTGGCTTTAATCTGTCCGGGAACCTGCCTATTTCATCCATGTTGTAATACTTCTCGATATGTTTGCGGGAGCGGGCTATCGTCACGCTGTCAAGCATCTCAAAAAAGTCAAAATCGAGTGCTTTGAGCATGGCTGTGGTGGTACGATTTTCCGGCTCCTGTTTACTCCATTGGTTAAACACCCTTTGTGCATTGCGGAATATATCATCGATTGGTTTTTCCGTATTGAGCTTTTCATTGATGAGCGCACTCTTGCCTTCATAGGCGAGCGCAAGTTGATTTCTCAAATCATTGAATCGATTATTGACAGGTGTTGCCGATAACATGAGCACTTTCGTTTTCACGCCCTCACGGATAACTTTTTTCAGAAGAACGTTATAGCGGTTGTCGCGTTCATTTTCTCCATACACTTCACCGCCGTTGCGGAAGTTGTGTGATTCATCAATAACAATGAGGTCATAGTTTTCCCATCGAATCTTTTCAAGGTCGATACTGCCGGACATTCCGTGTTCTCTCGAAAGATCTGTGTGAAACAAAACATCGTAACGTAGACGGTCTGCGGCAACAGGGTTATTCTTGTAATTCTCACGGAAAGTACGCCAGTTGTCACTCAATTTCTTCGGGCAAAGCACCAATACACTGCGGTTACGGTTCTCGTAATACTTGATGACTGCAAGTGCTGTGAAAGTCTTACCAAGCCCTACACTATCGGCGAGAATACAGCCGTTATACTGTTCCAACTTATTGATGATAGCGAGAGCCGCATCACGTTGAAACGCATAGAGCATATTCCAAATCTTGCTCTGCTTGAAACCTGTCGCTTCATTCGGTAGAACGTCCTCCGATATATCCTCCAAGAACTCGTTAAAGATATTATAAAGTGTGAAAAAATAGAGAAAATCAGCGGGATTTTCATTGTAGGCTGCGGTAATGTTGTCGATAACTTGTTCGGTCACGTCCTGCAACTTGCTTCTGTCGCACCAAACCGAATCAAACAATCGAACAAACTCCCCACTCGATGGCGTCTCAAATCGCGTCATCATATTATAGCTGTTGTTACCGCGCTCACAGCCGATGTCAACCGTCGTAAATCCGTTTAATGGCATATAAGTCATTTCATTCTTTGCAGTAATGACATTTAAAAACCCACCCATATTCTCACTAGTGGTATTAGACATGAACTTGACTTTTTTGCCTATCCATTCTGCACACTCGCGAGCTATCGCTTTTTGCGAAAGCTCATTGCGGAGCTTGACTTCAAACTCCGTTCCATAGAGGCTGCGCTCACGATGGAGGCGCGGAATATAAAACTCGCGCCTCTCTTTGGCGGCTTTCTCCGTGACAAAGGCAGGGGACGTAAAGATAAATCGTAATTCATCTATACCGTCAAGCTGTTTTTTCAACACTTGATAGGCATATATAGAGAAACAGGCAGCGGCTATTCGAAGTTTGCTGCCTTTTTCAATTGTCATCATCAAATCATCTTTGACGGTCTTATTGATATTGTCGAATATCTCCATACCGTTCCCTACCCCACCACATTCCGTAAATAGTCGCTGGCGTTTTCTTTAGAGATGAATGAGAATGTATTAGTATCGAGTACTATCATAAGCCGAGGTTCTCCATTGCTTCGGTTAAGAAAAAATCCCGAAACTCAGGCGGTTGTTCATTTGGATAATTGCCGCTTTGGTCAATTCCAATAGATTGCGCTTTATTCAAACCGTTTGTACGACTGAAAAACAAAACCTGTGCTGATGCCTTCTTGGCTGCTTTCTTTTGCCTTTGCCGGAAGCGGTCTATAAGGTAATCGCTATGAGTTTCGATATAAAACTTTTTTTCTTGCTTTTCTATCGTTATATCAAAAAACACATCCCCTAATGCCGCCTGCGCCTTCGGATGCAGATACACTTCCGGTTGTTGTATCTCAAACACATCATCCTTGCCGGTGAAGATATTAAATAAAACTGGGAACACCTGAGAAACACCGTATCCGAGGTTGACAATATTGATAGGTATCTTATCCAAAAGAAAATTAAGACGAAAAAGTACATCATCAATGCCTGAACCATAGTCTTTTATCTCGATGTCGTTAAACAAGCCGCTTTGTTTACCAAAGTTATTAAGGCTTGTTCGTAATGATGCTCCGTTCTCGTTAAAGAGACGCCGTAAAAGATACGGAATATGCCCGCCTTCAGAAGAGACATGAGTTGCCGGTTCGTCATACGTTTTTCGCGGTTTGCTGCGGATAGGGGCTGTAAAATCGATGCTTTGTTGGCGAGAATCAAAAACAAAAACCGGATTATTAGAAGCAATGATATTCACAAGCACAATAGGAGAAATATCTTGTTTTACGTTTTTGAGTTCATTCCACGCATGGCATGATTCAAACTCATCAAATGTGAGTGTTTTTTTATTGCTATTTTTATAGGTTATAGTCTTCTTATTTTCGGCAATATTGATATAAATTGTGTTATCACATTGAGATAAGACCGCTTTTGACAAAGATGGTTTACCACCGTCATTGACAAATTCAAACAGAAACGAGGTTTTATTTTCATTTTCAAATATATATCCTAGACGAAAGTAGCTTTTATTTGTTTTTGCCGCAGACACCAAGTCATCAAAAGAATACCCCTGCCCTTCACTTACGCTAAAATCAAGAGCAGACCAAAACTTCTCACTAAAAATAGTTTTAAGTGCAAATAACACCGAGCTTTTACCGGTGCTGTTCTCTCCAACGAGAAAGTTTACATCGCAGATTTCGATGTATTGGTCTGTGAACCCTCTGTAGTTGTCCAAATATAATTTTTCCATAACTACTCCCCTACCCTTTCAGTTCAAGTTCTCGGCTTAATTCCTCGGCAAGATAACCATCACTGCGGCAATGCATATCGGAGATGCCTTCACGGACTTCGTGATAAAGCTCAGAGTTGTAAAACAAATCAAGCGCGGTACGAAAAGCTGTGTCGTATTGGCTCGCATAGGCTTCTACGATAGATGGGTACTTTATGTGTAGAATTATCTTGTGTTCTGTCATGTAACCTCCTCATTATTTGAATACCGTAAGTATTCATCCATTACGGCTTGAGTTCTAAGGCAGTATTGTTCGTTCGGTTTCATAAAACGCAATCTGCGTACCGCTTCTCTTTTGTTGATATAGTTACTAAGAAATAGTGTAATTGTTGGAAACACTCTATCGTCTGCGACTCCGCCTGTAACAATATCGTAATGACTATCATCTTTGCCTCTTCGGCATCTTACCACGAAATCAAACCATTCTCTTGAATATGATTCAAACCTTAAAACAGTAGCGCTATTTAGTACCGTTTCGTCAAACTCGTAAATTGAGACAATTCCATGCTCGTATTTTTTGATAAACCGTTTAGACCAGTTTATTGACTGCTCTTTTATCGGTGTAAGATAAAAGCCATTGCCGAAGTCCGTTCGATTGCGACAGAACGACAAGTCAGGTTTTTCGATTGCGCAATAACCACCGTGATACAGGATCATATCTTAGTCCCTTTTTTTCGCATAAGTTCGATTAGTTCGCGAACGATATACTCCCGGCCTTGCGTGTGAAGCGTGCTGTAAAATTCAATCACATAATCATCAAGCACATTCAACCCCGGACAGTTCATCATTAGCTCGTAGACCTCGTTGCCTTTTAGACCGACTTCATCTGCTACACATTCCACACAGAAAATTGCAAACTCAAGTTCATCTTTTGTAATTGATTTTTTCACCGACACCACCCTTCCGGCAGATTCGCTTTGTTACTCATACGCCGATCCCTTATTCATAATGCGTCCACATACGAATAATTTTTACAGTGCCATCATACGGCACGTCATCATTATTTACAGCATTATTCAACACCTGATATACAAGCCTGTGTTGGATATTTATTCTACGCGAATAGGTGGCAGAATATCCTTGTAGTTTCTCATAGGGCGGAGGATTCTGTACAGGATTTTTCTGAATCACTCTAAGAAGGAATGCCGCTTTTGTTTTTAATCCGGCTTGTTCCAATTTTTGAGAATCTTTTACTGCTTGCCTTGTAAGCAAAAGGTTATACATCAGCCCACACCTTAGAGAGCGGCACACATTCAGACAAAGGTGTCGCTATGCCTTCGTTTATAGATTCCGCCATTCCGGGGATTGAGTTTAAGTAAGTTGTGTCATCCGTTTCTAAAAGCTCACGGTGTTTTTGAAACAACACAAAATCTCGCACTGCAACCAGCACTTCATCAGGCAATGTGTCGATGTCGTGTTTTACCGATTCTCGAATATTCATAATATCCTCCTATATCTCCACTTTCGCTAACTCCTCAATGAGCGCCGCCAGCTTCGCTACATCGCCATCTATCGTGCCTGACATATAGCGTTCATATACATCGGCGTTATCGGGTGGGTTTAAGTTAAGCGTCAATCCGTGTTCAAGGGCAAGAACACGAATAAACTCACGCTGGGTGCGACCATTACCTTCCCTAAACGGATGCAGAAAATTAACCGCATCAAGTATTTCGGCTAGTTTTTGTGCTATACGTTTCAAATCTGTTTTTTCCAAACTATGATAATCACCTATAAGCGTATCGATATAGTTTAAACTTGTCGCAAAAAAGTTCGTCTCAATGAACGGTTTACCGGCTTTGCTAATGTTGACTGTTCGCGGCTTCCCTGCCCATTGGTAAACATCTTGAAACAAATATTGATGAATAGCCAGAAGCGCCTTTACATCTTTTATTTTGATAGGTTTTTTTGCAAGTTCCTTTGCACGTTTTAATACAGATGCGCTTTCAAGAAACAATAAATCGTCCTGATTGGTAACGTTTGCTAAATTACGCAATACGCCTGTTTGCGGGTCAGTGTAAGTATAATCAGGGTCGAGATATTGATACGCATTACGCATACGCTTTTTCCTTCGTAAGCTGAGCTAATTGCTGAAACGTAATTTTGTTACATACATAATCGCGTATAATCGAGACGCTTTTTTCAGTCGGCTCAAATCCTTCAAACATATTTGAACCCAGAGCATCCGCCGTACTGTCCAGCGTCTCTATATCCGGAAATACCACGCCCATAATGGTCAAACGAGTTCTGTCTACTGTTACCGGTCTATATGCCATATCTTATCCCTTTATCAAAGTTATTCTACACTATTTTGTATGTTTCCGCAAGGTATACATATATTATTTGTCAAGCCAAAGTGAAAATATCCCCTTTTTGAAATTAAGCCGCATTATTAACATGGTCTTTATATTCCTGTTTATCTAACTCCTTAACGAGGATTTGATAATACCCGCAATCGTGCCGAATCACAAAATCATTTGTTACTGTTCGTGTGTATTCAAAATGAAACCGGATATTACTTTTGCGTCATAACCCGCATCCATAAGACTGTAACAAGAACGGACTTTTTCTTCGAGCATCTTTTCCATGGGAATCGCAAGCCGGTTGTCATGGACATTCGCTCCGGTAACAACCGCGTTAAGCGGAAATCCGCTGTCGCTTACATCAAGATGCAATTTATAACCTTTCCAGAAATAGACGTTACCATGGCTGTTCTTTTTGCATCCGTACGCGCAGACAGATCAACGAACCTGCCAAAGGAGCAGAATTTCAACAGCATTGTCATAGTTTTAATTTACCTTTAAACTAGAACTAATGAACTCCACCAGCGTTTTTGCGGTTCCGGATTTTAGAAACCTTTATGCCGCACGTTTTATTTCCACAGTAGGCGCAAGATTTTTCTCTCTGGCCATATCATGGTGGGTGTTGGATAGCGGCTTTAAAAACGCATCCTCGCTTTTGGGGATTATTATGGCGGCTACGGCGGTTGGCACTTTTGGGTTTGCCCCTTTTATGGGCGCGCTGGCTGACAGTTACAGCAAAAAGACAACAATGATTGCGGCGCTTGCCGGAAATGTTATTGTTGTAGGAATTACAATTTTGCTTTTTGCGCTGGGTGTGTTTAATTCGTTTCCGCTTTTGTTCGCGTTATTCGCAATACTGATTTACGCCTTTGAGCCGCTGGCTGAAACTTCAATGCAGGGCAGCTTGAATTACATTGTACCGGCCAGCCTCTTACCCGCTGCGGTTTCGGTAGTGTCCGGCATCACGTCTTTTTCCCAAGCTATAGGGGCGGCCTTTGCCGGCGCCGCAATCGTTGTGTTAGGTGTTGCGGGCGCTTTTTCGTTTGACGCCCTCTGTTATATTGTTTCTATATTTTTTGCACTCCGCCTGACTACAGCGCTGCCTGCCGCCCCTAACAATGATAAGAAAACATCGTTTTGGGAAAACCTTGCAGAAGGTTTTAAATATGTAAAAGATGATAAGGCGTTGTTAGCATTGCTTGTTTTTTTTGCGGCGATCAACCTGTTTGTTTCCCCGATTGTTTTGGCGCTGCCGATAATTGCAAAAACAATTTACAACGGCACCGCGCTTCTTATGTCAGGTTACGAAATTTCTCTAGGCGGCGGCGTTGCCCTGATTAGCACCATAGCGGGATTTATAAAAAAGAAGTACAACAGATACAGTGCGGGGTTTTTTGCCATTATTTTCTGCGGCGCATCTTTAGTTGGGCTGGCTGTCTTTCATAATCTGATAGTGTCTTTTGTCTTTGTTTTTTTGTTCGGCTGTGGAATGGGCTTTGTAAATGTTTCGATGATGACGCTTTTTCAATCTTACGTACCGCCTTTTATTCAAGGCCGTTTCTTTTCCATACTAAATACTGTTGCGGGGGCGGTTATTCCGTTGAGTTATGCGATTGTAGGTTTTGTAAGCAACAAAATAAATATTATGGATCTAATGTTTATAAATGGCTGCGTTTTAGCGGCATCTTCTTTTGTGATGCTTTGCATAAAAAAAATTGATGGAGAATATGTTTTATGATAAAACTATACAGCGAAGAATATATAGTCCGCTACGCGAGACAACATTCGCCTTTTTATCGTGCTTTATACAAAGATGTACAAAGCGATCGCCCTGTTGTCCAGGATGTTCCTTTAATAAACCAAAGTGATTTTTGGGCGGCAAATACTAATGGCAGCAACAATACTGTTCTTACAGGCGCCATAGAAAACGGTGTCGTATTTAAAAGCGGAGGCAGTACAAGCGCGCCGAAATTTTCCGTATTTGCACATGATGAATACGAAACCTTTTGCCATGTCAGCGGGCTTGCGTTTATGTACAATGGTGCGCAAAGCGGCGACAGAATAGCAAACCTTTTTTACGGCGGTCTTTTGTATACATCATTTTTATATGTACACGATTTTGTGCGATACTGCCCTATGCAGCTTATTGAATATCCTATAATGGGATCAACGCCAATACCGGAAATGCTTTATCTAATAGAGCAGCATAAATGTAATGTTATAAACGGCGTGCCTACAACAATTATTTCTCTGTTTGAACACGCAAAGAAAACCGGCGCCGATATATCTTTTGTAAATAAAATATATTTTGGCGGGGAAACTTTTTTTCAAGACCAGCGTGATTTTATACATTCGGTTAATAGCAAAGTTGAAATACGTTCCGCCTCTTACTCACTTGTAGACGGCGGTCTTGTAGGTTTTGGTGACAGCTCTTGCGGTTTTAACGAGCACCGCGCCTTTGATTATGTTTGCCGGTTAGAAATTGTAGACAGCGATACAGGGGAAGTTATCAATGAAACAAACAAAACAGGCAACCTTGTTGTAACATCTTTGTATAGACTGTTGCAGCCGATGATACGCTATCCTCTTGGTGACCGTGGAATGTGGCTGGAACCACAAAATGTCAGGGACCGCAAATTCCTGCTGCAGGGGCGCAGCGAAGAGGGTGCGCGTGTTGGTGTTGTATCTTTTTACTATGATGATTTACATGCGGTTTTACAGTCTGTAAGCGGTGTGCATATTCTAAACTACCAGCTTATAATAACACATTTTGATGGTAAGGATGCCCTTACCGTACGTGTTGCAACTAACGAAACAGCACTTGCAAACAATCACAAAAAAGAGTTCCTTTTAAGCTTGTATAAAGAGCGCGTTTTTTTTAAGGAAGAATACGAGAAAGGTCATATTCACGAACCTGTCTTTGAATTTATTCCGCCTGATAAACTAGAATACAACCCGCGTACAGGAAAAATTAAACGTATAATAGACCGGAGGTTATAATGATGTACAATAATATAAGCACTGTAGAAAAATTATGCGCTGTTAAAGACGCTTACAAACACGACGGCGAAACTGATAAAATGTTTGTACAGGCAATGAAAGAGATTGTGATTTTTCATAAAGAGCATAGTGCTTTTTATTCACGCCTTTTAAAAAAAGACAAATTTGATATAAACACACTGTGTACCGTAGAAGATTGTGCCGCAATTCCTTATGTCTATGCCGACTTTTTTAAAACACACATCGTGAAAAGTGTTGGCGATGAACAAATTACAGATCATTATACATCTTCGGGTACTACAGGACAAAAAAGCCAAATGTTCTTTGATGAACGTACTTTAGGCAGTGCTATTAAAATGATTGATTTTGAAGTTGATTATCTTGGTTTTAATTCACCTGATATTAAATCAAATTACATAATGTATTCGTATCAGATTCCGGCAGACTCAAAATTGGGAACGGCAAATACCGACAAACGCATGACAAAATATTCGCCTCCTGCAGAAATTGAATACGCGCTAAAACAAAACGGCAGAGGCGGCTACGACTTTGATGTATTCGGGATAATAAATGCTTTACAGCGTTATGCCGCGCAGGAATTGCCGGTGCGTATTTTAGGCTTCCCGTCTTTTTTTTATTTTACATTGCAGCAGATGCGCGACCTTAAAATAAAGCCTGTCAAACTAAATCCTCTTTCGGCAACATTATTCGGCGGCGGCTGGAAAGGGGCCGCAGGAAAAGAAATATCAAAAAAAGAATTATACGAATTGGGCGAAGAGATGTTGGGCATCCCGAATAATAGATTTTGTGACGGCTTTGGCTCTGTTGAGCATTGCATACCGTATATGGAATGCAGCAATCATCATTTTCATGTACCTGCCTGGTCGCGTGTTTTTATACGGGATGTCCGCACACTTGATGTACTGCCATTCGGCAGCAGCGGCTTTTTACAATTTGTATCCCCCTATATAACATCCGCCCCCGCACACAGTGTACTCATGGGGGATTTAGCTGTACTTCAACCCGCATCAAAATGCGGCTGCGGCATAAAAACGCCATACTTTGAAATATTGGGACGTGCCGGAACAAGTAAAAACAAAAGCTGCGCTATCGCCGCCGCAGAATTATTAAAACGGTAATTACCACAGATGTTTTATAGGAGTTTAATGAAATGAACAAACTACATTTAGTTGAGGGGATCCTTACAAACGATTTCAATATTGAAAAGATATTCAGCGGTATTCATAGAGATATTACAACACAATTGGAGACGCAAACTTTACTTGATTCAGGCGATGCTCTTTGCGGTATATTAAAAAACGGCGATGCGGATTTAGAAAGGACGCTTGTCGAAAATAATACCGATCCAAAAACCGCCAAAGAAACTGTCATGGGACTAAGCGGTGTGTTTTCAAAAGAGTATATGTTAAACAAACTTGAACACGAGCTTGGCAGCATAACGCCATTTGTTCCAAGACGTTTTAATTTGGAAAATAATATTTTGGAATGTTACAAACCATTAGGAGTTTTATGTCATGTTGCCGCCGGAAACTCGCCGGGTATGGGCGCCCTTAGTGTGCTGGAAGGTCTTTTAAGCGGCAATATCAACATTGTAAAATTAAGCAGCAAGGAAAATGGATTCTCAGCAATTCTATTACACAAACTAATCCTCTGCGACAAAACAGGCATCCTTTCTAAATATATTTACGCTTTGGATATTTCATCAAAAGAACAGGATCTGTTAAAAAGGTTATTTGATTTTTCTACAGCGGTTGTCGCTTGGGGCGGTACGGACGCGATAGACAGCGTCCGAAACGCGACATCAACACCTGTAATTGCATGGGGGCATCATTTAAGTTTTGCGTATTTAACAGCAAAAGGCGTAACGGATAAAACACTGGAAAATCTTGCCCGTGATATTTGCGAAGAAAATCAACAAGCGTGCGCAAGCCCGCAGTGCCTTTTCTACGAAGGCAGCTTTGAGGAACTTCCCGCATTGGCGCTTCGTTTAAAAGATGCACTTGCAAAAATATCGCCGCTCTATCCCCTGCCTGTTCTGGATGTACACGAGGCCGCGCAAATAACACAGCAAAATATAATGGTACGGCTTGGAAGCTGCATGGACGAAGGTGATATTATCGAGGCGGATGATAAAAGTTTTCGCATTTATATAAACAGAGAACCTGCTATTACGCCATCCCCGCTTTTTCGTACGATTTGGTTAAAGCCTATGCAAAGACATGAGCTTGTTAAATATATAATGCCTATGTCACGCTTTATGCAGACCGTATCGTTGGGATGTGCCGTAGATGAAGTATACGATCTGTCGGAAATACTAATGAAATGCGGGGCAACCAGAATTGTATCGTGCGGGAATGTGTTTGCATCCTACGCGGGAGAACCGCACGACGGTGTGTTCGCGTTATCAAGATATTGCAAACGTATCTCCATACAAATTGACTCCTTAAAAAAGATTGCAACATTCGACGCACTCTCACCATGGACAAACAACAATCAAAACGGCCTGCCTATCATGGACAAAGATGCTTTTATGGCAACCGCAGGCGATGATGAAAAATCAAAACTCTATGTAAAAAGCGGAGGATCAAGCGGAAAGACAATTCTTTCATCATACTCATACCGCGACTATCATTTTGAGATGAGTGCTCTTGCGGAAAGCCTTGTACTTATCGGATTAGAGCCAAAGACAGATCGTGTTATTAACTTATTAAGTGCGGGGCATCTTTACGGCGGCTTTATAAGTTACAGTTGTATTCTTGAACTTGCAAACGCAAAACATTTCCCTATGGCAGAGGTAACACCAAGTGAGGATGCGGCAAACGCGATTATCGAACACAAAATAAATGTAATTATGGGTATGCCTTCCTACATATTAAAACTTTTCCGCGAAAACGAAAAAGCACTAGCCGCTTATAGAGGCGTGCAAAAAATATTCTTCGGCGGCGAGTTTTTAACGGACGAAAACAAAGGGTGGTTAAACAATACTTTCGGCGTACAAATTTTCGCGTCAATGGGATACGGCAGCAACGATGTAGGGCCTATGGGTTATGCCTGCTCGCATTGTTCAGACGGTGAACATCATCTTTTAAAATCTATTATGGATATGGAAATTGTCAAAATAGACAGCGATGAACCTGTCGAAAAAGGTGAAACAGGAAGGATATTAGTAAGCCCCAAATACAGGGAAGGACGCAAAGTATCACGCTACGAAATAGGCGATTTGGGCTGCTGGATCGACGGCCAATGTGAATGTGGCAGCACATCGCCGCGCTTCCGCCTTATGGGGCGTTACGGTGATATTATCCGTATTGCCGGCTGCTTTTTAGATTACAGAAGGATAAGCGGTATAATTACGTCAAAATTAGAAAATACACAAGTGCAGCTTGTTGCGGAAAATATCACGGGCTCCAACAAAGAGCGCCTTATAGTACGCACAGGAAATGTCCTGTTCGGTAATGATGACCTTGTCCAAACATTAAACGACAACGATCCGGCAATCGCGGAAGCGTTATCATTCGGCTACATCGAAATAATTTTGCAAAAAACAGAAGAGTCAAAAATGGAGTACGCTCAAACAAGCGGAAAACTAAAACACATAATAGATAAAAGGATAATTAAATCACCCTCATAAGGATGTGCGAAGACTAAATCTATGAAAATAAAACTTATTCTGGAAAGCAAAATAGAATCTATCGAACCTTCTCTTTCACTTGTAGAGACACTATGTAAGCAAAAAGGTTTCTCGCAAAAAGAAAACAACGATCTGCGCCTTGCATTGGAAGAAGTTCTTTCTAATATTGTTGATTATTCTTTTGATCCGCATGATACCGATACGGATATTGCGATAACAATAAATGAAATTTCAGGCGGTATGGAAATTCGTATACACCAAAACGGTATACCTTTCACCCTTGATGCCGCTCCGCATTACAATCCTCAAAAAATAAAAACCGTAGATGACGCGCTGCAAGAAAAAGGATTGGGGCTTTTTCTTGCTTCCAAAAAGGTGGATAAATTAGAGTGCAGGTATTTAGGACAAAAGGGAAATGAAAGTCTGATAGTAAAGTATCAAAGTGATCCTAAGGTAATAGGACACAAACTTTCGGAAAATAAAATGCTCGCCGAAATACAAAAGTTAACGGAAGACGATATTAAAATTGTTTTGTTCCGCCCCGCCGACGCGCTTAATGTTGCGCGCTGCCTATACGCTACTTATGGCTACACATATCTTAAAGCCGCTCTCTATAATCCTGAATACCTAAAAGAATACGCGCAAAGTGAGAATACAATCATCGTTACGGCAGTGTCGGAAAAAATTACAACACCATCTGATATACATTCCGAAAAATCTTCCTTTGTAGCCGGTGTTGCAATAGGCAGCGAAGATTCCGCTTTTGCCGGTATTATGGAAATCGGTTCCCTTGTAGTTTCATGGCAGCTGCGCGGTATGCACATATCCGACAAATTATGCATCGATCTGCTTGACAGAATTATTCAGGCAGGTAAAAACGGCGTATACACCGAATGTGTAACACTGCACACCGCAAGCCAGAAAGTAAGCCTGCGGCTGGGATTGTTTCCTTGTTGTTTCTATTTGAATTTTATCCCAAACGAGGTACACTTCAAAAACTTTGATGTGCAGAAATCAAAGCGTCAAACCTTTGTTGTTTATTACAAATCTATAAAGAGCAATAACGCGCAAATATGTTTTGCCGAAAATACCGGCGCCCTTTCAGATGATCCGCAAGGTACCGCTCAACGTAAATTGCAGGATAAAATATTGCGCATATACAAACGCTTACATATTACGCCAAATATTGTTTTCAAAAAGAATTGTTTATCAGAAAAAAGCAACATAGACGTAAGCAGAAATGAAACCTTTAGAATTTGTTTAATGTTTGCCAAAAGCATATCGTCTGACTTTGCGGATTCGATAAAAAAAATTATGGCAACCCGGTCTTTCTCTATTGTTGAAACTTGGATGTTATACTTAAATTTATCCGATGCCGCATGGTTCTATGCCTACAGTGATTTAAAAAAACTGGGGTTTGTATGGAGCGGAATTCTACCCGGCAGTGCAAACGGGGACTTTCTGGTTATGCAATATGTAGAAAATGTAGTATTTGAAGAAATCAATATGGCCTGCCCAGAGGACGACAGTTGGATGCTGGAAAGCGTTAAAGAAGAATATGAGAACAGGGTGTATTAAAAATACCCCAGTGAATCGCGGCCGGAGCGTTCCAGAAGGTAGACTTCGGCTTCTATGTTTTTAAAACTGCCTGCGTCTTGTCCGCTTGTAAAACTTAAAATATACGTGCCGCTGGGTACGGAGTTAAGTTTTTGTAAATCCTGAACAATGCCCTGCCGTCTGTAAAGCGGAAAAGCGGCGCCGCCTGTTACGTCGCAAAGGTATTTTATGTCGTCGCCCGCGCGCGAACCGCCTACGATGATCGCGTTAAAAACTATGCCGTTATTTGCCAGATAGGAAGCTAGGTCGTTAAGACTGTACTGTTCAAACGCAAGCGGGCCCAGGTCGCCAGTTGTTACGAAAAGCACGGCGCGCTTTTTGGAAAGCGGCAAAAGATCTCCTGCGGCAAGGCGCAATCCCAGATCGAAACGCCACCTGTCCGTGTATGCGACGGCGCCTGTCCGCGCCGCCTGCGCAAGGGTGGCGGGGTTGTTGGTGTTAAAGCGCTCGTGCACAGGATCTGCCCCCGCCGACACCATCGAGGCAATGTTGCCCCGTAAACCGGCCTTTATGTCGCGGATTGCCGCCTCAAACTCGTCTTTTAAACGGGAAGCCGCAGGGGATCGCTCAAAAAGTACCGAAACATCAACAGTTTCCGACTTGCTGCCCGCTCCCAGAAATACTTGATTTTGCACGGGGCGGCCACGATCACTTAAAATAAAGTTGCTTTGATCCAGCCCCACAACGGGACGGCGGCGGCTGTCCTGTACATTTACTTCCACCGTAACAACAGGAAAACCCGATGAAACAACACGGTCTATTTGTACAAAAAGACCGGAAGAAATCTCGTCTAACGGGGCAAGCACGGTAACTTCGTTGGAGCTAAAATCGGCGGCAAGCAGGTTATTGTTGATGTCCAACTGTGCGCCGGTAAGCCGCACACGCGAATTGCCGGGGGCCGTAAGCTCATTAATTATCGTGGTTTGCAGGTCTACAAGCAAAATTCGCTTGGTATCTGTAACCAAAAGCTGATTTTCGCCATATAGTTTAATACTTTCAGGCGCCGTAAGCCCCTGTGCCGTTAAAATTCCTAAATACATTCCGTTTTTATCAAACATGTAGATTGATTTTGCGACACTACAGGCGACATAAATGATCCCGTTAATTGCCGCAATACCCGTTGGGGCCTTTAACCCTTGAAAATCCTGTGTGCGGGATGCGAAATTGTGAATAAAAACGCCATCGGGACTGAATTTTGATACACGGCGGTTCCCGAATTCCGTAACATAGATATAACCTTCTTCATCAACAGCCAATGACGAGGGGCCGGAAAGCTGCCCATCTCCTATGCCTTTGCCGCCAAAACTGGAAAGCCACGCCCCCTCCGGCGAAAGGACGCTTACCCGCCCTCCGCGAAATTCCGAAAGGTAGAGTCTGCCGTCCAAACCCCTAACAAGGGCGTAGGGGCGGTCGAAACCGGTAAGCGGGCCGCGTTCCCTCTGGCGGACAATGCCGTTTACATCCAACCGGACAATTTCGTTACTGCCATAGCAGACAATCCACGCGGAGCCATCGTCAAGGGGCAGCACCTCTGTCGGGGTTTTAAAGCGCGGGACGCCGTCGTCCGTTACCCCGCTGAAATGGCCTATTTCCACAAAAGGTCGTTGGCCGGACAGGCTTGAAAAAAGGCTCATGCGGGCGCGGACGCTTTCTATGCGGCTGCCGATTAACACCGATTCGGGAGCGGCGCCGTAGGCTTCCGTTGCCGCCTGCCATTGACGGAGGGCTATGTTTTCCATGCCGGAGCGGTAGTAGGCGCGTCCCAGCCAGTCTAAAATTAAAGGCTCACCGGGTTTGTAGAAAAGCGCCTGTTCCAGCGTAAGTATTGATTCGTTAAAGGCAAAACGGTTGTAAGCCTCAACAGCTATGCGGAACGATTCGGCGGCGTTAAGTGAATTTTGGTCGCTGCCAAAGGAACCGGCGCCTGCACCGTTACCGCCCGCCTGCCCGCCATCTTGCGCTATGGAGAAATGAGTAAGCGTCAACATCAAAAGGACGCAAAGAAAAAACTTATGAGGCATCGCCTACAACAGCCTTCATGTGACCGGCGATTTCTTTTTGGCGCGGGGCAATATCAAGGGCGCGGCGCAGATAATTACGGGCATCGCTAACTTCGCCGGATTTAAAATATGCCCAGCCAAGCGAATCAAGGTAGGCGGCGTTCTGCGGCTTTTTCTCGACGGCTTTTTTACAAAGCTCAAGGCCGCGCGGCAGGTCGATATTTGCCTCTACCAGAAGGAAGCCAAGGCCGTTAAGCGCTGTTGTGTTTGCGCTGTCAATTTGCAGCGCCTTTTCGTAGTAATCAACCGCCTGCGCGTGTTGTTCCTGCACCAAAGCGGAGTAGGCAAGCAGGGTATAGATTTGCGGCGATGAAAAGCCGTTTTTTACAAGGCGTTCAAGCTCGAACTGCGCCATTTTAGGACGGCGGGTAATCATGTAAATATAAGCAAGGGTCAGCCGGCATTGGCATATACGCAGGGACGAAGTATTACCGGTTACCACCTGTTCCAAATAAAGAAGCGCGTCGTTGTAGCGCTCCATTTTTGTGTAACAAAGGCCAAGATAATAGGCCAATTCCATTTTTTCTTCTTCTTTAAACTCTTCGCTTTCCACCATAAGAAAGGTTTGTAAAGCGATGTCCCACCGCTTCATTTTATAATAGCGTACCGCTTCTTCAAAAGTATCGGATGCCATGACGTCTCCTTAAATTTGCAATTCCCATTATACAGTATCGGCATAATTCTTTTCACTCCCCCTATTGAGCGTCAAATTATCCGGGGCGGCTCATTCCTTCGCGTTTATGCTTAAATTGCCGCCGAAAACTTCTGTAATGGTCCTGTTAAAGTAGGCTGTGCTTACGTCGTTTTTTTCGCTGCGCGAGCCGTGGGTTTTTGACTTTTCTTCGCTGTAATTGTCCAAGGTGTAAACGCTGAAGTTCTTATAGCCTCTGTCATAATGTGTTACAAGCGGGAGAAATTCGGCGTTATCAATATACACCCCTGCGCTGTCTTTAATAAACCTGACTCGCATCATGCCGCCGAGCAGTGTGTAGTTTTGCACCTGAGCGGAAATAAAGTTACCGAGCGAAAAAAATACTAATGTTGTTTTTCCGTCACCCCGGTTAAATGTTTTTATAGGCTGCACAACATGGGGGTGGTGGCCTATAACAAGATCGACATTATGTGCCGAAAGGAATTCCGCAAGCTCCAATTGACGTTTGGACGGCTTGTGCTCATATTCATTGCCCCAGTGCATCGAAACAATAAGAATGTCGCATAACGGGCGCAGCGCGTCTATTTCCCGCGCCATAACTTCGGTATCAATAAGCGAGACAAGCCATGGTTTATCTTTAGGAAGGCTAATACCATTTAGTCCATAAGTGTATGATAAAAACCCAAACCTGATATTGTTTTTTTCGATAATATTTTTTGTTGTAATGGTTTTTTCGTTTCTGTCATCGGCGCTACGGTTTAACCCCAGCATTAAAATTTCAGGCCGTTTATCCCAATATTCAATAACTTTATAGACAGCCTTTTCACCTTTGTCCATTGAGTGATTGGTTGCGTGGTTTACAACATCAAAGCCAAGCCCGGCTATGGCGTCGCCTAACGCGGCAGGCCCGTTAAACGCAGGATAACCCGAATAAACAAATTCGGATCCGGCGATTAATGTTTCCTGATTGATAAAGGCAATGTCGGCGGTTTCGATCAACGGGCGGACATTTTTATAGTAAGGTAAAAAGTTAAACTCATCGTTGCCGGTTTTCGCGTTGTTGATTAGCTCAATATGTATAAGGTTGTCTCCTACCGCAATCATTGTTACTTCGTTGTTTTGCTGCGTAACAAGCTGCTGCGGTTTTTCATCTATTACCGGTTTGTTATGCGCACACGAGAATAATAAGAAAATAAAAGCAAAAAGGAATGAGGAATGAAAAGAAAGATTTTTCTTTTTGTAGTACTTCGTTATCAAATCATGTCTTCCTTTTCACTTTCCACCCTACACTTTTTCTAACCTCTAAACTTTAACTAATCTGTTACACGCTTCTATAACATCATCGCGGTGTCCGAATGCGGAAAACCGGATAAAGGATTCACCTTCCGGGCCAAAGCCAACACCGGGCGTTGTTACAATGTGTTTCTTTTCCAGAAATTCGTTAAATACATCCCAACTTCCGCGTCCGGGAAAATGCGCCCATATATAAGGCGAGTTCTCTCCGCCATAACAGGTTATGTGCAATACTTGTAATGCTTTGCGTATTAAAGCGGCGTTGCCTAAATAAAAATCTGTAAGCGTTTTTATTTCGGTTCTACCCGCGTCATCTAAAGCCGCTAACGCTCCCCATTGAGCAATGTTCGACGCGCCGTTAAAAATTGTAGACTGCACGCGCGACCAGTCGGCATTAACGCTTTCGCCGCCGGAATAGAGCAGCTCTTTTGGGACAACCGTCCAGCCAAGCCGCACGCCTGTAAACCCGGCATGTTTTGAAAATGAATTTACTTCTATGGCGCATGTTTTCGCGCTGCTAATTTCAAATATAGTTTTAGGCAGGGACGGATCGCGGATATATTCGGAGTATGCGGCATCAAAAATAATTATTGAGTTTGTTCGTTTAGCCGCCGCGACCAGTGCCGCAAGCTGTCCTTTTGACGCAACCGCGCCCGTTGGGTTATTTGGCGAACAAAAATAAATAAGGCTGTTATACGGTATTTGCGAAAGGTCGGGGAAAAAATTATTTTCCGGTGTACACGGCAGGTATTCGATACCGCCGTATCTTGTATCGTCGCAGTCCGGTCCGTCACACGATGATATGCGTCTACCTGCTGCGCCGTGTAAAACGGATCCGTCAACATAAACCGGATACGAAGGATCCTGCACCACAGGTTTTACGCTGCTGCCGAATAATAGTTGCAGCCGTCCTATGTCGCACTTTGCCCCGTCGCTTATGAAAATTTCATCGGCGGCAAATGTGTCGTTATAAAAAACACGCGAGATCGCGCCCCGCAGCTCTGAAAAACCTTCGTCGGCATAACCGGAATATGTTTTCGCGTCTCCTAATTTTTTAGCGCCTTCTACAAGACCCTCGCAGGTATGCGGTAAAAGCGGCTCGGTGGTATTCCCGACACCTAAACTAATTATTTTTTTGTCAGGATTTTTTGCCGCAAACTCGCGGCGTAGACGCGCAATTTCCGGAAATAGATAACCGGCTTTAAGCGCAGATACATTTTTACTACGAACTGGCATATTTTATTCTCCTCCTAATCGTCTTTTGTTTTAAGCACGGCAAGGAAGGCGTTCTGCGGAAGTTCCACATCGCCTACCATCCTCATGCGTTTTTTCCCTTCTTTTTGTTTTTCCAAAAGTTTTCTCTTTCGCGTAACGTCGCCGCCGTAACATTTTGCAAGCACGTCTTTACGCAGTGCGTTAATTGTTTCGCGGGCGATTATGTTGCTGCCGATGGCGCCTTGTATTGGTATCTTAAATTGCTGACGCGGTATTTCCTCGCTCAACCTTTCGCATACCATACGGGCGCGATCATAAGCGCGTTCTTTAAACACAAGTTGTGAAAGCGCGTCCACAGCTTTTCCGTTTAACAGTATATCAAGTTTTACAAGCTGCGTCGGCTTATATTCGGTTATGTCGTAATCGAATGATGCATAACCACGGCTTGTACTTTTTAGTTTATCGTAAAAATCAAACAAGACTTCAGCTAACGGCATATCGTAAATAATTTCCACGCGCTTTTCGTCAAGGTATGTCATATTTGTCTGCACCCCGCGTTTCTGTAAGCACAGTGTCATTATGTTACCAAGATAATCTGCGGGTGTTATAACAGAAGCGCGGATATAAGGCTCTTCGGCACTTTGTATCTGCCCATCGTCGGGGTAGTCGGCGGGGTTATCGACAAATATTTCCTCGCCGCGTATAAGGTGAATTTTATATTTAACAGAAGGGGCGGTAAAGATTATAACCTGGTTGAATTCGCGCTCAAGACGCTCTTGTATAACTTCCAAATGTAACAATCCCAAAAACCCGCAGCGGAAACCGAAACCCAGCGCCGCCGATGAATCTTTTTCGTATACTAACGAAGCATCGTTTAATTTTAGTTTTTCCAAACTCACTTTGAGTTCTTCGTAGTCGTTTGAATCCACAGGGTATATTGAGGAAAAAACAACCGGCTTTACCTCGCGGAAGCCGGGCAGTGCATCCGTACAGGGATTTACCGCCCCCGTTACGGTGTCGCCCACGCGGACATCGCTTACCGTTTTAATACCGGCTATAATATAGCCGACACCGCCTGCGGAAAGCTCCTGTGTTTCGCATAAAGCAACTTTAAAAAGACCGAGGCTTTCAACTTCGTATTCGCTGTTATTCGACATAAAGCGGACCTTCATGCCTTTTTTGATATTGCCGTCAAAGAGGCGCAGATGAACAACAACGCCGCGATACGGATCGTAATGGCAGTCGAAAATTAAAGCGCGTAACGGAGCGTCCCGCGAACCTTTAGGAGGTGGAATTCGCATAACGATTGCGTCGAATAATTCATCTACACCGGTACCGTTACGCGCCGAAACAAGCAGCGCGTTCTCCGCGTCCAACCCAAGGTCTTTGTCAATTTGCGCTTTAGTCGCGGGAATATCCGCAGCAATCATATCAATCTTGTTTATAACAGGAATGATTTCAAGGTCGTGCTCCATCGCCAAAAACATATTTGAAAGTGTCTGCGCCTGCACCCCCTGCGATGCATCTATTAACAGAAGCGCCCCCTCGCACGAGCTTATTGCGCGCGACACCTCGTAGGTAAAATCGACATGCCCGGGCGTATCCACAAAGTTAAGCTCGTAGAGGGCGCCGTCTGCGGTTTTGTATGGAATTGTAACGGCCTGACTTTTTATCGTTATGCCGCGTTCCCTTTCTATGTCCATTGTGTCAAGAATTTGGTTCTGAAAATCGCGGTCTTCCACAAGATGAACCTTCTGTATAAGCCTGTCTGCAAGTGTAGACTTGCCGTGGTCGATGTGCGCGATTATACAAAAATTACGAATACGTGAAATGTCGTTCATACCCGTTATGCTGCTTGCTCCGTGTAATTTACGATAGATATTTCGGTGTGTAGTTTAATCCCGGGTTTTATAGCTTCAACAATTTGTTCAAGCTGAAGCGCTATAGTAGCGGTATAAGAAACCTCTCCGCATTGACTACATATTTGTGACGGAACATTTTTGATAATGACTATTGAATTTTCAATCTCAACCATGAATGTTGATGTTTTATTCTCTAATTGTCCTTTACATAAAAAACAATTCATTTTGTTTTTTCCTTTTGGGTTTCAATCGCTAAATGGTTATCTTCCGTCGAAGTGCTGCTGTCCACCAGCGCCGAGAGGTCGGTGCCGCCGCGGAAGCGGAGGACGTTTACCATAAAAATATTCAGTTTGTTGATGATGTTAGGCGGCAAAAGGTTACCGTCCACTTCTACAGAGAGAATGGGGTAATTGTGCTCGCGTGCCCACGGTGTGTAAAGCCCCTCGATTACGCGGCCTATAAGACAGGCAAACGGGGAAATGTTGACAACACCACTGTAGCCGCTTTCCATTGCTGTTGCCGCCGCGCCGCTTGAAACAGCAATCTCGCTGTTAAGTTCCAGATTTACAAAGTGCTTTTGGCACATTTCCATTATTTGGTGCATATCGTGAGGGGTGGGCGGAATTAAACCGGTTGGGCCCAGAATGGCCAATGTCTTTTTTTCGACGCTGTGTTTCCACCACTGTTCTATGTTGAGTTTAAAAAGCTTCCGGCGGTTGCCGCCCTGCCCTAGTTTTATCAATTTTTTTAAGGAATATTCGCGGACAAAGTCCAGATAGTGTATCCACTCGGAGATACCGGCAACCTTTACCACAATGCCGCGCTCGCTCATAAGATCGGTCAACTCGCCTACGGCAAAGTCATCGCGGCGTACATAAATTTCGCCTACCACCAAAACACGGGGGCAGTCTAGGAGGCGGCGCTTTAACGGAATCTTTTTTACTTCCTGCGCCACAAACTTTAGCTCTTTCCAGATGCGTTTAGGCTCGTGTTCAACGGCGTCCATTACGCGCCGCCATGAGCGCTCAAAACTGACAAGCGCCGTTTCCGTATCCGTCGCGCAGGTTTTTAGTGCATTTTGTATATCTTTAAGGTAATCCGATAGAACAAGGCCCCTCCACATTTCTTTTGAAAAATCAGGCCCCAGCTCGTTGTATGAATTATCCGCCGAAAGAATTAACACAACCACATTTTCCAGCTGCAGGTCGCGGAAAAGATTTTCATAATAAACAAAGTACTGCCCCGTGCGGCACGGGCCTGTTGTTATTGGCACAAAGATTATATAAAGCTCATCTTTGCGGTATTTGGGGCCGGATAAAAACTGCAAAACACTGCCTAAAAGAAGATGGCTTGGCACACATTCCTTGCCGGAAGCATGGGCGCGCGCCACCTGAACGGTTTTTGCCGTGGCTACAGGCATGGCTTCCGCGTTTATGCCAATGCTGCGGACAGCTGCGGCCATATATTCGGTGGAGATAAGCCCCATGTTGGAAAGTAGCAGCTTTACCCGCTTATTATTGCGAATTTCCACTTTTTCACCGGTCGTTTCATTTAAAAGCGTAAGGTCGGACTGCTGGAATTTCCAGCCGTTGCTGTAGCGCTCGGCTTCCAGCTTGTCCTTTTTGCCCCGGTAGCCGTCAATAATGTCCAAAAACGCTTCTACACGGGTATCGATACCGGCATCCGCCGAGTGTGAGTCCAGCTCCAAAATAAGGAATGGTTTTTGCCCCATTGCCCACTTTAAGTAGTGCAAAATAAAGGAATCCGGCGCACACGAGAAGTTTGTAATGTAGGTAACATAGATATTCGGCTCTTTTTTAAGGAAATTTGCCGATTTTACGTCCTGTTGACCATAATACCAGTACATATTTGAGAAAATTTTCGTGTCTTCAAAGGGTAAAATGTCAAAAGGAACGATAGAAAAGCCCCGCGTTGTGAATTTTCGCGGAATTCCCATGTTTGCCTCCCCGGTAAAGGCATTATAAGGCCGCCCCAGCAGAGCAATTACCGGCCTGTCGGCATTTCGTGCGTCTTCTAACGCCTGAACACCTAGTTTTTTGCAGGCGTCAAAGTATTCTCTTTGTTTTGCCAGAGCTTTTGTAAACGCGGCGCGGGTTTCTTCTTTGCCAATTCCAAGCTGCTCGGTTAGAACGCAAAAAAGTTCCAGCGCTTTTTCATCGCCAAATTTAAATGACACCACCAGCGGCAACAAACGCCTTTCCTCAATATCGGGAAAGGCCTTTTTTATATAGTAGGGCAGAGCCTGCGTTATAGGGCAAAAGTTCGCGTGAACATCGTTTTCGTAAGAGGGCATATCCCTAAAATGGGGCAATAAAACATAATCGGCGCCCTTGTCCAAACAATCCTGCACGGCGCCGTGGGCAATTTCCGCTGGAAAACAGTACGTCGATTCCGCGCGCGCGACACCGGCGTGCGCCACCTCCTGCGACAAAAATGTCTTAATGCCAAGCTCGTAAAAAAACCACGAATAAAGCGGATAAAGGGTATGCACCGAAAAAGCGCGGGGTATACCGATGGTGTAATTTCTCGATTTTTTTGGGGGGGTAGGAAAAGGATTTTTTGGGGGGAAGTCTCCCCCCCTGCCCGCACTTCGTTGCGGGCTGCCCCCCTCTGCGGGGACACCCCGCAACGCCCCGTCCGTGGTTACAGGCGGGGGTTCGGGGGCGGCAGCCCCCGATAAGGGGGTAGCGGAAGACGCCGCAGGCGGCTGTAGCGAGGGGGACTTTTCCCCCTTCATATCCTCATTCCCCATCACCGGAGCCGCATATTCATGGAAAAGCATCTGCTGGCGCTTTTCGACATAATCAAAAACCGGCACATCTTTTTGCTGTTTACGCATATTTGTGTATTTGTTGCAGCGGCCGCCGAACATATACTTGTTGCCGCCGACACCAAGCACCTGAATGGGGCAAAGGTTGTCGCAGGAATGGCAGGTGAACACACGCTCGTAGATAATTTCGCGCGCAATCAGGGCGTCAATATCCACGGGTTTTTCATCAAGAAGGCCGTCGGCATGTTTACGTTTGGCAAGAAGGGCAACGCCAAAGCAGCCCATTAGCTCCGGGGCGGGCGGCACGAGTATTTCTTTGTCCAGCATCATGGCGAAGGCCAGAGGCACGCCCGGGTTTTTTGCCACCCCGCCCTGCAAGAAGATTTTGCCGCCTATGGTGCGGTTGCCTACAACGCGGTTAAGGTAATTTGCAACGATGGAGCCGATAATTCCCGCCGTTATGTTTTCTTTGGAAGCGCCCTGCTGTACCGCCTTGCGAATATCACTGTTAATAAAAGCCGAGCAGTGTTCGCCGAATTTTAGCGGGCTGTCGGCTTTTAGGGCGATGGGGCCGATGTCGGCGGCGCTTTTTATCGAAAGGTCGCCGGAGGCGGATTCTTCAAGGAAGCTGCCTGTTCCGGCGGAACAAGCTTCGTTCATCGCGTAGTCTATCGGGACGCCATTTTTCAAGAGTACGTATTTTGCATCCTGCCCGCCAATCTCGAAAATTGTTTCTACTTCCGGATCAAAATAAGTGGTGCCCACAGCGTGAGCGATTATCTCGTTATAAACACCGGGGGTTTCTAAAAACACGCCGAGTATTTCGCGGGAGGAACCAGTTGTCGATACAAGGCGAATATCAATTTCCTTGCCGCCCGTGTCCTCTATAATTTTGTCCTGAATTATTTTTAAACATTCTTTAAGCGCCTTAACAGGATCGCCATGTGTGCGCCCGTAGTGGCAGGCGGCTATTTCGTCGGTTTCGGCGTCGGTAAGACATGCTTTTGTAGTTGTGGAGCCGCCGTCAACACCCAGAATGTAGCGCTTTCCCGCCACCACCTTAACCTGCGGTTTTTCAAAAAAATGCACCTTTTTTTGCCATTCGTTTAAAGGCTTTAACGTGCCGAAGCGGATGGCGCTGTGTTTTAAAAGCTTTTCGGGCGCGGGCATGGGCGTGCCGCTTTTTTCTGCAAGAACGGAGGCGCCAAAGGCCTCGAAAACAGAGGCGCATTCGGGAATAATAAATTCGATGCCGGGCGCTTTTTCTTTTATAAACCTGATAATGTGGCGGTTTAAAGTTATACCCCCTGTCAGCACAACACGGCCCCGCATTACCTTTGCCCGTTTTAAAAAGTCGATAACTTTTACAGCCATTACATCGGAAAGTGAAAGCACAATGTCGTCTTTTGTTGCCTCGCGCTTGTTAAGGCGGTGGGTACAATCGCTCTTCATGAATACAGAGCAGCGGGTCGAAAGCGGGTAAACTTTGGCGGTGTCGGAAACATTGTTGATGTCCGCAAGCGTCATGTCCATGCGGGCAAGCTGCTGTTTTAAGAACTCCCCCGTGCCCGACGCGCATTTATTGCCCGAAAAATTGTTGACAATCTTGCCGGAAGAATCCAGCGAATATACGATAAGGTCTTCGCCGCCCATACTGACTACCGCGTTAGGCGGCTCGCCGCTAATATTTAGCGCCTTTAACGCCGCTTCCACGCATAACGGCTCCAGTGTGCCCGCCACCTGAAACATAAACCGGCCCTCGTTTCCGGTTACAAGGGTGGGGATATTTTTAGGCACGCTGCCGTTTTTTAATAAATTTGCGCAGGCAACCGCAAAGTCACCCTCATGTGGCAGACTGCCACTATATATTATCCGTGTTGAATCGGATAAAACCATCTTCAAACTTGTTGAACCAATATTAATACCCAGTGTTTGCATAATACTTGATAATAACAATTTTTTAGAGAAGATATAAGCAACTAGGGTAAAACCATGAGCGATCCTTTACAAACCAATGAAAACAGGGACTTGATGTGTTTAGCGCTTAAATTGCCGTAGTTTTGCCCCTTAATAGACGAAAAGTCAAAATATGGGTAGAATTACCAAATCAGTATATTAAAGAGGCTTATATGATTCGTGGTGTTGATATTGTAAAAGGTACGTGTTTGCTGCAGAAAGGGCAGCCATATTTGGTGGTGGATAGGGAGTTTCATACGCCCGGCAAGGGGACGGCGATAGCGCGCGTCAAGATGAAGAGCATTAAGGATGGCTCGGTGTTAAGCCTGACAATTCCTACAATGCAGGAAATTGAGGATGCTCAGGTTGATGTACATAGCTGTCAATACCAGTATTCGGATGCGGACGCCTATCATTTTATGGACGGCGAGACTTTTGAACAGCACGAGGTGCCGGTTGAGGGCATGGAAGACAAGAAGTATTACCTGCAGGAAAACGAAAGCTACGAGCTTACCATTTGGGAAGGCAATGTTATTGATATAAAGATCCCTTACAAGGTTGTTTTTACCGTTGCCGAAAGCGAAAACTACGTTAGGGGCGACACGGTTTCCGGCGCGACAAAACCTGTTACCACAGAGACCGGCCTTACGGTGCGCGTTCCGCTTTTTATTAAGCAGGACGAAAAGATTCTTGTAAACACCGAAACCAATGAATATGTCGAAAGGGTAAATAACTAACTTTAACGCTGTCGTTGAAAGTAACTTTTTTGTACAAGCGACAGCGTGTATAAAAGGACTCCGCCCGCAACAAAAGAGAAGGTAACGGCGTTTGCGGCGCCGAAAGGCTCGTGGAAGATAAATATGCCGATTATAAGCGTTATCGTGGGCGATATGAATTGGACAAAGCCCAGCGCGGAAAGCGGGATAAGGCGCGCGCCTTGTGAAAAAAGTAAAAGCGGCAGGGCGGTAACGGGGCCGGCTAAAATCAAAAGAACTATGTCCCGCAAGCGGATGCCGGACATATAAAATTTTTCGCCAAACAACGCCGTGGTTTCAGGCGATGCGTTTATTGCGGCAAACGGAATTAAAAGCAAAAATGCGGCAATGGGAAGCGCTGCCAAGGTTTCGCAGCATAGGGTTTCCAGCGTATCGGCAACGATCTTTTTTTTAAACAACCCGTATAATCCAAAGGTAAGAGCCAGCAAAACAGAAATCCACGGGAATGTACCGGAAAGCACGGTTGGAATAGATACCCCTATGGCGCAGAGAATAAAGGCAGCCCACTGCAGCGGCGTTAGGCGCTCTTTTAAAAAAAAGAAACCCAGCAAAATTGAAACCAGCGGATTTATGTAATAACCAAGCGAAGCTTCAATCGTGTGCCCTGAATTTATCGCCCAGATGTAAAGTCCCCAGTTACAACTTATGAACAACGCGCCAAGCAAAAAATAATTTCGTTTTCCGGCGGTTTTAAAATGTGCCAACCATTTTGTTTTTTTTAAAACCAGCAAAAGAGCGGCGACAAAAACAAACGAGAAAATAATTCGTGACGCAAGAATTTGCATCGGCGGGATGTTCAGCAATAAATGCCAAAACAACGGCAGCGTGCCCCATATTGCGTAAGAACCTACGGCGCATAACACGCCGCTTTTAAACGAAGTCATTTACCACGAAACTTCCATAATAACTGTTTTATCAGATGCCGCAATTTGATCCATGCCGGCAGTATACGAAATCTTGCTTCCGGCAATTTTTACTTCGCCTAATGCCGGTTTAGCCGTCCCGCGCCCCTCCCCGTCCAGCAGCTTAAAGGATGCGGCTGCGCCCCGTACATTAACCGAAAAGCCGAATTCGTAAGGAGAGAGAATTCCGGCGGCGGTTTTTGTCAAGCCGCTGTCATTAATTGCTCCGTTGTTTGAGCCGTTAACCGGGC
>BOBI01000004.1 GCA_026002305.1 Spirochaetia bacterium
CGGAGGTAAACAAATAGTCGTAAATACGCACCTCGATAGGCACGGCATCGGTCGATGAAACCCAGTGAATTGTGCCTTTAACCTTGCGGTTATCCGCTGCGTTACCGCCCTTTGTGGCAGGGTCGTAGGTGCAATGTACCTCGGTAACATTGCCGTCAGCATCGGTTTTGAAGCCCGTGCAGGTAACGATGTAACCGTAACGAAGACGGACGCTGTTTCCCGCGTAAAGGCGGTGATATTTTGGCGGCGGCGCCTGCGCGAAATCTTCGGCCTCTATCCAAAGCTCCCTGCTGAAATTAATTGTGCGCTTGCCCGCAGATTCGTCTTCGGGATTGTTGATGGCTTCCAGAGCCTCAATTTTGCCTTCGTCCCAATTATCAACAATGAGTTTGAGCGGTTTAAGCACGGCCATTACACGCAGCGCCTTTTTGTTAAGGTCCTCGCGCAGGCAGTATTCAAGCAGCGCAATATCGACCATGCTGTCGGTCTTGGCGACGCCGATACGCCCCATAAAGCCACGTATAGCCTGTGGCGTGTAACCCCGGCGGCGCAGGCCCGCGATGGTGGGCATTCTGGGGTCGTCCCAGCCGGAAACCTTTTTTTCATTTACCATCTGTAAAAGCCAGCGTTTGGAAAGCACCGTGTGGGTAATGTTAAGGCGGGCAAATTCAATTTGACGGCTTGGAAAAACCTCCGCCTCTCGTATAAACCACTGGGTTTCATCGACCGATGCCGTGCCTATCGAGGTGCGTATTTACGACTATTTGTTTACCTCCGAGCGGCCTATGGATGTAGAGCATGGGAAAACTTTCCTAGACAACATTAACCCCAACTCGCTTACCGTTATCGAAGGCGCTTTTGGTGAACCATCCCTTGCCGTAGCCTGCGAAAGCATCAATTACCAGTTTGAGCGTCAGGGCTACTTTATCCGTGATACCGGTAATTCAGGCGGCAAACCCGTATTCAACAAAACAATCGGTTTACGGGACACATGGGCAAAGATCAACAAAGGGTAAGCACCTCTATTAGGCCCCCCTTAACCTTTGTGTTAAAAATTCTTTAGAATATACCGATAAGGAAGGATAGGTCTATTTTGGTAGAGCGGATTATAGTAGCAAAACCCGCAGGAGTTAAATTACATGGGAAAACCTTCAATATTTACCGAGAGAAGCGATATTGGCTCAAAAGATGAACTTGATGAGTACGGCGTCTGGGTAAAAAGTGAGCCTGAAGACATTAAAGATGACGCTTTAGTAATCGAAAGTTTCGATAATGACGATTTTAGCATTGATTTTGACGTGCCATCAGATTCCACGGAACCGGATGTTGCGGATGAGGTTAAAGTCTCTGAGGCAGAACAAGTTCCCAAAAAAGGTACAGGTGAGAAAGACAACCTTTCTACCGAAATTCTCTTGAAAATCGCAAATGAGCTTTCAACTATAAAATCGGAAATTGCTAATTTAAAGGCTGAAATAAACGCGATACACAACGAAAAAGCGGCCGTGGCGCAGGTTAAGGCAGAAACCGCAGACGGGGGAACGGACATAAATGCCTCTACTACCGGGGAAACGCCAGAAAAAGTTTTAAGCGGATTTTTCGGTGACGATGATGGCGATGATACGATAGCCCTTACAACCGATGAACTGCTCAATGTGGTAAACGATGAAATTGTAACCGATGAGGTTATAAACGATGAAGTTATAACAGATGTGGTTATAAATGATGAAATTATGACTGATGAGATTATAATTGATGAAAGTATAAACAACGAGATTACAATTGACGAAAGTAAAGCAGACGATTCCGATACAGATATTTCCTTTGACGAAACGCTTTCCGGCAGCGAGCTTGATGCAGTTATAAACAACAGCGAAATTACCTCTGAAAATCCACCCGAAGCAACAGATGAAGTAACTGAAAAAAGCGATTCTCCGCAAGACGACATTACCTTTGACGAAACACTTTCCGGCAACGAACTTGACGCGGTTATAAACAATGCGGATATAACTATTGATGAGACTTTGGAAGGCGAGGCGGAAGCGGCCGCCGTGGAAGCCGAAGATGAAATTGATTTATCAATTTTAAATAGCGAAGCGGCAAATGCTAACGACGAAATATCCATTGATTTGGATCTTGACGATTTAGAAACGAATGACGGCATGGACGATGGTGAAATTTCCTTTGACAACCTGCTCGGCGACGAAACCGAAAACCTTACGGTGCCTCAAATTGAAGATGAAAGCGCGGAAGCACCCACCACCGAAGATATTGCGGAAGCACCCGCTGCCGAAGATATTGTTGAAACTCCCATTGCCGAAGCTACACCCGCTTTTGAAGATGCCGCGCTTGATCTTCCGGTAGAGGAAGATGCGGCTTTCGACATCGACATTGGCCCCATTACGGAAGACAGCGATGTTGTTGCGGAGACTGTTGAAACGGCAGTTGATGTTTCGCATAACGATGGCGGCAGTTTGAGTTCGCCGCAGTTTAAAAAAGAACTGCAAATTGTACTAACTTATATGGATCAACTGTTGGAAGCGCTGCCCGAAAGTAAAATTGAAGAATTCGCCCGTTCCGATCAGTTTGAAATATATAAGAAAGTATTTAAAGATTTAGGTTTGGTTTAATGGAGCTTTTAATTAGAAGCCTGCCTATTACGGAAAAAGAAAGCGGTCAACTGAAAAAAAAAAACATCCCGGAGGAATTGCTTTCTTCATTAAAAATCAAACTTGAATATTATTTAAAAAAAGAAAAAATATTACAGGGCTTTATTCTTGACTTTCCGCCTTCCGGCACAAAAGAAGATAAAAATAATTTTTACCGCCTTGTCGGTGCGCAGATTGCCACATTCGGCGCGGCGATAAGGCTGCCAAGCCGCCGCGTGCTTGTTATGCTGCCTCCTGCTATGGACGCGGCATTGGTAGCGCACCGGCTTTGTAAAAACCTTAACGCGCCGACAATGCTTTTTTTTGAAGCCGATAATACTTTGGATATTCTTAATTTAATATTAAGTTATTAAAATGAATGAATGTATTGTCCCGGCTGTCTGCGGCCTTTCAACCATATTAGTAGAAAATGTACCGCTTCATTCAAAACACAACCCTGCCGCAGAAGCTCTGCGGTATGTTGACAATTTACATTATACTAACGAGCCGCAATATTTTATATTAGTTGAATGCGGCCTTTGTTATATCATAGCGCCGCTTAAAAAAAAATTTCCAAAGTCAAAAATTATTTCCGTTCATCTTTCAGACTTTATAGCAGGCAATGTTCAGTACAAGGCCGATTTTTCATGGCAGCCGTCGCAAACTATGTGTTTAAATGATTTTTTACAAACGGTTATTCAGGATATTGAAGCAGAAAAAGTTAAAATCATTGAATGGCGGCCTTCGTTACAAGTATACGCGGAAAAATATTTAAACACATTATCCGTTATTGTCCGGTTTATAAAACAATCCGATGCCAACAAACGCACCTTAAACGGATTTGGTAAAAAATGGTTTATGAACGTTATACGAAATTGTTTATTGATAACCAATGTTATTAACATAAAACCTGTTACAAGAAATTGTATTGTTGCCGCAGCCGGTGTATCACTGGAAAAAAACATTGAAAAAGTCCGGGAGGCAAAACAATCGGGCTGCGCTTTTGTAATAGCCGTATCTTCCGCCGCGCCGTTCTTGTTTCACGCAGGCGTTAAACCGGATATTATTATTACCACAGACGGCGGAAGCTGGGCGTTATGTCATCTTGACGATGTACAGCGCTGTTTAACTCAAACAAACCCTGTTCCGCTTGCTTTTTCGTTAAATGCCGCCCTACCCTCTTTTGTAAGTACACTGCCGCTTATTCCAATTTCAGACGGAAGCCTCTGGCAAAATATTGTACTCTCCGCATTGGGCATCCGGTTTTTAAGTTTTCCGCAGCGCGGCACTGTAAGCGCCGCCGCTTTGGATTTAGCCTTTATATTAACCCGCGGCAATATTTTTTTAACAGGCATTGATTTTTCCAATGATGACATAAAAACACATTGCGGTTGTTATTCGTTTGATACAATATTCAGGAATAGTTCATGCCGGTTAAACCCTTACTATGATAAAAAATTTAAACGCTGCAAAGTAACCGGAAATTCGCTGCAATATAGTATTTACCGTAATTGGTTTAATGACAATATTTATACTAAAAAAAATGTCTATTCTATTGATGATTTGGTTATCAATAATATGAATACGGGTAATATTAATTATACAACCACAAAAATAAACGGGCATAAAAACACATCGATCATAACAAATGTAACAAAAAGTTTATTAGAAGCATTGTCATTACCTGAAACAAAAGAGCAGATTAACAAAGAGCTTTCCGCACTTTCATTTAATACTATTTTAGACGATGAAAGGCGGGCAATAAAAAATGAGATTTTAAAACTGACGGAAAAATACCTCGGTATGGAAACCATGTATGGATAATAAAAAATATTTTTTTGAACGAAACTTACTGGCCCTTTCCCGCATTGACGGCGAGCTTTGCACACGGCTTTCTGTCGCGCTAACTTCCGGCAGATGTTATAAATTCCTGGAAAGCCGTTCGGGGACAGTAGTTCCTGCGTATGTTGATTCAAGCGGCGCGGCACGTCCCTTACATTCACTTATCGCGCCTGAAAAAGAAGCCGGGCGCCTAATGGCCGGTTCTATAAATAACGAAAAATACATCATCATTTTTGGTCTTGGCGCGCCATATACCATCAACGCCGCGTTGAAGAATTGCGATATTCAACATTTATTAATTATTGATTTTAATATAAACAGTATAGCTGAATTACTCAGCTGTTTTGATTATGTAGAACCGTTCAATGATATACGCCTCTATATCTTAATAGACCCGGACGATACAGAAATTGTCGCCCATATTTTAAACACATATAATCCTTGTCTGCACGATGGAATACGCACCATTCCTCTGCGTGCGCGGTGCGATTTTGATCGCGAACATTTTATTCCCGCAGGCGAATCTGTAAAAAGAGCGATTGATAAAATATCCGCCGATTATTCCGTGCAGGCGTATTTTGGTAAACGGTGGTTTTCCAACATCATACATAATGTTTTTACTGCGGAAACACAAACCGGGATTTTCCCTCCGGTGCGCCGTGCCGCTATCTGCGCAGCCGGTCCTTCGCTCGATACACAGCTAAACCTTATTACCGCAAAACGTGATTCGCTTTTTATTATCGCAACCGATACAAGTTTAGGCGCCCTTTTAAACGCGCAAATAAAACCGGACGCTATTATTTCGATTGACTGCCAGCATATAAGTTATTATCACTTTGTAGGAAAAAATATCCGCGACATTCCGCTGTTTTTAGACCTTGCGAGTCCGCCGCTTTTAAGTACTTTGTCGGATAAGTTTTTTTTCTTTTCAGGCGGTCATCCGTTAAACGGATTTATTACAAAAGCTTTTAGAGAACTGCCGTGTATTGATACATCAGGGGGCAATGTTACTTACGCGGCTTTGTCCCTTGCCGAGAAACTAGGCGCAAAAGAAATAGAAGTTTACGGCGCGGATTTCTCATACCCGCAGGGGAAAGTTTATTCAGGGGGCGCATACTTTTATCCGTTCTTTAACCGCCGTCAAAACCGTTTAAAAACAGAGGAAAATTCTATTTGCTCTTTTTTGTATAATTCGCCGTCGTTAAAACGTGTTAGAAAAACAGATTCATGGTATTATGAAACAAGGGCGCTTTCCATGTACCGAAAAAACTTTGAAGAAAAGTCAGGCCTGTCAAAAGCAAAAATTATTCCGCAGGAAGGCGGGGGCGCGCCAATTTCAATCAAGGCGTCAAATGACAGTGCACTTTCCTTTAACACATTCAACACTTTTAATTTATTTTCATCGGGCCCTGTAAAGATAAGCGCAAAAGACTTTCTTGCGGAATACCGGAATAATATTCTATCGCTGCCCAAACCGGATGGCGGCAGTTGTTCATATTATGTTAAACTTTCCGCGCTCCAGAAAATGGTATTAACCACTATGCTGCCCACCGCCTGTGCCATTAAATTTAAAAACAACCAGCAATTCAGCACTCTTATCGAAACCGTAAAAGATTTTTGCGCCTGCAAAATCGACAGGCTTATATCAAAAGATAATTTGGTGTATTATATATAAATGGCCTATTTAACGGGATTTCACGCGATAGAAGAATATATACTTTCCGGGGCACAAACGGGAGCATTGCTTTTAGCAAAAGCGGGGCCTAGAGCCAAAGAAATTGTTGCGTTGGCCGGGGAACATAAAATTTTAGTTAGCAGGGTTGGCACGCATGATCTTGAACGAATATCACATTTACATCGTGGTATCGCCCTTGAAATTCCTGATGTTGCCGCAGGCTCGGAAATAAAACTTGATGAATTTATTGAAGCGCTGGGTGATAAAAAAAATGTCCTTGCAGTTATGTTAGACGAAGTTACCGATCCGCATAATTATGGGGCAATAATAAGATCCTGTGATCAGGCCGGTGTTGATGTTGTTATTACACGCAATAAAAGAACCGCAAAACACGCGGACACAATCGCAAAGACTTCGGCAGGTGCGGCGGCGTGGGTCAGACAGGCTGAAACACCTAATTTGCCGCGTGCCTGTGAACAATTAAAAAATGCAGGTTTTTGGATTTACGGCGCCGATTCAAGGGGTGAATGTGTCTACAAACAAAAACTAACAGGGCGCATCTGCCTTGTTTTAGGCGGGGAAGGCACGGGTATAACACGCCTTCTAGGTGAATGTTGCGATGGATTTGTCGCAATTCCTTCGGTAGGCCGTGTAGACAGTTTTAATGTATCTGTTGCCGCAGGTATTCTGTTATACGAACTCTTGCGGCAGCGGAGTCAAAATGGAAAATGAAAAGAAAAGCGCGTTTGTAGCTGTTATAGGCAGGCCTTCCGCCGGAAAATCTACGTTGATAAATAAATTCTGTAACGCAAAAGTTTCAATAGTAAGCGCGACGCCGCAAACCACACGAAACAGTATTCGCGGAATTGTAACACAAGATGCAGGCCAGCTTGTGTTTGTTGATACGCCCGGCCGGCATAAAAGTGAAAAAAAATTAAACTTAAAACTTGTTCAAACTGCCGACCGCGTACAAAACGAATCCGATTTAATCCTGTATGTGTTAGACGCAACACGTAAACCCGGCCCTGAAGAAGAAAATGTTGCCGCGAATATTCCGGCCGGTATGTTAGGCGGGCAAACATTTATCGCAATAAATAAAATCGATTCGCCTAACGCGGACACAGCCGCTTCATATAATTTTATCAAAAAAAATATTCCGCTAATAAAGCAGGAACATATATTTGAAATTTCAGCGCTTAACGGAACAGGCACAGATTCGTTGGGTAACGCCTTGTTTTTAGCCGCGCCCATAGGCCCGCTTTATTATGATACCGAAATGTATACGGATCAAAGTGTAAAATTCCGCATTGCGGAAATTATACGCGAGCAGACAATGAACCGGCTGCGCGAGGAGCTGCCGCACGCAATTTATGTAGAAGTTGCAGATGCGGAATTGAAAGAACCAAAGGACGATGCGGGGACGGAAAAACTCTGGGTGCGCGCTTTTATTTTAACCGAAAGGGAATCGCAAAAAGGCATGGTTGTCGGCAAGAACGGTAAAATGATACGCGCGATAAGGCTTGCTTCGCTTGCGGAGCTTTCAAAGATATTTGACTGGAAAATTGATTTAGACCTTCGTGTAAAAACTTCCCGCGACTGGCGGCAGGACGATTCATTTTTAAGGAATTTTGTATGAAAAAAATAAATAATTCTTTTCCGCCCGATGATATGACAAAAGGCATAGAAATATTAATTTGTAAAAAATGCGGCAATAGATTTAAAGTCCAAAAACAAATCTTTACGTTTTTGAATAAATTTATATCAAGAAAGTGTCCGGTGTGCGGCAGTGATGATGTACACCCTGATCGTTTCAGAAATTCACATTAAGCCGGTTAAGCGTCTGCAAATACCCAGCCCATGTTTTCTCATCAACATTTGGTTTTAATTTTGAATACAAAACTGTTTTTAAAAAATTGAGGACATCAACGGTAAAGTGGCGAAAGTATGGCTTTATATGTTCTTCATGAATTATTTCTGTTAAAAGCAAAAAAGCGTCATGATAAAATCCGCGCTTGGAAAGCTCGTCCGCCAAAATAAACGCGCAATCCATAAAATCTTCACGCCCGATATATTTTTTTAAAGGAAATTCCGCACCGCCGGTTTTGTGCCACAATGCTATCGCGTCATCTTCGTTAAAATTTAGAAGATCAAAAATAATAAGTTTTGCGCGGTATTCAAGACTGCCCGCCTGCTCCTTTAAAAAATCACGGTAATTAAACGAATATGTTTTAATTGTCCGTTTAAAAAGCCTGTCGTATTGCGCGCGGCGGTTTCTGTTGGAAAGCACCTGATATGCGTCAAGTAGTTTTTGCATGTGCGGATCAGCTCCGGCGCCGGCAATATCGGGATGAAGCTCCTTTGCCTTTTTGCGGAAAGCCTTTTTTATTTCATCAAAAGAAGCGTTTTCACTAACACCCAAAATCTTATAATTATTTTCCAAGCGTCCCCCTCTTTCTAATCAAACGCGCTTCCCGTTTAAGAAAGTCCGCTTTCTCGGACGAATTTAGCTTATTATCCAAAAGCGCCGTTTGTGTCCAGAAAAGCGCCGTTTCGTAATCCTTGCGCTGCCACTCCTCGATAATTGCAATGTAGCGGGCGGCTTTTGTGCCGCCTGAAAGCGCGGCGCTTTCCATTAGTGTATTTTGTACAGACGAAACACCGCCGTTGTTGCAGCGTCTGTAACGAAAAGCCAATGCTTCCATATCAACATTATACACCTCGCTAAAATGGCACGGGTCTTGTACAATCTGTGTTAAGGCGGTAAATATTGAAGCAAGGCCTTGTATATCACGGACATTATGATCGCAGATACCCAACAGTTCTTTTGTCGCTCCGGTCCTAAGAAACGAAAACCAAATTTCAGGCGCAAGCGAACCGGGAACATCATCTTTTCGCTCTATATTTAAAATATTTTTTTCTATGCCGGACTGTGAGCATGACTCTATCTTTCTTTTCCATAGGCAGCGTGCCGGATGCAGTAAGTCGGCATGAAAGAATTCAGGCGGGTGTTTCCCGTTCATTATGCAACGGGTTTTTAAAATCTGGCTGTCAAAACTTTTGCCATTATACGTAACGATAATTTTTTTGGGCCCCCTGCAATGTTCCAGAATGGTTTCTATAAAACCGGTTTCGCCTGAATAATCATCAAGCAGGTATTGTTCAACTTCAAGCACGGTTGCATCGCAAACAAATTTTCCAAAGGCGGCAAGAAAGGCAACCGTACCTGCGCCGCCTGAAAGCCCCGTGGTTTCAAGGTCAAAAAAAACTATATTTTCAGCCTGTAACTTATGCGGATAAGTAAAAAGGTCTGGAATAATAACAGGTAAATCCTTATGGCTCAAATCCATTACGCGCTTTTCTAACGGAAGGCGAACCGTTCTTTTTTGTGTGCCCTGCAATATTTCGGTAAAAAATGGAATTGTTTTTTTGTTTTCGTCAATATTTCCGGCATTGAACGGCATAAGAGGTTGAATGATAGGTTCTTCCGTATTTTTTGAGGCGCTTTTAATTCTTAATAGCCTGTCGCGTAAATTCAACACTAATATTTACTCTTTTCTAATTTAACTTTAATCTGAACACATGGGTGTGTTAAGTGATTTTATTGACGGGCTAAAAGGCAACGACCAAATAGAAAGCTCGCTCTATAATAAATACAATGTTAAGCGTGGTTTGCGCAACGCGGACGGCTCCGGCGTTTTGGTGGGGCTTACCCGTGTCGGCGATGTTCACGGTTATATTTTAAACGAAGGCGACAAGCAGGCTTGCGAAGGCAAATTATTTTACCGCGGCATCGACATCGAAGACATTATCGCCAATGCTCAAATAGAAAAACGCTTTAGCTTTGAGGAAACGATTTTTCTTTTGCTGCTGGGTTACCTGCCCTCAAAAGAGGAACTTGAAAAATTTTCAGGCCTTATCAGCAGCAATCGTGAATTGCCGCGCGGCTTTGCCGAAGACTCAATAATGAAACAGCCAAGCCGCGATATTATGAATAAATTGGCGCGCTCGGTTTTAACGCTTTATTCCTACGACAGCGACCCTGAAAACTTGTCGGTGGAAAATGTACTGCGCCAGTGTTTGGAACTTATAGCACGTTTCCCAACAATGGCCGCATACTGCTACCGCGCGAAGCGGCATTATTTTGACAACGCCAGCCTTATCATTCACAAATTACAAGAAGGCCGGCAAACGGCGGAAACTATTCTTTCGCTTATGCGTAAAGACCAGCAGTTTACGCGGCTGGAAGCGGAAACCCTCGACCTTGCCTTAACCCTCCACGCCGAACACGGAGGCGGCAATAACTCAACCTTTGCCGTACACCTTGTAACATCGGCGGATACGGATACCTATTCGGCAATTGCGGCGGGAATTGCGTCTTTAAAAGGCTTTAAGCACGGCGGCGCGAATTATAAAGTTATCAGCATGATGAACGACCTTAAAGCAAATGTCAAAAATTGGAGCGACGAGGCAGCGGTTACCGCCTATCTTGAAAAGATTGTCAAGGGCGAGGCGCACGACGGCAGCGGCCTTATTTACGGCATGGGGCACGCGGTTTATACGGTTTCCGACCCGCGCGCTATTTTATTGCGCGAAAGGGCTTTCAAACTGGCTGCGGAAAAAGGCTGCGAGGAAGAGTATAATTTATATACGCTGGTTGAAAAGTTGGGGCCGCAAATAATAAAATATGTAAAGAATTCAACAAAGGATATATGCGCAAATGTCGATTTATATTCGGGGTTTGTTTATAAACTGCTTGATATTCCGGCGGAGCTTTACACACCGATTTTTGCGGTAAGCAGATTAACAGGCTGGTGCGCTCACCGGATTGAAGAAATTGTTTCCGGCGGAAAAATTATCCGTCCGGCATATAAGTGTGTTCAGCCGCATTTAAATTATGTAGCGTTGGATAAGAGACTGTAGGGGATCATAATGATAATTATAGGTGAAAAAATAAACGGGTCCATTCCGTCGATGGCAAAGGCCATTGCCGAAAAAGATGAAGCATTGATAAAGGATCTGGCAAAAAAACAGGCCGGTGCGGGGGCCTCTTTTATAGACGTATGCGCGTCGGTCAGTGAGGATCAGGAAGCGGAAACATTAAAGTGGCTTATCGGTTTAGTTGAATCCGTTACGGATATTCCCATTGCCATAGACAGCCCAAGTGTCAATGTAATTGCACAGGTAATTCCGCTTTGTAAAAAATGCGGCCTTATAAATTCGGTATCGATGGAAGGCAATAAAGTTGATACGATTTTCCCGATTATCGCAAACACAAGGTGGGAGTGTATTTGTTTGTTAAGTGATGATACGGGTATCCCTAAATCCGCCGCCGACCGTCTGCGTGTTTTCGGCAACTTAATGAAAAAGGCAGCGGGGTATAAAATTACGCCTGCCCGTTTACACATCGATCCGCTTATAGAAATGCTCTGTACATCAGAAGACGGAATCGCAAAAGTTACCGACACAATGCGCGAGGTAAAAAGACAGTTCCCGGAAATTCACATAACAGGCGGGGCAAGTAATATTTCGTTTAACCTGCCAATGCGCAAATTTATTAACCGTGCCTTTATAATTCTTGCTATGGAAGCCGGCTTGGATAGTGCTATACTTGATCCGTTAAACAAAGAGCTGCTTGCGCTTGTTTACGCAACGGAAGCATTACTTGGCAAAGACGAGATGTGCCTTGAATACATAGGCGCATACCGTGAGGGCCTGTTTGGCGAAATTGTAAAGTGAAGAAAAGAATACTAACCACCAAGGAGTAAGGTATGTCAAAAATTGCGGAAGTAGCGGCGGCCGTTGAAAATGGCAAATTAAAGTTAATCGAAGGATTGGTAAACGAGGCTTTGGACTCAGGCTGCGATCCTCTTGCCATTCTAAACGAAGGCATGATCGGTGCAATGGGTATTGTCGGGGCAAAATTCCAGAAATCTGAGATTTTTGTGCCGGAAATGCTTGTCGCGGCAAAAACAATGAAGAAAGGCGTGGAAATTTTAAAACCCCGCCTTGCAAGCGGGGCCACAACTAAACTAGGCAAATGTATCATCGGTACCGTTCACGGTGACTTACACGACATCGGCAAAAATCTTGTATCCTTGATGATTGAAAGCGCCGGTTTCGAGGTAATTGACCTTGGTGTAGATGTGCTAATTGACACCTTTATCGCCAAAATCAAAGAAAACCCCGACACCAAAATAGTCGCCCTTTCCGCCCTGCTTACCACAACCATGCCCTCGCTGGGGGACACGGCCAAGGCTATAAAGGCAAGCGGCTTAACCGGCTTTAAACTGATAGTAGGCGGCGCTCCCGTTACACAGGATTTCGCCGCCGAAATAGGCGCCGACGGCTACGCCGACGATGCCGCAGGAGCCGCGACCCTAGCGGCAAAGCTCGCCGGTTAGCGTGCGGATGAAAACCTCCGATAAGTATTTACCGTATTTATTATGTGCCGGGTATTATTGGCGAAGAAATGCGGCAAAAACCGTAATTATTTTTTTACGGTGATTTTGCGCTGTACAATATCGCTTCTAAGACAGCGTGCGCATATCTTAATAGTAAGCGTGGTGCCTTCAATTTCTGTCTTAATCTTTTTTAAGTTAGGCTGCCACGTCCGCCTTGTGTGATTTTTGGCGTGGCTTACTTTATTACCAGTTACTGTTCCCTTTCCGCATATATCGCAAGTGCGTGACATAAAAACCTTCCTTGTTTTACTGTCTAATTTTTACAATATTTCCGAATTTTTGTCTAGTGGGTAAAACTTAACGTAAGGGCGCCGAAAAAGGCTGCCTCCCCACCGTCTAAAAATGTTCCAAGGGCGATACCGATTATTCCGGCGGTGCGCGGCGGGTAAAAATAAAACTCGGCAGCCATGCGAAACGGCGTTATGTACGCGGCCTGTGCATCAAATGTAAAGGATTCTTTGGCGCTAAAACCGGCAGCTATAGCGCGGTTTTTGTACATAATGCCTTGCGATAATAAAAGCCTAGGCGCGGCCTCGGCGGGGTAGCCGTGTGCGCCCGTCCACAAAAGCGCGGGTGCAAAATGCAATGAAAAACCAAGCGGCAGCTTCCACGAAAGCGGCGATGTAAGTGTGGCGCCTGAAAATAATGCGGCGCCGGCCTCGCTTGCTTCCAATGCCCAGCCGTAGGAAAAAGCGGCGCTGACGGAGGGAATAAGGCCGTTAGCGGCAATAAAAAATTTCTTTACCGATAAAGCAACCGCCGGTTTTAAGTCGCCCTCAAAACGCGGGGTTAAATTGACACCGGCGCTAATCTGCCAATCTCCCGCCGGCGCCCACAAAAGACCGGCCGCAAAATCGAGGCTGTCAAAATACCCCTTACTGCCGGGTAATTTGCCGCCGTATAGCGTGGCGGAAAGCATAAAGCTATTTTTGGCAATAAGGCCTGAAACAGGCGCAAATATAAGGCCGGAAACGGGTGTAGTTATAGAAACAGGCATATTATCAAGGGAGCTATCGATGCTAACGGCAACAGATTCGCTTTTTTTTATTTCAGCGCCTCCGGCGCCGGTTCCTTCAATATGCAAAAAATATTCGCCGTCGCTTAACACCGTGCCATCGGGCTTTAAACCGCCCCAAAGTAACGAGTTGTTATTTTGAGTAAAATCGCCGCAGTCAAAGCTAAAAAGAGGGTTCCCAGCCGGTTTTTCAATGATAAGGGCGCCGCCGCCTGCGGCCGTTACAGTCCAGTTTATTTTTACAAGACCTTCCCAGCCTGAATTTCTTGGGTTAAATGCGCGCGCGCTTACCTTTAAACCCGCAATGTCAAATTCGACAGGTTCCAGAATAATATCAAGCGTTTCTGTTTTTCCGGTTGATACCAAAACATTTTTTCTGCCCGGTTTTTTCCCGAAAACAGAGACCTCGATTTCGTGCGGCCCGCCCGAAAGTTTAAACGATGTGCCGGAGGCGGTTTGCGAATCCACAATAATTTTTACGCCTTTTGTAACCGGTATGGCATTTCCGGCTTCGTCAAAAAGGCGTATAACCAGAGCGCCCTCAGTACGAATTAAATCAGCGGAAATTCTTAACGCTCCATTATTCGGCATTGTAAAACGAATATCGTAGTCTGTATAAAAATCTTTTGTTATGTGCAATGAATGTCCGCCGTTTGTAACATCGGACAGGGTTAAGGGGGTGCGTCCGCGCTCAACACCGTCTAAAAAAACTTTAGCCATGGAGGGTACGGTATCAATAAAAAGACCGCTGCCTTCAACGGCAACGATCTTAGTTTCGGCGGCGGCGTTATGCGCAATACAAAAGATAAGGGCAACCGCCGCCGCAAATTTCATTTTTAATAGTTTTCTGATTTAATCTCAAAGTATGCTTTAGGATGATTACACACCTCGCAAATTTCCGGTGCTTTTTTTCCTATAACAATGTGTCCGCAGTTGCGGCATTTCCAAATTTTATCACCGTCGCGCGAGAATACAAGGCCGTCTTTAAGATTCGCCAGTAATTTTTTATAGCGATCTTCATGTTCTTTTTCGATCCTGCCGACCAATTCAAATAACTCCGCAATTTTATCAAAACCTTCCGATCTTGCCGTCTTTGCGAATTCAGGATACATCTGTGTCCATTCATAGTTTTCGCCTTCCGCCGCATCTTTCAAGTTAGTCAGCGTATCGGGAACGGCATCCCCATGCAGAGCCTTAAACCAAATCTTTGCGTGCTCTTTTTCGTTTTCCGCACTCTCTGTAAAAATTGCCGCAATTTGCTCGTAGCCGTCTTTTTTGGCCCGGGATGCGTAATAGGTATATTTATTACGCGCTTGCGATTCGCCTGCAAAAGCAGCAAGTAAAGCAGCTTCTGTTTTTGAGCCTTTTAAATCCATACATGCCTCCAGTGTTTTGCTTTACGGTAACTTAAATGTGTGAATTTGTCAACGCGCGTAATTTTGGCTGATTTAGGCAAGTATAACTTGTCTAAACCTCGATCAGGATGGTTCCTGCCATGCGGCAACGGTATGTTTCATGTCATCATAAAACTTTTTATTAAAACCGCAAATCGTAGCTGATACAGTCTTTTTTTTGCCTAAATACATCACGGAAGTCTTTGAGGTTCTAACAAACCAATGACATTTTTTACACCCACTGCTTGTTGCAATACAATATCCACCATTAAATTTTTCCGGACCCCTTGCATTAAATTCTACTTGATACATAACAAACCTGCTACATTTCGTAAAGATCAAGTTTTGTGAATAAAACAGTTCTAACCCGCGCTTTGTCTAACAATGTCGTGTTAAGCCGCTCTTTTATTTCATTCTTTATGCGCGATTCATTTTCCGGTTGAAGCTCCTTGGCATATTTTTCGCTAAAATAACGCCTGACAAAATCTTGAAGCTCAACTCTACGCGCGGTTAATTCAGTGCCTGTTGCGTTGTCGTTTAAATCATATCCAACTACCATGTGTACGGAAACATTCCACGGTGTCGGGTCTTTCGTGCGTGTGTTTACATCGCCAATCAAATCAAACGTGGTGTATTGCGGCTTTACAGCAACATAAGAATCTGTTTGAGGAACTACCGATTGGCTTTTTCCTCCCTTATTCATGATGTTAAATGTGATAACCGCGACCGTTACAATAAATATTAACGCGCCTATTCCGATGGCAATAAACATTAACAACTTTGGCAGTAAGCCGCCGCCGCCGCTCTTTTTCTTTTTTCCACCGCTTGGTTCTTCACCGTCAGCATCTTCTTCAATATCAGGTTCAGCTTGATCCGACATAATTTTACCTCCCTCTACAAATGTGCATCATCTAAAATGATAATATCAACCCGTCTATTATACGCGCGGCCTTCCGGTGTGCTGTCATTGCTTACCGGCATTGTATCCGCAAAACCCGCAACCTGAAATCGCTTTTCGTCTATTCCCAAACCGTTTAAATAGTGCAGCACGCTGATAGAACGCGCTGTGGAAAGTTCCCAGTTTGACGGCCACGGCCCCGTAGGGTCTATCGGTGTGGAATCGGTATGGCCTTCAATTCGTAATTTTCTGCCCGCAAGTTCTTTTGATGCCAGTAACTGCCCCAGCCGCAGCAAAATATCCCGCGTGGCCTCTATATTGATAACCGCGCTTGCCGGTGCAAAAAAAGCGTCTCCCGAAAGGCTTATAACAATTCCGCGTTCGTCCGATGTTACGGACATTCTTTTCGATTTGACTTCCGGCGCAAAAACACTTGTAGCTTTTCGCAGCGCAGTGCCCAGGGATTTTCCCCTATCGGTTGCCGGCAGCGACATTATATTATTGCCTAAATTCGCATAACGCCCAACAGACAATGTTTGTCCGCCGGCATTTGCGCCCATGCCGCGCAATTGAAAAGATGCGTTCATCTGCGACATTGTTGCAGGCGTTACTTCGTCAGGGTTAAACATAATCGCAAAGAAACAAAGTACCAACGTAACCATGTCGGAATATGTTGTAAGCCATTCCTGTCCTGTGGGTTCGGGGCCTTTTTTCTTTTCTTTTTTCTTTCCCACGTTTAGCCATCCTTCATAATTTCTTTTTCAACTTCGCGGGCTTCCGTCGGCGGAAGATAGGCTAAAAGTTTCATTCCAAGGATGTGAGGATTATCACCAGCTTGTATCGACATGATACCTTCGATGACCATTTCCCGCACCTGCACTTCTTTTGCATCGTTGGCTTTTAGCTTCATCATAATAGGGGTTAAAAGGGCGTTTGCGATAAGTGAACCGTAAAGCGTTGTAATAAGAGCGATAGCCATGTTAGGGCCTACAGATGCCTTATCCTCAAGGTTTTTCATCATCGCTATAAGACCTATAACCGTTCCCAACATACCAAAACCAGGCGCAAGGGCAGCCCACATATTCAAGATACCAACACTGGATGCGTGTCTGTCCTGCATCTGGCTTACTTCTATATCCAATAAATCGCGGACAATCGCCGCATCCGTGCCGTCTACAACAAGACGCAGACCTTTTTTCATAAACGGATCGTCAAGGTCTTCAAGCTCGTCTTCCAAAGCCAAAAGTCCCTCACGCCGCGCCTTTTCCGACATCGCCATAAGTTTTGTAATTATGCTTTTTTCGCCAAAGGTTTTGATGTTAAACGCAAGTCCCATAATTTTGAAAATACCTGCCGCGCTGGCAATGCTCGATGCAAACATAACGCAAAACCAAGACCCCAAAACTACAATCAAGAATGAAGAAAAGTCCCAATATATGTCTATACCGGCGCCACCGGAAATGATTCCGAAAACAACCATGCCGAATACGCCGATAATACCAATTAAACTCGCTATATCCATTATTTATTCCTCATTTCCAAAACCGCCGATTAGTTTTCGGTAATCAACTATTCTGTTTATAATTTCGTCTGGTTTTTCACGAACGATAATATACTTTCCCGATAACATTAAAAGAGTCGTATCGGGTTTTATTTCGATAGACTCTATTTGATGCGGGTTAATGTAATATTCTACCCCGTCCAGCCGTGTCGCTTTAATCACTTATCCTAATCCCCAAAAAAAATATTTTCAATTAACTCTTTGCCCGGCAGCCTGTAAACATCAAAATCGGAATCAACACTGATGATTTTTCGTATTCCGGTCTTTTCCGCGGCAATAACAAGCGACGCATCGGCAAAATCCATCGGTAAATCTGAATATTTTACCATAAGCTCCGTAATACGCGGAAAATCCGACTGTGTTACGTCGCATAACACAATTCCCTTTTTATATGTCCATTCAAAAAAATCCACTTGCGCACGAATGTTAAACGTGAGCATATACGAAACTTCCGTGATAATCGCAACGGTACTTACAAACTTGTAGCTTCCGTTTTTTAAAAAAGCGCGCACTTTTTTATGATACGAATCATTTTTGTCAAACAGGGCGATTAAGGGCCCTGCGTCAACGAGGACGGTATTTATCGCCAATTTTATCACGCACCAGTTTTTTGTATTCAGTGGAAAGATTAACCCGATAAGGCGGGGGCGCCGCTTCCGCCACGTACATATAATCGTTTTCAATAGCACAGGTTTTAACAACGCCGCTGTCGGCAGGGATTTCTTGAGTAAGATCGCAGCTGCCATACCTGCCGAAATACGACTCGCCCAATGTGTAAGAATCCATTTCGTCCTCCTCGTGTTTGAAAAATTGCTCCAGAGCGGCAACTATAACGGCCGATTTTGACTGATTACGCGATGCCGCAAAACTTGAAATTTTTTGCTCTATGTCTAAAGGCAGGCGTAAACTGGTCATTTTAACTTCTCCTATATACCTATATACGGTTTACCACCACGCTGCCCTAAGGCACGGTAGTTCATTAACTTGTAAAATTCCATTATTACACAATGTAATACATTTCCTTGTCTCTGTCAATATCTTTCGCTAAATGTATAAATTGCCGGAAGCTAACTCCCGGCTAATTTTTTATTGTCCGTGTTTTGGTTTAATACCGCGCAGCTTGCCGCGCGGTAGTTCATCAAACTACCGTTTTAACTGTAATAACTCCTGTAAAAGCTGGTCGGCGGTTTGTATTGTCCGGCTGTTTGCCTGAAACCCGCGCTGTGTAACAATCATGTCGGTAAATTCGGCGGCCATATCGACATTCGACATTTCCAGCGTACCTGCGATTATTTTTCCTTTGCCCGCTATGCCCGATGGCCCTACGTTCGCATTGCCGGAGTTATTTGACACAACAAAGGCTGTTTCTCCGTTCTTTTCAAGCCCGCCCTGGTTTGCGAATGTGGCAAGGGCAATTTGCGCAAGCGTCCGGTTTGTTCCGTTGCTGTATACGCCGGTTATCACGCCGGATTGGTCAATCTTAAAGCTGTCAAGGTAGCCCATCGTGTAGCCGTCCTGAACAACCGCCTTTGACGAGCTTGATTCGGCAAACTGGGTAAGGGCGCGGGTAAAGCCGCCCACCTGTCCCATGTCCAGCGTAAATTGCTGACGCACAGGCGCGCCGCCGGCATCGGGATCGGTATTAGGCACATCGTAGGCTACGTTCATTATAACAAGCCCGCCCGCGTCCCCGCCCGATTCCACACCGGCAGCGTCCACGGCGCTTACAATCGTTCCGTTATTGTTAAAGTTCACCACAAACTGCGCCGCGCCTCCGGCTGCCGGCGCCTCGGCTCCAAGCCCTGCCGTCGTATTTGTCGGAACCTCCGCCTGAGGGTCTACGTTCACATTGACCGTCCAAGCGTTTGGGGCGCCGGGCACACGCGTAAACTGCGCCTGCATAATGTGTTTCTCGCCAAAGCTGTCGAAAATATTAATTTGCGTGTTCCATGTACCCAGCCGTATCGCAACCTCGTCAACAGCATCGCCTTCGGGAATTTCGGGCATACGTTTATCAAGGTTACAGGCAAACTCAACGCGGCGGGTTTCCCGGGCCGGGTCTTTGCCGCCCACCGGAATCGTCAGATCGGTTACGTCACGGGACACTTCCAAGAGCGTTACCCCGTCCACGGTTTCGGCCATCCAGCCCTGCACCTTCATGCCGTTGCTTGGATTTACAAGGGTGCCCTGATTATCAAGGCTGAACGCACCGGCGCGTGTATAAAGTTTATTGTTGCCCTCGGCAAGCACAAAAAATCCCTGTCCCATAATTGCAAGGTCGGTACCGTTTCCCGTGGATTGCAGCGAGCCCTGTGTGTGGATCGTATCAATCGACGCAATCGACATACCAAGGCCTACTTCTTTCGGGTTTACACCGCCAATTTCTTCAGTAGGACGCGCCGCTCCGGATAATTGCTGGTAAAGCATATCCTGAAAATTAACACGCCCTTTTTTAAATCCGGTTGTATTGATGTTGGCAATATTATTGCCCACAACATCCATTCTTGTCTGATGGTTTTGCAGCCCCGACACACCGGAAAAAAGTGATCTCATCATAGTAGTCTACCCCTTCTATATATTCCTGATATTCCTATTCCTCAAAAACTTTTGTAACTTGATTCCACTGATAATAGTTACCGTTAACCAAAATTTGCGGGGTGCCGCCGCGTGTAACGGCACTGACCTTGCCTTCTACAGCCGTGTCGCCTTCCATGATCTCAACCGACCTACCCAACATGGAGTTGGCCTCGCTGCCCGCAAGCATATCGGCAAGACGTGAAAAATCGTTTGCCATGTTTGTCATCTGCTCCAGAGAGGAAAATTGCGCCATTTGCGCGATAAATTCCTTGTCTTCCATGGGGGCAGTTGGATCCTGATAAGAAAGCTGCGTAACAAGCAGCTTTAAAAAATCGTCTTTTCCCAAATTCTGTCCCATTTTGCTTTTGCCGTCGTTTAGCTTTGCGTTATGCTCATTTACCAAGCTGTTTGCCTCGCGCAATTCGGTAGCATTAAACTTGGAGCTTTTTATGACGTTAGCCGTTAAACTCTCTCTAGCATTTGATGTACTTAAAGCACTTAGATTTGTGTTTATATCCAAAATCTTCCCCTTTTATCCTAATTTATGCAAAAATATTTACGGTTTTATCATAAAAAACACCGTAATCCCCGGCCGGACGAACAACGCCGGTGCTGTTTTCCTCATATTTCCGTCCCATCGGCTCTTTTTCCGCAAGAAAAGGCACATTCTCGCGGTTTTCGCCATCTTTCGCACCGTTTTGTTCATATTGATCAAGGGTAAGCGTCGCGTTTTCATAACCGTTATCACGAAAAGTCTGTTCCAGTGCCTTTAATTCTTGGGTAAAAGCCTTCATCGCCTCGTTGCTTTCTACCGTAATATGTCCCTGTATCTTGTTTTCGGACATTTCCAGCATGATCTTGACGTTTCCAAGCGATTCCGGTTTTAACGAAAGCCTTATCGTTCCACTTCCGCCCTCGCGCAGCATTACCGATGCCTGCCGGACAATATCGCCGTTTAAGTTTTGGTGAAGTTCCCGCGCAAGAAAGTTTTCCAGCGTTACCTGCGGTTTTGTATCGCGCATTACCTGCTCGCTTACGGCAAAATTTTTCGCATCGCTGCGAAGATTCACGGTAATTTCCGTTTCTTTTCCGTTTAATTGAATTATTTTTGTGGTTTCTTTACCCTCCCCGCCGCCTGATTGCACGGTTTGAATGCTAACTTCGGTTACAACCTTCTGTCTTTTCTTTAAATTCGATAAATTCTTGTTGCTCTCGGCATTTTTATCATTTAAAAACCCTGTGTTTTTATCATTATTCTTGCTATTTACAGTTTTTTCTGCCGCTTCACCCAAATTCTCACTTAACTTTTCGTTTATAACATTATTTCTTTCGTTTTTTTTGGCTTCTTTTGTCTCCGGATCGGCCTTATCTGATGTTTCAGCTATGTGTACATCTTCCAAATTCGCCGCGCCCCTGTCCATAAATACGCCTTCCCTCGCCTCGGGAAGCGGCGCATCACGCACAGACTTGCTGGCAGTTTCGTTTGAAGTCTTGACGACCCCCTTGCCGTCTTTTCCTGTATCCTCCAAAAACATTTTGGCGCTATCGCCTTCAAAGGGAATAAAATCATTTTCCGCTTGGACGGCCGCGTCGGAGGCGAGTGTTTTCTCACCGCCTGCCTGTGCAAAGATTTCAAGGGGCACGCCGCCAAAGTTTAACGCGTCATTTTCAAACCCGTCTTCCACGGTAGCCGGGGCGGAAACGTCATTTGCGGCTTTGTCCTTACTCCCGGCAAGCAGCCTGACAATATCTTCTATACCCGTCTCCACAGCAGATTCACCCTCCGCGTTTTTTTTCTTTAGAGTATTCTCTTTTTCAATTTCCGTGTTAGACGCAATTTCTTCCTTATGCAAAGCGGATGCGTATTTTTCGTAATCTTCATTATCATTAAGAGAATTTTCGTTTGATTTTGTTTCGTTAGTCCCGGATGACTTACCTAAAGAATCATTATTGCCTACCGTTGTGGAATTCATGTTAGCCTGGGTTAGCATTTCAGTAAATTCCGACCGCGTACCCTGAATTTGAACAGGCGGGGCCTGCACGGGCGGGACAAAAGCCGTAATCAGAAAATCTGACGGATCAAATCCGGCGTTGTTTATCAATACTATGCCTCCTTAAAAGATCAACTTCCGTGTTCCCGCATGGAGGCTGTTCCGTCAGCCACAATCAATTTTCGGTATTTTTAGAGGATTTAATGAGCATAAAGATTTTTTTAATTAAATGTAAACATTATTTTTCAAACACCGATAAAAACATATGCGTAACAAATTAACAATTTTCGTAATATCAATTCTTATTGGCGGACTTCTACCATGCTTTGCGGTAGAATCAAATGCAGCGGGCATGGAAACTATTCTTGCCGTACCGGAAAACATTCTAGGCAAAGGTCTATTATCAGACAATCAAATGATAGATTTTCTCCTTGCTAAAAATCCGGAACTTGATACTGCATTTGCAAAAAGGTTATCTGCACTGTACATTAAAGAGGCGGCAGCCGAAGGTGTAAACCACGACATCGCGTTTTCACAAATGTGCACGGAAACAAACTTCTTAAAGTTTAATAAAATTGTTACAAGGGAGCAAAACAATTTTGGCGGCATCGGAGCGTTAAGCGCAAGGTTGCGCGGTGAAAGTTTCCCGTCCGAGCAAATCGGTGTGCGCGCGCAAATCCAGCACCTGAAAGGTTATGCGACAGCAAAACCCCTGACACAAAAGAAAGTTGACCCGTATTACGATTACATAACCATAGGCAGTGCCCCGACAATTTATTCTCTTTCACAGATGTGGTCAACCGACGCGCAGTATGGCGACAAAATTGAAAACGTGTTAGACGATGTATACGCCCTTGCCTTTGGCGCACAGAAAAATTTAAGCGGGCAAATATTAAGCGCCGCATCAATGCCCAAATCAAATTATTAATTAATCATTGATTAAAAAGCCGGAGTGGACTAAAGTACTACATGAACTTAGTTTTTTTAGGTCCGCCCGGTGCAGGCAAAGGTACACTTGCGGGACTTGCAGCCCCGTATTTAAATATCCCGCACATAAGCACAGGCGCTATCTTCCGCAAAGCAATTGCCGCAGGCACCCAATTAGGCATTAGAATAAAAGCAAATATTGATGCCGGCGGTCTTGTAGACGATCCCACAACCATTAAGCTTGTCTCCGAAAGGCTCACATTAGACGACGCAAAAAAAGGTTATATTTTAGACGGCTTCCCGCGCGACATAGTGCAGGCAAAGGCATTGGACACTTTTTCAAAAGTTGACAAGGTTATAGACTTTGACATCGACGACGACGGCGTTCTTGCGCGGCTTGCCGGCCGGCGCGTATGCCGTAAATGCGGCTTTAACTGGCACATAACGTTTAACCCGCCAAAAATCGCAAACATCTGCGACAAATGCGGCGGCGAAGTTTACATACGCGACGACGATAAAAAAGAATCCGTCAAAAAACGTTTGGAAGTCTACCGCAAAGTAACCGCCCCCCTAATAGCCTACTACCGCGGCAAAGGCATACTCGTAAACATCGACTCAAGAGGCGGCATAGAACCAATTTTCGCAGCATTCAAGAGAATATTTTAGCCGCCGGAAGCCCCCTGTTTCTGGCCTATGAACAAAAAACGGCGTGCGGGTTGTTACTTTTTATAGAGGGTTTTGCCAACTCGTTGTATGTGGTCTTTTAGACTGTCGCTGTTTAGTTTACTGAAAATATTGACATCAACAAAATAAGGCATATTGGAATCATCAAAATCATTTGAAAGGTTTGATAGATCGCTTGAGGTAAAAGAATCATCGGTATGCAGCGATAAATCAATGTCGCTTCCGGATTTGTAATTTCCTTTTGCGCGGCTGCCATATAACACAACCTCTTGTATACCGGCATACTTCTTGAACAAGGCCTCTAGTGTTTCAAGTGTTTGGTCTGATAAACCGTACATCATTGCAGCGTTTCCATTTTGTCCATGAAGGCGGACATTTCGGCGTGATATTTTTCAACAATGTTTTTTACCAATTCATCCTTTGTTGATGTATCATAAGTGTGTGATGAACGGTTAATGAACAAACCTTAACCGCCAATCGTTCTAACGCGGACAACGCCGTTTATGTTTTTTAGCTTTGATATACAGTCATCACTTAATTGCTGCTCTGTATCAATGATGTTGTAGGCATACTCGCCTGAATGGTGATTGATTAAATCTGTTATGTTGATGTCCGCTCCGGCAAGAACGGTGGTAATTTGACCTACCATATTCGGGATGTTGCGGTTTGCAACAAGCAGGCGGAACGGTGAGTGGCGGTCCAGACGGCAGCGTGGGAAATTAACAGAATTTTTTATGTTGCCTGTTTCAAGAAAATCCATTGTTTGCCTGGCAGCCATAAGTGCGCAGTTCACTTCGGCTTCCGGTGTCGAGGCGCCTAAGTGCGGTATACAAATAACTTTATCATGCGAGATCAATTCACCGGTGGGAAAATCGGTAACATAAACTGAAAGCGCCCCGCTGTTAAGCGCCTGTGCAATGTCGGCTTCTTTTGCAAGCCCGCCCCGCGCAATGTTAATTAAACGCGCGCCTTTTTTCATAAGGCGTATTTTGTCGGCGTTAAACATATTCTTTGTTGTCTCGCTGTACGGCACATGAATTGTAATATAGTCGGATTTTGAAAGTACTTCTTCAAGCGTTTCCGCATGAACAACCGTGCGTGAAAGGTTCCAAGCCGAATCCACAGAAATATACGGATCAAAGCCTATAACATTCATGCCAAGCGATGCCGCATCGTTTGCAACCATAACGCCTATTGCGCCAAGCCCTACCACGCCTAACATTTTGCCGCGAATTTCCGGTCCTTCAAACTGCGATTTATTTTTCTCCACACATTCGGAAATAGAATCGCTATTGTTTTTAAGTGATCTTCCCCATGCAATGCCTTCGTAAATTCTTCGTGACGATAAAAACAAAGAGGCAAGGACAAGCTCTTTTACGGCGTTGGCGTTGGCGCCTGGTGTGTTAAAAACAACAATACCCCTTTCACTGCACCGGTTTACAGGAATATTGTTAAAACCGGCGCCAGCCCGTACAATCGCGTTAACACTTTCCGGTATTTCGACATTGTTCAGATCCGCGCTGCGTACAAGTATCGTATGCGGATTTAAGATTTCGCTTGCGATTTCATATTTATCACGGGGAAAAAGATTTAATCCTTCTACCGCAATTTTATTCATTGTTTGTATACGAAACATTTTTTATTCCTTATCTAAATTTTTTATATAAGGCTTCCGCCACAACGGGCGGTACCAAACCGGTAATATCGGCGTTAAATGACGCAAGCTCGCGCACCGAAGACGAACGCAGAACTATAAATTCAGGCCGCGTTGTCATAAAAATTGTTTCAATCTGCGGCGAAAGAGCTTTGTTCATCATCGAAAGCTCAAACTCGTAAGTAAAATCAGGAACATTGCGGACACCGCGCACCATAATATTAACATTCTGCTTCTTCAAAAAATCAACAATTAAAGTATCACAAACCACTACTGAAATATTTTTGTTATTTTTATAATTTTTACACATTTCCGTTACCATTGCGCAGCGTTCCTCCACCGGAAAAAGATAATCCTTCTGCCGGTTTTCCGCTACAACAACCAGAAGCTCATCAAAGATTTCTGATGCGCGCTCTATAATATCAATGTGCCCGTAAGTTGGCGGATCAAACGATCCGGGAAAAGCGGCTCTAATCATTTTCTAAATACTTCCTAAGTGATGTTTTCCAATCAGGTATATCAATTTGCAGTGTTTTTTTTATTTTTGTTTTATCAAGAACAGAGAACGCGGGACGGGGCGCCTTTGTCGGGCATTCTACGGTTGTACACGGGCATATAAAACATTCTTTTTTTATTAAACCGTTCAGGCGGCCAAGGCGGTAAATTTCATTTGCAAACTCAAACCATGTACATACGCCTTCGTTTGAATAATTATAAATACCGGCCTCACAATGATCTGCTTTTTTAATAAATTGCAGCGCGGCAAAAGAAAGATCTGCGGCGTTCGTGGGGCTTCCAATTTGATCATTTACAACCGTAAAACTATCAAGCTCATTCATAAAGCAGAGCATGGTGTTCACAAAATTCTTTCCCCCTCTTCCGTAAAGCCATGATGTTCGAACAATATAAAACCTTTCGTTAAAGGCCGCAACCGCCCGCTCGCCCTGCAATTTTGTTTTGCCATACACGGAAACAGGCTGGGCAGGATCATCTTCTCTGTAAGTAACCGAACCGGTTCCGTCGAAAACATAATCAGTCGAAAAATGAATAAGAGGGCAGCCCAACCCTTTTGCAATTTTTGCGACATTTTCCGCACCCTTAAAGTTGATCTTTTCGCATAAAGCCGCTTCATTTTCCGCTTTATCCACGGCGGTGTATGCGGCGCAGTTTACAATCCATGAAATCCTCCGGCCTCTGTTATGCGCAAACAAATTAACTTCGTCAATATCTGTAATATCAACCTCGCTGCCTGTAGCCACATAATCAATATCCTCGCGATTTAGCGTTTTGCAAATCTCTGTTCCTAGAATTCCTTTTGCGCCTGTTACCCAAACCATAATTCTATATTGCCCTACCCGTAAAAGCGGGCCACAATTTGTCTTTGTCGGATAAAATATATTCGCAATCCAGCTTTGGCCAGACAATTCCGATGCAGGGATCATTCCATAAAAGGCCGCATTCGGCTTGTGGGTAATGAAAATCGGTGCATTTATATGCGAGTACAGCCGTTTCACTTAACACTAAAAAACCATGCGCAAAACCTTCCGGTATATAAAATTGATTCTGTTTTTCTCCGCTTAATATAAATGAATGCCATTTTCCATGTGTCGGCGAACCGGAACGTAAATCAACCGCGACATCAAAAACTTCGCCTGCTACCGCACGGATAAGTTTCCCCTGCGCGTGTTCATTCTGAAAATGAAGACCGCGCAGTACGCCTTTTTTTGAATAGGATTGATTATCCTGAACAAATTTCATTGTTAAACCGGCGTCAAAAAAATCACGCTCGGAATAACATTCAAAAAAATAACCCCTGTTATCACAAAAAACCTTTGGTTGAATCTCGTATAACCCTTCGATTGAACATTTTTTGATTAAAAGATTTTCTGTAACCGGCATCTACAATCCTTCGGCGATAAATTTTAAATATTTACCGTACTCTGTCTTATAACCGGCGGCACTTTTCAATAATTGTTCTTTTGTTATCCAGCTGTTGTTATACGCAATTTCTTCTATGCACGATAAATAAAAACCCTGCCGTTTCTGAATAGTCGCTACAAAATTTGAAGCTTCTAAAAGTCCGTCGTAGGTACCGGTGTCAAGCCACGCCATTCCGCGCCCCAGAATTTCCACGGAAAGTCTTTTTTGCTTTAAATATTCCTGATTTACCGAAGTTATTTCCAATTCGCCACGTGCCGATGGTTTTAAACTTTTCGCAATATCAACAACATCATTATCGTAAAAATACAAACCCGGAACAGCATAATGCGATTTTGGAACGGCGGGTTTTTCCTCAATGGATATTGCGTTGCCGCTTTTATCAAATTCAACAACGCCGTAAGCTATCGGGTCTTTAACATAATAACCAAAAATAACCGCACCGCCTGAATTTTCAACCCTTGCTGAAGTGTCTTGTAATGTCTTACCGAATGAACGGCCGTAAAAAACATTATCGCCTAAAACCAAAGCGCACGGATCACTACCGATAAAATTCTCGCCTACCATAAAAGCATCGGCAAGTCCTCGCGGGCTTTCCTGTACCGCGTAATCTATCGACATACCCAAGGTCTGCCCGTCACCAAAAAGTTCTTTAAAAACAGGTTTATCGCGCGGTGTGGAAATTATCAATACCTCTTTAATGTCGGCAAGCATCAACACGGAAAGAGGATAATATATCATGGGTTTGTCATAAAGCGGCAAAATCTGCTTTGATACCGCTTTTGTTACAGGGAACAGCCGCGTACCCGCACCGCCTGCCAGAATGATACCTTTCATTGCTATACGATAACATATTATAACTTGATCCGCAATATGTTACGTGCTATCATGATTTTGCCTAATGCGTCCGTAGCTCATCCGGATAGAGCGACGGACTTCGAATCCGTAGGTGGCAGGTTCGAGTCCTGTCGGACGCAAGGATAGCCGTATTGGCGAAAATTCAGCTTGGTGTCATGTAAAAGGAGACGATAAAATGACAATTGAAGAAAAACGGGAAGCAAACCGAAAAAGGCAAATCACATATTTAGAAAAACACCGCGAAGAAGTAAATGCGAAAAGACGAAAACGCTACGAAGATCGCAAAGACGAAAGAGTCTGCCCGCGCTGCGGAAAGACATTACGCGCAAATTATACAAAAATTATGTGTGCCAAATGTTTGGACTACAACCGCGAAAATCAAACCGAAAAACGGCTTGAAAAAGCAGGCGCCGTAAAAAAAGCAAAGCCCGCCGCAAAAAAAACAGCCAAAACCGCGACAGCTAAAAAAAGCGTAAAGAAAACGACGGCAAAGTCAGCGGTAAAATCAAAGGCAAAAAAAACAACTAAAACCGCGGCAGCTAAAAAAAGCGCAAAGAAAACAACGGCAAAGTCGGCGGTAAAATCAAAGGCAAAAAAAACAGCTAAAAAGACAAAGTGAGGCCGGCATTACAGGCGTGCGCGTACTGCCGCAAGGCATACAAATTCTCTACGAGGACAGGGAAGTCATTGTTGTGAATAAACCATGCGGTATTTTGTCTGTTGCCGCCGGTGGAGAGGGGCGGAAAACAGTTTACTGGGTGTTAACTCAATATTTAAGCAAAAAAGGTGAAAAAACACGCCCTGCAATGGTTCACAGGCTGGATCGCGGGACATCGGGTGTCTTGCTTGTAGCAAAATCGGAAAGGGTAAAACGGTATTTCATGGAAAATTGGAAAGATGTTGTCAAAGAACGCTCTTATGGCGCACTTGTAGAAGGGGTTATTGCGGAAGATAATGGTACCATTGACGCGCCGCTAAACGACACAAAAACAGCGGTTTTTGTAAGTAAGGACGGGAAACCGGCCGTTACACACTGGAAAGTGATAAAACGCTTCCAAAAGCAGACTCTGGTAAATGTGGAACTTGAAACAGGCAGGCGCAACCAGATACGCGCCCATTTTGCCTATATCAGGCACCCTGTTTGCGGCGATAAAAAGTATGGCGGCTTGCCGGACGCTTATAAAACGATGTGCCTCCATGCCGGCTCAATTTCGTTTTTGCACCCCAAAACCGGCGCTTTTTTAAAATTCTCGGCAGCAGCCCCAAAATGGAAACCTTTTTGAAAAAAAATACCGAAAATCATTGACAATAGCTTATTCTGTCATTTATGTTTTTTATAAGACTTATTCAAATTTTTTTTATTGGAGAGTGCTATGTTCAGTCAACTTGAACAGGACGTTAAAATGCGGCCATTGCTTGGCTTTGGCGACGACGATGATGACTTCGAAGACGATGAGGACTTCGAGGACGAAGAAGATGAGGGCTTCGAGGACGAAGACGACGATTTCGATGATGATTTTGACGATGATGAAGACGATGACGATGATTTTGATGATGAAGACAGCTTTGATGATCTTGACGAAGAAGACGATGACGATGACTTCGACGATGACTTCGAATGAAAAAAGCTAATTAGTTTCGGTCTAACAAGTCGTTTAATTCCTCAAAGACAGCACCCAGATCGCTAAAGCGCATAGCCGAGTAGCGGTCCAGGTGTGTGTTTTGGTCATTTACAATGACAATTTTACCACCGGATCGGATTGTCGCATCGGGAAGACCCGCTGCGGGATGAACTGTAAGGCTTGTCCCAAGCACCAGCATTAGGTCGGCCTTGCCCGCTTCGCTTCCCGCCTCCCGAATGGCATCAATAGGCAGGGCTTCGCCGAAAAAGGTAATCGCCGGTTTTAAAATCGAAGCGCAGTGCGGGCATTTTGGCATACCGCCTGAATTTACAATTTCAGCAACTTCCTCAAAAGGCATACGCACACCGGCGCAGCGCAGGCAATAATGCACCACAGGCGAGCCATGAACCTCTATCACCTTGCGGGAGCCGCCCTTTTGGTGTAGTAAGTCTATGTTTTGCGTTATAACGGCTTTTAAAAAACCTTTCGCCTCAAGTTTACCCAGCGTATTATGAACTACCGAAGCGTCTTTGGCGTCCAAGCTGTAAATAAAACCGCGCGCCGCATTGTAATAAATTGACGGGTCCTTCTCAAAATTGTCTATATCGAACATCCTCTCGTAAATGCCGCTCTTATCGGTGTAAAGCCCGTTTTTCCCGCGAAAATCCCGAATCCCCGAAAGTGTTGAAACCCCCGCACCCGTAAGCGCCACACAATGCGATGCGCTTTTTATCATACCAAATAAATTTTTCACAGTGTCCATACCGCCTCCTAAATTTTATGCACTACACCTTGATCCCACAAAAGCTCAAGCTCGTAAAACTTGCGCGCGCCCTCCGACATTAGGTGGATAACCATGCCGCCAAGATCGGTTACGTTCCATTCGCCGCCGGTTTCGCCGCGCCTCTGTTTTCGCAAAACAGAAATTTTCTTTTCTGCGGCAAATTCTTTTATATAGCGCGAAAGGGCGCCAAGATGCGCGCCGCTTGTAATGGTTGCCACAATAAAGAAATCCGTCCACATGGTAAGTCCGCGTAAATCAATCAAGGTAACATCGCCGCCGTTATGTGTTTTAAGCATTTCGCATAACGCATTAGCTTTTGCTAAATCATCATCCGCCATTTGTGTATCTGCCATTAAAATCCCTTCCGATAATCAGCGTAAAATCCGCTTTTAATTCGTAATCGGCCGCACTGCCTGTACCACCGGTATACGATTCATCAAGCGCTTCATTTATGATATTGCCGCATTTAATAATTTCAGCAAACTTTTTTGCGTCATCCACCGCTTTCGTGCGGTTAATTACTTCGCTTCGCGCGTAGTCATTTCTGTCCGCATTTCCTGTCTTTATTACATCATACCCAAAACCACGGATTAGTTCAGCGGTACGCCCCGCAAGCCCCACTACGTTTGTGCCGTTTAGAACTTCCACAGTCCACACCTGTCCGCTGCTGCCTGCGCGCCGTGTAAGCGAGGCTAAAGACTGCTTGACAATTTCTTTTATAAGGCTGCCATCGTAATAGGGAATAAGTAAAGTCTTCCCCGAAACTTCGCGCAGGTTTCCACCGATAGTTATAACCGATAAACGATCCGTGTCAATGGTGCTTAATTCGGAAAACAGATGCGACATTGTTTTATCGTTAGTATTTGTGCGTACAAAACTTAAAAACATTTTATTTATCAGTGGAATCTGCAAATATTCACGTTTTTCACCAACCCTTTTTACAAGCCCAAGAAAAAATCTTTCAACACGC
>BOBI01000005.1 GCA_026002305.1 Spirochaetia bacterium
ATTTTGAGGAAGGCGAGCATATTAAACGCGAAGATAAAGTTCTTACTATAATTGATACCGATCATCTTTATTCAATATTTAATGTCAGAGAGGCCGATGCCTTCCGTTTGGAAACGGGTATGCCTGCCATTGTTGAAATAGAAGGCATAAAATCATCGTATAACGGAACAATAGATTTTATATCGCCTGTTGCAGATAGTAAGTCGTTTACATTTTCTGTCCGGGTGCTTATTTCAAAAATAAAGGATGTTGAATTTGCAAAGCCGGGTATGTTTTCAAGAGTTTGTGTTGATCTAGGCAATCCGCGTAAAGTTCTAATTTTAAAAGACAATGCTATCTTTAATAAACAAAATAACGAAGGTAATGTTTTTGTAATAAACAATAAAAGTATTACTCAAAAGAAAATTATACTCGGCGAATTCCTGAACGATGAATGGGAAATAAAAACCGGTTTAAAAGAAGGGGATATTATCGTTAAGAATCCGGATTTAAGTTTACAGGATGGTGCTTATGTATCACTTAAAAATTAGACACGTTCTGACATTAAACATTTTCGTATTATTTTTATCCGGCTGCGAATTCATAGACCTTCGCCCGATAAATATAAAAATAAATCCTGATATACCTAATAGTGTATTGCCGGATTATAAAACGCCTGTTTCTGTTTCTTTTGATACGGAAATGGATAGAAAAAGTGTCGAACAAATGTTTTCTGTTGTATATTCAAAGGGCAAAGTTCAAGGCGATCTTAAATGGTATAATAATACACTGTTGTTTTTTCCTGCAGCTGGATGGATACCGGGCATTCGTTATTATTTGTCGATAACAGGTTCTGTAATTTCAGCTAACGGCCGTGAATATAATCAAACAATTACCATGCCATTCTTTGCTGTAAACAATAATCCCAGTCCGTATATTATTGACTATTTTCCTAAAGAAGGCGCATCTGTAGGCGTTAGCCGTGTGTCTGGCGGTAATTTGCATTTGGTATTTTCAAAACCGATGGAAGTGTACAGCACGCAGGATGCCGTTACCATCGACGGTTTTAATTCAAAAGAATATGAATGGAATGAAGCAAAAACAGAACTGGAGATTTTTTCAAATGAACCACTTAATGCTTGGGCGGCTTGTCGTTGGACTGTAAGCGATAAGGCTTTAAGTGCCGATGGTGTTCCGCTTGATAAACAGGTATCTGGTAGTTTCTTTACAAATATAGACAGCATAACACCAAATGTAGAAAAAGTTTTTCAGATGATACGTATAGAAAAAGCAGATGTCGGTTATACATGGATTAAAACCGGATTAAATATTGATGAAGCAGGGTTGGGAGCGAATCAGGCTATAGGAGTTCAATTTTCAAAACCAATGGATAATAAAACCGTTTTAAGTTGTATGCAGTTTGAACCCTCATTGACAGGAATAACCGAACAAATACAAAACAATTTGATTATATTCACTCCAAATAAATTCCCGGAAACCGGTACAACTTATCGTTTAAAAATCTCAGGAGATACAAAAGACACATTCGGTTTAAAAATCAATTCAGATTATGTGGTATATTTTCAGTCTGATATACCGTATTTAGATGTTATTCAAATGAGTCTAATCGGTGTAAATAACATTCAAATAAATCAAAGCGAAGTACAAGGAAATATATCAAAAAAAATAAAAATATCAAAGGCAACAGGGGAATTAAAATTGATTTTGGATTTTTCACTGCCCATAGAGAATGTTACCACACGATCTGAAATTGTCAGCTTAATAAAGTTAGATACATTTTTCCCGAATGGTTTAAGCCCGATAGCTATGCTTAACGCAGATTGGTTATCCTCTACAAAATTATTATTGGAGTGGAATGGATTAAGCGCGGGAACAGGTGTGGAACCACATTATTATAAACTGTATGTTTCAGGCGGAACAACAGGTATATCTAATGATAAAGGCTCGTATCTAAAAGAAAACATAAATCTATATTTGGAGGCAGAAGCAGAATGAAAAACAATTTAACTGTAAAAATATTTTTTGTTTTATTTACAATCTTTTTAACTTCCTGTGACTTATTGCGCGATAAACCTTTTGAAGTTATTTCTTGGCTGCCCGGGGCGGGCTTTTGTAATTCCGAAAATGATATAGCTATATATGTAGAATTTTCAAAAGAACCGGATAGAACAAGTGTGGAAAAAGCATTTTCTTTTACTGCTAACGGGGCAGCGGTAAATGGAATATTTAATTGGCAGGATAACACGTTAAAATATTCAATATACGGTCATTTAGAAAAAAATATAGATTATGTAATTTCTATCAAAACCGAAGCTCAGGATAAAAACGGCGATTCGCTTGCAAATACGTTTGAAGGTTCTTTTACAACACGTAATAGCGAAAACAGAATACAAGTATTATCCTGCGAACCGGAAGATGAAAGCATTATAACAAACACATGGCAGAAAATTAAATTGACATTTAATGACAGCGTTTCTATAAGTTCTTGTTATAATGATATTAGTTTTTCACCTTCAATAAGCGGAATGTGGCAGGCGGAAGACGATAATAAAACGGTAACATTCTACCCGAAAGAACAATGGAAAGAAACGGAAATATATAAATTTACAATTTCTTCTTCTTTGCAAAGTATCAACGGAAAAGAATTAGGTGAAACTATAACAAAAAGATTTATTATTGGAAACGATAAAGAAGCCCCTGTTTTGGAAAATGCTTATGCTGTGGACGAAACGGGGACAATTATCTTTGAACTACTTCCGTATTTATATAACGAAGGTAGTACAATATCAGAAAATCTATTTTGGGAATCGGATTATAAACTAAAACTATTATTTTCCAAGCCTGTAGATGTAAACCGTCTGAATAGTCTGTTGATAATTGAACCTTCTTTAAAATATTCTATTGACCATGAAAATGATTTTTATAGTGATGTTATTATTGCATTTACCGGTGAACCTGTGTGGGACAACCGTTACAACATAAAAATTAATTCAGGCATTCGGGATGCTCATGGTAACGAAAGCACTAACGTTATTAATTACAAAATACGAACAAATGGCACAAATTCATTCCCGCCTGAACTTGCCGGCATACGTTTACCTGATAATTTTCTGCAAGAACAAGGAGGAGTAAGAAAGACCGATTTCACATCTGATGATCTGTATGAGTACATTATTATAGATAACGTAAACTTTCCTATTGATGTCCGAAAAAATATTATCATTGAATTATATTTTAAAGTTGCAGATGGATGTGAAATAGATTTATTTTCTGTTAGAGAGTTGTTCAGGTTAGACACAACAAACAATTCTTTGATTTTTTCACCAAAGGTTGTATCAAACCAGTCATTTTATATACCGGAGCCAGCCGGGATGTTTTCAGATTATAAACGTGTAGAAATCAAAGGTGATATAGAAAATAAAACAAACTCCGGCATAATAAAATTTTATATTGCGTCAGGTTTAAGAGATAGTAAAAATCATAAAAATTTAAATTTTCAAGCCATTGAGTTGACTAAATAGGGAATACATAATTGAAAAATATTATTAAATCATGTATTGAACATCCGGTAAGCATTATAATGTTATATTCTGCTTTGCTATTAGGCGGTATATTTTCAATAATGAAATTACCACTTAACAAGCTGCCGGAGATTTCACTGCCACGAATCACTGTGGAGACAAATTATTTAGGATTAGGCGCGGAAGAAATTCGTTTAAGTGTAACCATACCTGTTGAAGATGCATTAGCTCCGGTAAAAGGTCTTGAAAAAATAAAGAGTGTCTCCAGAGATGGATCATCATTAATTATATTAGATTTTAAATGGGGAACGATTTTATCCGGGGCTGCAATTAATGTGCGCGAAGCCATTGATGCGGTATATCCTAATCTGCCGGAAGGTGTTGACAAACCAACAGTTATAACCGGAGATACGAATAACGAAGCGCAAATTATTATAGCGGCAAGCTCTAAAAAAAATGATGTTTATTTTGAACGTGATTTTTGCGAATATGAATTACGAAACAGGCTACGACGTATTGATGGTGTTGGTTCAATTATATTAACAGGAGGTAACAAAAAACAAATAAATATAAAAGTTAATCTTGAACGAGCCATTGAGCGTAATATTGATATTGCGACACTGGCGGATATTATTGCATCGGAGACTGTGGAAATGCCGGCGGGAAATGCGAAAGAAGGAAATATGGAGCTTGTTATTTTAAGTTCAGGCAAACCAAAAAATATTATGGATTTATCAGAGCTTGTTATTTCAAGCGGCAGTAGCCCGCTCTATTTAGCAGATATTGCAAAAATTGAAGAAGCTCCGGCAAAGAAGAAAAGTATATTTGTCTATAACGGTAAAGAACAAACGGCGTTGGAAATATACCGCAGACCGGGAGCAAATCCTATAGAAGTAACAAATGATATAAAGAATGTGATAAAAGACATAAACAACTTGTTTTTTAATGATATTGAAGTGAGTATTGTTCATGATACCACACCGGAGACTGTTAACGATTTAACAAGCCTTGTAACATCAATCTTGTTAGGTGCTTTTGCCGTTGTTATTATTTTGGTTCTATTCTTATGCACTATAAAAAATAGCCTGCTCACTGTTCTTTCAATCCCGTTCTCTGCGGCGGTTTCTTTTGCGTTTTTGTTTGTCTGTGGAAAAACTATTAACAGCATGAGCCTTAGCGGGATTGCGTTAGGCATTGGCTTGGTTACCGATACCTCTGTTATTATTATTGATTTATTGTTTAAACACATGATTAAAAATAAAGCTGTTCCAAGTTCAGAAGAAATCGCGGACATTACAGCATCCGTATCGGCATCGAGTTTTGGCGGGACCGCCACAACCATTGTTATATTCATACCAATCATATTTTTACCCGGTGCGTTAGGTGAATTATTCGGAGATTTATCCATAGCATTAATTGCTTCCGTTTTTTGCGGATGGTTTTTTTCACAATTTATGCTGCCGGTTTTTTTTAAATTATCGGCAAGGTTAGATACTTTTGTTATACGAAATAATAAAATTGACAGGTATTACAGAGGGCTTCTATTTTTCTCAATACGGAAATATAAAACCGTTACCATTATGGCGCTGTTATTTTTTTCTTTTGGAGGATTATTTTTTACCGCGAGACCGTTAATGTTTGTTCCGAAAAGAAGCGCTTCCGAAATAGATGTAGTTGTAAGTTATCCTTCGGGAACAAAACAGGATTATATTGCAAATGAAAGCCGTTATATAAATAAAGAGTTGTTAAAGGTAAAAGGTATAAAAACAATATTTTGCCGTGCCGGAAGTGAAAATGATGATATAAACCGAAGATCAATGCCGGAATATCGTGCGGAAAATGCAATTTTCAGGTGCGTATTAAAACATAAAGAGAAGCAAGAACAAATCATTAGTAATATTAACCATGTTCTAACTGAAGTTGTCCCAAATACAAGATTCTCCATTGGGTATCCGGCCATTCCTATAGAAAATATATTAGGTTTATCATCTTCATCGGTTTTGTTAATAAAGTCGGATAACAGATATGATTTGGAAAAAAGAGTGGTACAGATAAACAGTGATGTAAAAAAACTAATCGCGGACAATGATGTTTTAGTAAATATTCGACCGCTGGAAAAAAGACCGGAATTGAAAATATTTCCTAATAGGGAAATTGAATCTATAATAGGCGTTAACGCAAAGAATATTGCTATGGCTGTTGGTTCAACAACTGAAGGATTGGTTGCCAGTACAATAGAAATTGATGGAAAGCCAATTAATATTCGGGTTATAGGCGCGAACGAGAATGAATCCGAACAAATTAAGAAACAGATAGAATCAATTCCGGTAATTTTGCCCGAAAATAATCATTTGTATATGGGAACAATAGGAAACATAACAAAAACCGATTCTAATCAGGTTTTGTTACGTGTTGACAGAAGTGATGCCTTGTATATTGAATTAACAAACAATAATCAAACAAATAAAAATTATACTGAAAAAATAATTGAAAATGTATTGAAAGAAAACAAATTTGTATCACGAATTGACGAATCTGCGTTTAGTGTTTATAAAACATCAATAATCATAACGGTTATACTGGTAGTGCTTTTATTATATATGACTATGGGTGCGCAATTCGAATCTTTTAAGCTGCCGGTTGTTTTTATGATTACTATACCTTTTGCAATATCCGGTGCCGGGCCGTTGTTGTCTTTATTCAATGTGTCATTAGATTCCGGATCAATATTAGGCATTATTGTCTTATTCGGGCTCGTTGTAAATAACGGAATTGTGTTATATGAAACAATAACAACAAAAATACTGGGGCAGAATAATATTGCCGGTACAATATATATATGCGCTGTCGAAAGGTTTAAACCGGTTGTTGCAACAACTTTAACATCAATTATTGTACTAATTCCTTTGATAATTAGTACAACAGGTTCAACAGAACGTTCTATGTCTGTTGCAATGTTTGGCGGTTCTATTGCGGCGATGTTATTTAATCTTTTTATTTTACCTTCTATATACATATATTATTTTCAAAGGCAGGAAAATGAAAAATAATACCATTTATGAAAAGCCAATTATGTCGATTTGTTTCTGCCTTATTTTCTTGTTTACGTTAATTTTGCTGGCTGTTAATTCTACAAACAATGAAAGTTTTCGAAATGATAACATAATGTTTTCAATCAGCTTCAAACATTATGGAATTAATTCAATGGAAATGGAAAGAACTATTGCAATGCCATTGGAAGACAGACTTTCACTGTTGACTGATATTAAATCACTTATAACAACCAGTGAGAACGGCGAAACAAGAGCATATATGTATTTTAAAAAAAACAATAATAAGTTGCTTTCGCATAACAAAATTGATGCTCGTTACGAGGCAATAAGAGATATAGCACAATCAGTTTATGAGACTTTGCCACGATCCGCACAGAGGCCGGTAATCAATTCGTCAGCAGAGTTTAGAAATCCGGTATGGACGGCGGCTTTGTATAATAAAAATAAAGGCGGAAGAATTAACAGTTACATCGAAAAGAAAATAAAACCTGTATTGTCTTCAATAAATGGAGTTGCGGAAGTTGAAATATATGGATTTGGAATCAATGAAATTATTATAACACCGAAACCTGATAAAATAATTTTAAATAATTTAACGGCATCAGATCTTGCATATATATTAGGGTCAAATGACGTATTTATTCCTGCGGGATCTGTTAAGGAAAAAACGCAGGAAATTTTTATAGCGGTTGATGGACGGTTTAATACTTTAGAAGAATTAAAGAGCGCGATCATTCCGTTACCAAACGGAAATGGTACAAAATTAGAAAACATAGCCACGGTTGAAGAAAAGGAACGGGAACCGGATATAATTTCCAGACTTGACGGCAAGAAAACAATTTTGATTTCAATCATTCCGGTTTTTGGAACTGACATTAGACAATTGTCTAAAAAAATAAACAATGAAATTAAAATGTTTTCTAATGACATTGATTTCAATATTTTATCAGATAATGGAAATGAAGAAGAAAAGGCCTATAGATCAGTGCTTATGGCAGCACTTCAAGGAGCTTTGGTTGTAGCGTTAATAACGATTTTAATAATGAAAAAAAATGGTTCGGGCATTGTAACTTTATTGTGCGCTTTAATTATCCCTTATATTTGTATTGCAAGCGCTTTGATGATGATTGCTATAGGATTGCCGCTGGATAAGAATTTATTTATCGGTATTTCAGCAGGCATAGGCTCCGCTGTCGATACAACAATTATTTGTTGCGAACAATTAAACCGTTTAAATACAACAGATAAAATAAGAAATAAAATGTCTATGCTGAAAATACCGATAGTATCTGGAACACTGACAACGGCTATTACTTTTTTACCGGTTTTTACAATTTCATTTTCATCAAAAATAATACTCGTACTTGGTATTGCAATCATAATTGTAAATGTCATATCCATGATACTGGGATTATTTGTTGTACCAACAATATTCAGTTATAGTGTTAGAAAGAGATCGGTATTGAGAAATACCGGAGAAATAAAAAATAAATATTTAATCAAGAAGCTACATTTTATTAAAGTAATATTTAACCGTTTGAAGAGAAAGGCAATTAAATTATTTTCTAAAACATTATTTTTCTGCTTTAAAAAGCCAATTATAATATGTTTTGCAACATTGACAATAACTGTTGCAGGTATAATAGCCGTTGCAATCGTTGGAACTGATTCGGCAGAAGATGAAACCGAGAACACATTGTATATCCAGGCACAATTTATTAGTGGTTTACGAGCCAATGAAATTGACAATATTATGGCTGAATGGACAGAAAATATAAATAAAATTGATGGTATAATTAACGTACAAACCGGCGCGCGGGTCGCCTCATCAACAGTGTTAATTAAGTTCAATCCTAAAGCAATAAGAAAAGAAAAGATTAAGGAAATAATCAGAGCATCTAAATTATCAAATGGATTTTTCTATATCTCAGAAAATGGAAGCAATGATAGAAACTGGGTTATATCAATCAGCGGAGATGATAACAAAAAGTGTATTGAATTGGCTAAAGAAGCCGCAAACAGAATGTTAACTATACCGATTGTAAAAGATACGATTTTAAATTTTAAAGATGGACCTAAACAAATAACATTCAGCCCTAACCGCTCAAAAATTAACGAATTGAATAATTCAGTTGATGCAAATATCAGGTTGTTAAACATTTCGGAGACGTTGCGTTGGGGAGTTCACGGACCTGTTGCTTATAAAAGAATTGCTTCAAATAATAATACCGGCGATTCAAATGCACACGAAACCGATGTCCGCATCAAAGGCTGGACAAGGGATGTTCCCACATTATCAATGATAAAGAAAGCAAATATACCGGTTTCGTTAGACGGCACAAATTCAAGCATAAGTATTGAAGAATTAACGACCACAAACGAAAGCACCGAAACATCAATTATAAGACGGGAAGACAGGCGGCGTGTTGCTTCAATTTCAATACGAACAAATAAAGCAGATCCAAGAAAAATTCGTAGTATAGTGATGCCAGAACTTAATAAAATAAACAAGCCCGCCGGTTATTCTATTGATTTTGACAGAACCGCGATTGATTCAGCAGAGACATTAACACGAACAATATTTTATTTTATATTTTCAATTCTTTTATGTTACATGATAATCGCGGCACTAAATGAATCGTTTATTATACCTGTCCTTGCCATTGCTGTGATTCCGCCGTCAATCGCAATCCCGGCGGTTATACTTTCAATATTTGGCTACAGTGTTGATGCCGGAATTGCCTGCGCATTTGTTGCGGTTTGCGGACTAACGGTGAATTCTTCATTATTGGTATTAGACAATATCAGAAGTATCTTTAAAAAAAATACCGATGGTGAAAATAATATGTTCTTATTTATGTATAAAAAAATTCGCAGAATGTTACCGCTTTTATCTGGGACTACTATCACAACAATTACGGCTTCATTTCCATTTTTATTCATATCTGAAAGTTCAAATAGGACCGTTAGGGTATTATCTTTAGTAACAATACTTGGCGTTGGCGCATCTTGTTTATTTTCAATATATTTCATTCCTTCTTTTACAATATTTATTAAGAAACACTTTCATAGGGTAAGGAGTCTTGCGTAGCGAGACATAGTTCCTCAGAGCGAGGACATCATGGTTTTCAAAAATAATATTTTCTCTAGTAGTTTTTTCAACAGATTTGTTGCGGGTTTAACTTTAACTGTTATGACTATATCAACAATGCCTGCAATTCCACTGCCAAATCCGGGTGGCTCGGTTAAAGGCTTTGATAAAGAGCTGTTTAATTACCATTTTACCAGGGCTGACAGGGAAACAAATATCCACGATTGGATGAATAAAGCAAAACAAGGTTTGTTAATTGCTCATACTTCTTGGGAACAAATCGCTCTTGAATTGTATAATGATCCTGATGATTTTAACACTGCAAAGCAAATGATGAGTGAATGGGAACAAGCGGAGCTTGAGGAGCAGTTTGTAAAATGGATCGAGAAAAAATATATATCTGAAGCACAGAACGAATTAATAATCAATTCGTCAGTTGAAACATATAATCAAAACTTAAAATACATGTTTAAGACAGATGACGATGGTAAAATTTTGTATGATGAAATCACAGGCGATCCATTGGTTTATCGCCCTGGAGAACGGGATATTGATTCCGATACTGAAAATTTTAAGAACAGCATATCCGTGAAAAATAATGAGATTATTGATATATATCAAACAAATATTGAATATTCATTTCCTGAAATTTTAGTGTACTTTGGCAGTGAAAATAATTTACAGGATAAATTTTCAGGAATGAAAATTAGATCCGGCAATAATTTGCGTTTTGAATCCATGAATATTGCCATGAGGGAAGGACAGATATTTAGAAACAGAAGAACAAATGATATATGGAGCGAAAGGAAAAAAACTGAAAAGGAAGCGGCTGAAAGTATTACAGAAGAACTTATTATTGCTACAAAAACATACTGTGATGAAGGAACAAGACTGCTGGAAGAACGGATAGAATCCGCTAAAGCCGGTACATCGGATCTTGCGCTAGAAGGTCAGGATTGGCTGGCACAATACCAGGAACAATTTAACAGAGGCTTATCAGCATGGCAGGAATCCGAAGAAAAGTTTTTTATACAAAGAATTGAATGGGAGCAGAGCGCAGGAAAACAATTTGCGGAAGGTGAACAAGCATGGTCACAAGCGTTTCAAACAATGATAGAAAAAAGGCAGGAATGGGAGTTAAAATCAAAAAAATTATTTGAAGACGGGATGCTTGTTTTTCAAAATGTTTCGGACGAGCTTAATAAAACAATTGAAAAAGTTAGGGCGGAATATGAAAAAGATGCGGCATTAAGAATTCAAACCGGAAGCCAGCGTGCGTGCGCATGGTTAAATACCTATTTAACAAGCGCAGGTGTTGTAGCTTCATCACAAGAAAATATTAATTTTTGGGCTTTAGATATTACAGATGATGTTGATGCAATACCATCACTAAAAAGCGGTAATCTCAGAAATTGGTTAAGCCAAAAAGCAACGGAAATAATTCAAAGCGATCTAAGTAATGATGAACGCAGCAGGAAAAACACCGCTATTGCCGAAATGAGAAATTGGGCTGATTTATACGATACATATTTAACAAAAGCAATTGAAGCAAGAAATGCTTTGATAAATGATTTTAATCTTGTTATTGGTAATGGAAAATTAATTGATGTATTAAACGACAATATTTCCAGCGAGGATTTTTATCTTGATGAATATCAAATTGAGCTGCTACGGTCTAAAGCTGTATTGGGATATTGGGAAAAACGTGTAGAAATTGCCAAAGCTGTAAATGATTATGCGGTGGAGCTTTCTGCAGGCAGGATCACCAACGCAGAGGGCGTAAAGCAGTGGGAAGACGCAAAGAATGAATATGAAACAGCCCTTGCCATTTATGAACAATGCCAAACTGAATTGGAAATTGCCGGAAATGAAGTTAATGAAAAGAAGGCCGCGCTTAACAATGCGGAAATAGCGTTAAACGAAGTCAATGAAAAATTAAATTCACTTAATAGCGAATATTCTGTATTAGTAGCTATGTCTTTGATGAACGATAAGGAGTTTATGCTTTATCAGATTGCAGACAAGTATAAAGAATTATTAAAAATTCACAATCAACTTTCGTCAAATACTACAGATTTAGTATATTTAAATTATTTGGAGAAATATCAGGAATTAGGGTTTGCCGGTAAACTGGAAGAAGGCAGTAATTTAATTAAAACACTCATAGAAGGAAGTGAGAAAGAAAAATCGTTAAGCGAATTAAGAGAAGATTATGAAAGTATAGTAATTTCTGAAAGTGAAGAAATACTATTTGTAGATATTAACGAATATGGGTTAAAAGAGGAAAGCCTTTATTTTTATGTATTAAACGAATTATTCAATCAAGAAGAAAAGGATAAAGAGTTAATATTTAAAACTGTACAGGCTGCAAAGAGAGCGATAGAAACAGAAATTGAAGGCAGACAGTCTATTATTAGATTGTTAGCTTGTGATTCTATAGAGGAATGGTATTTACAAGAAAAGGGAATAACAGAAGATGATCTGCCGGAAACATTAGCCGAAGAAGGGCTTGAATATCAGTTGACAAAAGATGCGGAAGAAAGTTCTTTAGAACTTGAAGCTGCAAAAACTGAGTTAAATGGGCAAGGGCTTTCCGATCTAGCCTGCCTAATATTGCTTGACGATTTGATTCAAAAAAACGGAAAAAACCGGAACTTGTTAGCGGCCTATAATTATGCGAAATGGTACTCCGCTCCTTTGATTAATGAGAATAAAAACAAATTTATTGAAAACTTAAATAATGTTTTTGAGGAATATAATATTAGCGGTACTAATGAGATAATTCCCGATGCGGAAGATATTGCCAATAAAATTATATATTTAGACGGGGATATTGCAGAAAATGTTAGTCGCTTTCTTGAAAAAATTGATAGTGTTAAAACAGCCGTTCCGTTCTGGCTGAAAGATGAGTATGAAAACTGGGAATCTATGTTTTATGATTACATAGTTTCTCTGGCTATAAATAAAAATATTTATTCAAGTTTGGACATTAATGAATTACTTGAAGAATACAATGATTTAATAAATAGTGCACCTGTCGAAGTAGATGATGAATACGAAAAAAGAATAAAGACTATCCAATATGAAATAATTTTTCTGGAAAATTATACCAAACGAAAAGAAAATTATGAACAGGATAATGAAGATAAATATTGGCGAAGTTTTCTAAATAGCGAAATATTAAAAATATATATTGATGAACAAGTAAGGGATAAGACAGATAAAACGTTTAATATCGAGATTGAATCAATAAGTGATCGTAAAAATGGAAGCATTAAAGACAAGTTGGAATTATTAAATTTTCAAGCCGGCATATTGAATCACGGTTTGAAAATGGATTTTTCCAGTGAGACAAAAAGACTATTGGGTAAATACAAGACACTTGCTAATACTTTTTTAGAGGATGATACAAAAGAGTGGGATGAGGAATCCGCAATTAAAGCGGGAAACATATATACCCAAAGTGCCAATGCGGAAACATCAAAAATATCTCAGTTATTAAATAATTATACTTATTTTCAAAACGAAATAACAGAATTAGCCGGTGCGTTCTTGTTGGCAAAATCGGACAATGAACTAAACAAAAAAATGTTAGAAATCGAAAAGGACATTACAGATAACAGAGCAACATATACTTTAAAACTAAACGAATATAAAAACAAAGCTGATGAATTCAAAAATACAGGCGTCAGATACGATGCATTGTATTCAGAGGCGAAAAATGCTTATAAAACAATGGAAGATTCGAGACTTGAATATGAGAAAATGGATGGGATTAGAAGATGGGCAAGTACCGCATATTTATATAATGAACAGAATACAGATTTACAATTGGCATATTATAAACAACCTGCCGAAGAATTAAAGTTTAGTTTAGAGAAATATAATAAAGCGCAAATTGTTATTGATGTTCTAAAAAATTTATATAATGCAAACAGTACTGAACGGCCATACGAAGATACGGATTATAATAGAATATACCAGGAATATAAAATAAGTTTTGAACGTATGATTAACATAATGCAGATGAAGGACAAACTTGAAGCAGAAATAAAAAAAGAAGTTCAAAATAACGATAATCTTTATGGGGTTTACAGCGAAGCTGTTCGGGAACTAGGACATCCTTTACAAGTGCCAAAAATTGAAGAAACACCAGTCGAAAGATCAGAATATAGCTTAATAAATTTATTAACGGTGGATAATGGACGTTTGGTATTTTCAATCGATAGTAGTTTTAGAATAAAAACACAAACTTCTGATGATATTAATAAACTAAATACATATTTTGAAGCTGTCGACAAGGTTGATAATGAAACTTACAAGGCATCAGTTTTTGAACAACAACTTAGAGACTTAAATACATATATGATGCAAAACATTACCAGCTTTGAAAAATATCAACAGTGGTCATTGGCGAGTAATTTCTTATTATTAGAATTAAAAAAAGCAAATGGTGATATAGGTATAGCTAATGATTTTTATCAGAGGGAGCAAGGACTTGCGTCAAGTAATTTGTCCGGCATGAATGCTACATATAGTGATTCGAGATATCATTCTGTCAGCGATAATAGAATGTCTGATACTACTATGGAAGCCATATTCCGGGCATCATGGCAAGCAATGTCGGCTGAAGATCGGGAATATCTGGAAACATATACGATATTGGTTTTATCCGGTGGTGGAGGCTTACAGTCAAATTTTTTTAAAGATGCAGCCAATCTTCGTGAAACGACATTTATGGAAAGTTCGGCTAGAAGTAGTGCTAATTATCATTATGGAATAGCCGAAAATGCCAGAAATCTTGCACTTGCTACATTACTTTTCCTGCCTACAACGGCAACCGCTTTGTTTATCACTGCCGGGGTAAATTATGATATTGAAAGAACACTGCGTGTAACTGAACATGAAATAGCAATATTAAGAAATGTTTATTTTAATCGAACAATTGCAGGATTTACAGGTTTGCTGACGACAGAAAATAAAGTTGACGAGTCTTTAGATAAATATTTAAAATCATGCGAGCGATTAGCAAAACTTAAAGGGGAAGTTAAAAGCGGTGAAAAAGTAGAATGGGTTGATATATTAACATCTTTTTCAACCGCGGAAATATACGAAGCGGACAGTAATGAACTTGTAGAACTAAAATCCTATTGGGATTCAATGAATGCCGATCACAATTTTAATTACACTAGTGTACAGGATGCATTAAAGTCATTGGTGCAATGGAGTAAGGCAAAACGCGAAGATACAAAAGAAAAATTGGAGACTGAATGGAACGGCGATGAGATTCAACGACAAAATAACACAGCGGCGCTTCGTGCTATAACTAATTCATTCATTAATGACGTGGAAACCATTTATAATATTAATGATCTAAAAGAAGCAGCGAAAAATTCTTTTGGGAAAACAACCGCATCTGAAAAGACACACATTAATAATATTGAAAAAGTTCTTATAAAAGAGATTAGCGGTTTGACAGATAATGGAAGTGCATTTGAAAATGAATACTTAAATCTTTCTTATGAGTTAACAGATGTTATTACCAGAGCTTATCAGTCACGTTATTATTCCGAGCTGGAGACAAGAATATTTGAATGGCAATTAAAACAAAATGAAATTAATCAAAAGCAAAGAGCATGGCAGGAAGCCGCCGTATTAATTTTAGAGCGCGGTAGGGAAGATTGGAAGAAAGGTGCCGAGAAGATACAAGAAGAATATATCTTATGGCGGAAACAATGGCAGGAAAAATACAATAAGGAAAAAATAAATTGGGATAACGCTTATCTGCAAGGATTGCAAGACAAGGCGCAATGGGTTGCGATGGCAACAAATGCTGCAAATAGCGCTTCTACCGGCGCGATGCTGGAATTCATAGCGGCAGATGCGGAAACAAAATCAAGAATGTTTGATATTAGTTATTCTTCTATTATTGGTGAAGTTAATAACATATTGGACGTACAAAAAACTCTTAACGAAATATTAAACATGGCCGGTATTACAGGTTTAGAGAATTCGTTTAATGCAATAAATAATTCCGCAAACACAATATCAACAAAATTACAGACAGGAACCGGCGGGATCAATCTGTGGAATACATTTGATGTGAAATACAATGCCTTTAAAATGACTGATGAAGCAAATAAAGATTTGGCTGACAGGGAAGCAAAAAAGATTGCAGCAAATGCCAAACGATTGGCCGAGAAAGCTTTAGAAAATTTAAAACTAAATGTTGATAGTGCAAATAAAAGTTTTGATGAAAGTATGGATGAAACATTTTTGCTAAATCGGTGGGATCGATCCGGTAATATGTATATCAAGGACGTAATTGTACATTCAACATTAACCGAAAAAGCTATAAAGGAACACGTTGTAGTAGAGAGTTACAGGTATTATCAATTGGAGCCAATAGAATTAAAAACTGATTTAAGAGAAGAAAATCTATTACAATATGATTCTTTTGTAGTTGAAGCATTGATAAACAATATGTATAAGGAATTTGAAGGAATAGTGGAGGGGATATTCGGTAAAACCGGCGAGGGTAAAATTACAAAGACAATAGAGAAAATTGTACATAAGCAAAGATCCGAACCGATAGAACGTGTTGATGAAGATGGAAATAAATACACAAGTTATAAAACTTACTATGAAGATATTTTAGTGAAAACCGACGTGACCGAAAGTCCCGGAAAGTTCGGCGCATGGATTGGATACGCTGGCAAAAGTATCAACGATGAAGTTGCCGGTGGTGTTTGGATTGGAGGAGCGGGTGAACTTGGCAGATTGATTTCCAACTTCGATAGGTGGAATGAGAAAGAAGGTAAAGGAATTCAAGCGCTAAATTTAGCGGAATGGGAAAAGGCACTGTGGGATGATCGCGACAGTTGGTTTAAAGCGCCGTCGTTAAAAGTTATCAGTGATATTGCTATGACTATTACAGCCGCAGTTGTCTCTGTGGTTTTGACGCCCTTTACAGGAGGTGCTAGTTTAGGAATAATGTTAGGCGTAGCAGCATTAACTACAGGTATTAGCATGACGGACGACTTGGTTTTTATGTTACTGGACGGCGCAGGCGGTTACAAGGAATGGGACGAGTTGGCTGTGAACTATGCTTTGAAGGCGACAACATCATTCGCAACTTCAGTCGCGGGGGGTATGCTTAATGGGGTTGGTTCGGTCGCGCAAGGTGCAAGCGCCGGACTAACAGGTGTTAATAAATTTCTTGTCGAAGGCGGTTTGACAGGCTTGGTGACTAAAGGAACAGAAGGAATTGGTAAAACAATCGCGGAAACAGCTATGAAAGGAGTTACTTCGATCATTACCTCATCAATATCAAGCCCGCTAAGCGCGATAACATATACACATAACGATGGTTTTGGATTTTCTACAGAAGCGTTAACTTCAGGAATAAAAAACGGCGCAATAGGCGCGTTTACAGGTATGACGCAGACATTTACGGCGGGGGCACTAAATAACATTGGTGTAGACGGATTAACCGGCGACCTTTTTAAAAACGCAACCACCTTGTCAAATACAATAGGCGCTATTGCGGCACAGGGCGTGAACTATGCGTTTAATGGAGATTTTACGCTCAATGTTTTAAATCTTTCTGATTTTACAAAAGGAAAAGTTAATACAGGTTTGTTGGAATTGCACCTTGGAAATAGTGGCACTTCGATGAATTTTGGAACCGGAGGCGCGAATTTGAGTTTAGGAACAATATATAACTCGCTACAAGGTCTTGAAGCATGGGATGCAACCGCAAAAATAATAGCGTCCGGTAATGCGGAATATGCGATTGCGGCTAGAACCTTGTATAGCGGAAGTGCCACGAACAGACAACTGTTTGATGAATTGATAACAGATAAAGCAAGGGTAATAAAAGATTACGATTTTGATGGTGTGGGGGAGACCGTAAGATCAGACAACGGTATGAAGTATATATATTTGGGAAGAGAAGTGTTAGAAGATGAAAGCCGTTACGGACTAGGTGTTGTGTTAAGCCATGAATCTTACCGCAATGGAATAGATGATGGAAAAATTGGCCAAGAGTTAGAACGTGCAAGGGCAGTAATAGGACATAATAATACGGCAAACGCTTTAACAAAAACGTATGGAGCCGGAGCAATAGGTATTGCAGCTTTGATTGAAATGATTAATTATAATGAGGCGGTTGCGACCGGCAATACCAGTGGCATTAGTGGTATTCTTGAGAAATATGATACTAGCGCAGATTATTGGAAGTTGAATAGGGATGGAACTTTGTTATACGATGGTCTAGCTGATTTGTATGATGAAAATGATAATATAATATACAAATCTTCTGATAGAAGGATGCAGGGAAGTTTATCTGAGATACTTGGCATTAGCTATGGAGATGCAGGTGCACTAATGGAAAGTATTGGATTATCATGGACTAAAGAAGATGGATGGAGACAATCTGGAGATGGTATAATTAAGATGAATTCAGAAATACAGTCTGGAAAAACATATGCAGATATATACTCATCTAGAAAAATTACTGACACACACACCAAAGTAAACGCGACATTGGAGCAACATAATCCAATAAATATATATAATGCTCTTGTTGAAAGTGGTATGATGCAATTAACATCGGAGGCCGCTGAATTTGTCAGAGGTTTAAAAAATGATCCTAATAAGAAATACACTTTAATGGCACTTCCTGAAGGAATAAATCCATTTATTAGCTTTGAAGAATATAAAGCTAATAATTTTATACAAAATATGCCGGATGTTTCTTTGAACACTCCTTTGCTAAACACAGTGATCACTACTTATTTTGCAGCAACAGGTTCACGAGCTCCACACAGAGGAATAGACTTGCGTGCAACTAGCGGAACTGAAGTTTCTGCGATATTTTCAAATGAGACTACAAACGCAACAATATTTAATTCCGATGCCGATCTAATTTCAAAGCAAGGTTATCATGTTGATTTAGAGACACAAGTTTCTTATACGTTTAAAGGTTCGCAAGTAACAGATACGATACAGCAAAGAATGTTACACTTAAGCTCAATAAATTCTAATGACATAAGCACGATAACAAATACAACAGTTTTGGGATTATCTGGTAATACGGGATATTGGAATGGTACATATGCGGATCATCTGCATATAGATATTTCTACTGGTGTAACTGGTAGTCCGTGGTTAAATTATATGTCTTCGCAATACACCCCGCAAATAAAATCATCTATTGCGTATGATAATCGTATATATTATGATCCAATGATGTTTTTACAAAAATATAACTATAAAGCTACGACCGATGCAACATTCTATTGATTATTGAAAAAGGCATCTATCTAATAATTGGATAAATGCCTTTTTATAGGTTTTCTTATTTGGAGGAATAAAAATGAAAATAGTATTTATAAGCGTTTTCTTGTTATCATTATCAAATTTTGCTTTCGCAGAGGATAGTGTGGTATTACCGAAAAACGATCCAGATGCGCACCATGGGATTTCATTAAAAGTAAATTTGGAATCAAAGGTTAAAAGTATTTTTAATGATGGACAGGTAATTGATGTATCAACAGATCCATTAAATAAAAGAAATTTTGGTGTTTTTGTAGAAACACTTACAAAAATAAGTTATATGTATAAAAGCGTAGTTATTACAGAAGAAATATATGTTGTATACTCAAATCTTTCAAAAATTTATGTTGAAAAGGGCCAATCTGTCACTGCTGGTACTGTAATTGGCAATGGCGGTGGTATTGGTACCAATATTTATCCTACTAGTAATGATGTATTTATTTTCATATTTACAAAAGAACATAGCCCGTTTCTAAACGGTAAAACTGGTAATAATTATTTTGAAGATAAAGTATTTTGGTGGGATCCAAGTTTTTTATTTTAGATTAATTATATACAATTGATTGTATTTGGCAAACTTGATATTCCATTTGGCGATGGAACAAACGATAAGAACAGTTATATGAATGTCAAATGAAATGAATTATGACGTGATATATTTTGTTAATTAAATATAGTGGAAATTAATGTTTTAAAATAATACAAGGAGAGTTATTATGAAAAACTTATTACTGATTTTATTGTTGCTTGCCGCTTAATAATTTTTAAGGCATAAAATGTTAATTAAACCTATGCTGTAAAATTATATGGCATAGGTTTATCTATAAATGGTAAAATAGTAAGTGGATTAATATATTAAATCCATAATATTTTTTAATACAGGAGGAATCTTTTGAAAAAGGTAGTAATTACATTGGTGGCATTAGTTTCGATTATAGGAATAACTTTTGCACAGGGGCATGAGTTATTGAGTTTTGTTATTTATGGCAGAAATCACATGGTTGGTGTTGCACTACCGGATTCATGGACAGTTAATATGAACATGGCAAACCGGATGGGAGTAAATGGTTTTTTCCTTTTGGAACAATTTACGCCTAATGATACACCGGCGACAATATTTCTAAGACTTGGAAGTAATGATGGGAGTACCACTTTACAGAAATTCGCCGAGAGGATGGTTTGACAGTTATTGTTTAGCAATACATCAGATGTGTATCAGTATTCTGCCTATATAGGCGGTTTTTCGTTGCCGTATCTTGCAAATATGTATATAGAAATATATGACAAAAAAGATAGGAACAAAGAATACGAAACCGACTTTAAGGTGTGTTTGGCAAAGACAACATTGTCAGCTGTTGGGATGAATATGTCAGAGGAATAGTGCAGGCGAAAAATTATGAAGAAAATAAAATAACGGTGTTTAGACTTTTTAAAAAATAAGTACTACACTCATATGTACAAAGAAACTAATATGTTTTTAAAATTTAGTCAAAAAATACGGGGCGTTGCGGGGGGTGGATATTTTTGTTCGGGACAACTTGTACGAAGGGGGGGGCGCGGAGACTTCCCCCCTTGTGATTATTATACCAAGCTTTTTAAGCGGCGGAGTTCAAAAAACATTATCGCTGCCGCAAGGATAACGGCGCCTGTGTCTGCGAGCGGCATTGAAAAAAATACGCCTTTGATTCCAAAGAATTTTGGAAGTATAAACAAAAGCGGGATGTAAAAAAATACCTGACGTGACAAACTTAACAGTGTGCCCTGTACGGGTTTGCCTATGGATTGAAAATAGTTAGACGTAATTATTTGAAAACCCCAAAGAGGCATAACTATTGTGCAGACTTTTAACGCGTAGACGCTCATCTTAATGAGTTCTGTGTCTTTGTTATTAAAGACGGCAATGAAAGCGCGCGGGAAAATTCTGAATAATATAAAACCAAAAAATACAAATATTGTACCGCCTGCAACAGCCATGAGATATGTTTTACGCACGCGGCCGTATTTTTTTGCGCCGTAATTGTAGCCTATGATCGGCTGTGCTCCCTGGTTTAAACCCTGCAAAGGCATGAATATAACTATGATAATACTGTAAACTATTCCCATCGCGGAGACGGCTACATCGCCGCCATAGGTATTAAGTGAATTGTTTAAAAGCATATTTACAAGACCGATTGCCGCCTGCATTGCAAACGGGGCAAATCCAATCGCCATTATTTGAAGCGTTAGGCGAAGTTCCAGTTTCATATTTTTTAAGCGAAAACGCAAATGTGTCCAGTGTGAATTGAAATAAAATACCACCCAAAGAAACGATGCAAACTGCGAAATTATTGTTGCCCACGCGGCGCCCGCAATTCCCCATTTAAACACAAAAATAAAGATTGGATCCAAAATTATGTTAAGCACGGCGCCTAATATTTGAGTAAACATAGAAGTGCGGGGATGTCCGTCTGATCTGATAAAGTGATTTATCCCCGGCCCCATTGCGCTAAAAAAACCGCCGTAAAGAATTATCTGCAAATATGTTTTTGAATAAGGATAAACTGCTTCGCTTGCACCTAATATATTAATAAGAATAAAATCTAAAAAAATAAAACAGAGGATAATAAGTATGCCCGGAATTATAAACAAAAGAATAAATGCATGCCCCATAATTTTTTCAACTTGATCGCTGTGGCCTTCGCCAAGTTTTAACGAAAAAAGCGAATTGGCGCCAACGCCTATCAACATGGAAGCCGCCATTAGTATAATTATAACAGGCATAACAATGGTAATGCCTGCAATGCCGAGCGGGTCTACACCTTGTCCTACATATATTCTATCAACAATGTTGTAAATTGCGTTTACAAGCATACCAATTATTGCGGGCACAGAAAATTCAACAAGTAGTTTCCCTATACCGGATGTGCCGATTCTGTCAGTATTATTTTGCATAAGTTAATTGTAATGCTTAAATTGGAAAATGTAGAGACGGCAGGCGGACGGCGATGTGTTATCCACACCTACAACGAAATATTAAAATATTTTTCGATTTCTTTTTCGCCGCCATTTTTTGCAATCAACACAATGTGGTCTCCGGTGTTAAAAATATAGTCGCCTTTTGGTATGAACGACACGCCGCCGCGGTTTGCGAGCATTAAGAGGCCGCCTGAAGCGAGGTGGAATTCCGTAATGGGTTTATGGACAAGTACGCTTTCGGCGCTTATTTCTATTTCAAAAATTCCAATGGTACCGTCGCCTATGCGGTGAATTGCACGGACAAGGCGGCCGGATAAATGCGACAGTATTGTGTCTACAATGACGGATTTTATCGGGATTACAACATCAACACCAAGTTTGCGCGCAATGGCGGCATAGCCGTCGTTTTGGACAAATGCTATGGCGCGTTTAACGCCGCGTGTTTTTAAATACAGTGATGTAATGATATTCAATTCCTGATTGCCCGTTGCCGCCACAATTAAATCCAGATCATTAATGCGTTCTTCGGAAATAAAATTTTCATCGCTTATGTCTTCGTTTAACACAAGCGCCCCGGGAAACCGCGATGAAAGTTCTTTACATATATTATAATCATTTTCAATAATGGTAACACTACGGTTACTCTTGCGTATAACACCTTTTATGAATGAAACAAATGATTTTGTTCTATGCGCGATTTCTTGTAACGGATTATTAATTTTGCTGCCGGTTTCCTGTAGTAAGCCTTCGGCAATCATCTGCCCGATGTGCGAGCCGCCTACGATTCCTATCTTGCGCAATTTTTCTCCGGTGCTGCCTACTGCTTGGAAAATTCGTGCATGATCACTTTCTTTTGCCAATATGTGAACACTGTCCCCAGCGGCAAGAACCACCGAACCGCCCGGCAGAATACTAACGCCGTTTCGTTCAAGTAATGTTACAAGGCTCATCTCCTTTACAACGCTCCGGTAATCTTTTAAAGCAAGCCCGTCAAGAACACTGCCTAAAGCAATCTTTATAGAAAAAAGTTCATAATCGGTACCGGTAAACTCAAGGACGTCGCCTAACGCCCCGTGTTCAATAGCGTGAAGCGCGGCATTTGCAGCTTCTATATCAGGGTTTACAAAATGATCAATACCCATTATACGTTCCGCCGGTAAATTTAAAGCGGGGTGTTTATGGTTTTTGCTGTTGTAGTTAATGCGAATGTAATCGTCGTTACGCACACGGGCAATTTTTATTAAATCGGGGTATTTACATTCGGCTACACCACAGATAATCATGTTTACTTCGTCGCTGTTTGTAACGCAGACAAGAACATCGGCTGTCGCGATGCCGGCTTCTTCTAATGCACGCAAATTGTTGCCGCCATCGTGTATAACAAGACAATCCAGTCTATTCGACAGATGACGCACACGTTCTTCACTTGCTTCCAGTATGGAAACTTCGTGGTTTTCCTGTATCAAATGCTGTGCAAGTTGTGTGCCCACAAGTCCCGCGCCAACAATAACAATCCTCATGATGTATAGTTTATTCTCTATTTGAACTGACTGCAATGTGTGATAGGATTGAACTGCAATGTTTAATAGTTTACGTGGAATTATTGGCGAAAAACGCCGCGATACAGTCTGCCTGTGGACGGGCGGGGTGGAGTGGGAGCTTGCTATGAACTCCAGAGATATTGACGCGCTTAATCCGCAGGGCGGCGAAGCGCGAATCTGGACATGGATGAGCCACCGCGAAAATGAAATGCGTCTTTTTGGTTTCGCAAGCGCGGAAAGGCGCGCAACCTTTCTTGAACTGCAAAAGGTTGAAGGCATAGGACCAAAAGCCGCACAAAAAATAATGGGGGGCATTAGTCAGGAAGATCTTTTGCGCTCTCTTGAGGCAGGCGATCTCGATCGTCTTACCGCAATCCCCGGTCTTGGTAAAAAAACCGCTCAAAAAATGATCCTTACGTTGAAAGGGAAAATTATCACCGGAGGGAATGGAGAAGACGGCGGTGAAACATCACCTTATAATGAATTGGCAAACGCACTTGTAGAAATGGGCTATGATAAAAAAACCGCCCTTGATGCTCTGATCAAGGCGGCGGCTGAAATCCCGGAAGAAGGTAACGGCACAGAAAAAGAAAACGCTATTTTTAGAAACGCAATTTTACTTTTAAGCCGTTAATACTTTTATCTATACTCATCACGACTTTTAAACGGATGAATGATAAGCCCTGCACGAACTTGCATACTGCCGTAGAATTTGCTTATATTTTCGCGTGGCAGGTAAAAATTGTATACTCCACCGGCAAAGAAACTGACGTGATCGCCGGGAAATGTATAAACTAAATTGATGCCGGCAGCAACTGTATAATCGATATTTAAAGTTGTTGCTGTTCCAGGGACAGATGAATCCTTTATTGTGGAATTAACATCATCAGGTATCGCAAAAGTAACGCCACCTGAAATTTCAGGTTTTAGGGTAAAGCCATGCCATGCGGCGGTGCTGTAACCGATTCTTAAAACGCCCGGAATCTGTGTCCATTTTTTAACATCGTCATTGACGTTGCGGTACCCCATCGGTACATAGCCTGACTCAATTGAAATATCCCAATGACCAAACGTGCAGCCTAGCGCCCCATGACCGCCTATGGAAGTAAGCGTTTTTCTGCCTTCAATGGGTTCCCAAAATGGTGCAAAACGATAATCCACACCGGCTTCAAAAAAGAAACCGGAATTACCTGCAAATACAGAGCTGCTGCCCGCGATAAAAAACACAAAACCAAAAACCACAATTAAAACAAATCGTTTTCTATTCCATGAACCGTTTTTATAATAAAAATTAGCCATCCCTAGCCTCCAAAATGTTATGTGTCGTCATAAAAAAATAAATTTTAAAACATCTTTACCAATACATCGGCGGGAATAGCCAAAATCTTGAGAATAGACCCCTGACGAATTTATCGGTTTATGAAATTCAATGTTTAGTTTTTTTTTCAAAACGTATACAATAAAAATAATGGCGTCTGGAAAAACCGAACAAAACGAAAAAGGCCTGCTTCACCCCGAAGTGATCACACCGGAAGATGAGCACGATACGGCTCTGCGTCCGCGACGGCTGACTGAATTTTTGGGTCAGCAGGCTATGAAAGAAAACCTTGATGTGTTCATTAAGGCCGCATCATCGCGCGGCGAAAGCCTTGACCATGTTTTTTTAACCGGCCCACCCGGACTTGGGAAAACAACGCTGGCACACATCATCGCCAACGAAATGGGTGCGGACTTTATTGAGACATCGGCGCCTGCCTTGGACAAACCTAAAGACATTGTGGGCATACTTACCAACCTAAAGGAAAAGTCCGTTTTCTTTATTGATGAAATCCACCGCCTAAAGCCCGCTATCGAGGAGATGCTTTACATCGCCATGGAGGATTATGAGCTTGACTGGATAATCGGACAAGGGCCGTCCGCGCGGACAATGCGGCTGCCGGTGCGTCCGTTCACGCTGATTGGCGCCACGACAAAGGCCGGCATGGTGGCAAGTCCGCTGGTTAGCCGTTTTGGTATAACCTGCCGTTTTTCGTTATACGAAAAAGAGGACATCGAAGCGATAATCCGCCGCTCCTCACACATTATAAATGTAGCCATCGACAATGATGCCGCCGGTCTGCTCGCGCGTTCCTCGCGTTATACGCCACGCGTTACCAACCGTCTGCTTCGCCGAATGCGCGATTATGCGCAAGTGCGCGCCCTCCCGTCGATCAATTTGGAAATAGTCGCCGAAGGATTACAGCGCCTTGAAATTGATTCGCTTGGTCTTGAACGCTTGGACAGGGAAATCCTTACGATGATAATCAAACGCTACGGCGGCGGTCCCGTAGGCGCTGAGACGCTCGCAATTTCCGTAGGTGAGGCCGTGGACACGCTGGAAGATTTTTACGAGCCATATTTAATTCAAGCCGGTCTTTTGCAGCGCACCCCCCGCGGCCGCATGGCGACACCGCTTGCATATAAACATTTGCACCTTGAACAAAAATCCGGTTCGGGTGCGGCGCCGGAGTTGTTTTAGAATTATGCAGGATTGGCAGACCAATCGGCTATGGCCATTGGATGGGAAATATAGGAGTAGGAATTATGATATACAACGACGGTAAAAGAGCAGGCGGAAAGCGCCGAGTTTCTTGTAGATGAATATTACCATGAAAAGGAAGGAATACATTAGTGTTCAACGAAGCACATTCAGATACTGTTCAAACGGGAATTAATTTCTAACATGAAAAAATCCGACTTCTACTTTGATCTGCCGCCGGAACTTATCGCGCAGCATCCTTGCATTGAGCGCGGAGCAAGCCGTCTTTTAACTCTTAACCGCAAAACAGGAGAACGGACGCACGGGTTTGTAAAAGATATTATATCAATATTACAAAGCGGATCGGTTATTGTGTTTAATAATACGCGCGTGCGTAAGGCTCGTATTTACGGAACCGATGTGAAAAGCGGCGCGTGTGTTGAATTCCTTTTGCTAAAGAAGTGTGAAAATATTTCATTGTGTGATGAATGGACTGTCATGTTAAAGAAAGCGCGCAAATATAAGCAAAATAGTGTGTTTCAATTTGCGGACGGTACAGAAGCGGCTCTTGATAAAACCTGCAATTCTAAAGCGTTAGGCGAAACCAAACTGATCTTTAACAAAGCGTTGGGCGAGGAATGGTTTGAAAAATGGGGGCACGTACCGCTGCCTCCTTACATAAAACGTCCCGCCGGTGACAGCAAAGAAGACGCTGCCCGTTATCAAACAATATATGCCGGGGAAACCGGCTCGGTTGCGGCTCCTACTGCCGGGCTGCATTGGACGGATGAAATGTTAGGCGAGATCAAAAAAAAAGGTATCGAGGCGGTGTTCATTACCCTGCACGTAGGGGCGGGGACATTCCTGCCGGTGCGAAGTGAAAACATCGAAGATCATGTTATGCACGAAGAATGTTATACGATAGAAGATGAGGCTGCGTCAGCAATAGAAAAAGCAAAACAGACCGGTCGGCCGGTTATCGCTGTGGGCACAACAACAATGCGAACGCTTGAATCGGCATGGCAGAATAACCATCTGCGCCGCGGGGACGGCTGCACATCAATCTTTATCTACGGGGATTATCACTTTAATGTTGCCGATGCCCTTTTTACGAATTTCCACACTCCCGAATCTACCCTGCTAATGCTGGTCTCTTCTTTTGCCGGCGCCAACTCCTCAAGCGGGCAAGGCCGCACCCTGATAATAGCGGCATATAGGGAGGCTATGGAACAAGGCTATAAGTTTTTTAGCTACGGCGATGCCATGTTTATTTATTAATCCCGATACATTTTTGTTTTTGCACACCGTCTTTGAGAACTGCTGCCATGATCGCTGTTTTTCTGTGTTATTCAATGGTATACACTCTCGGTCAAGTGAGACTACAGCAAAAATTTTTTGTGTTTCAAAAAATTATACCAAATAGCCGCACGCCGCCTTTTTAGCAATTCGCCTCGTGGTAAGATTTTTGCCTTGAATTTTGATATGCCGCAGACTTATAATATAGGCGCAATTCAATTTCAATTTAGAGGAGAAAATTATGGATTTTGTTCAGAAGATGAAGGGAAAAGCTATAAAGCTTTCAAAAAAACTTGTTTTGGCAGAAGGCCACGAGCCCCGCACAATAGCGGCTGCACGTAAAATTGCCGATGAAAAAATAGCAAGCGAAGTTATCCTTGTCGGCGCAAAAGCGGAAATCGAAGGTGTTGCAAAAAAAGAAGGCGTCCAGCTTGGCGGCATCACGATTGTAGACCCAGCGACAAGTGATAAACTGCCAAAATACGCAAAAGCATATTACGATATGCTCCACGAAAAAGAGGAAGCCAAGAAAGCAAAGGGGCAGGCCGTTGATAAACCTATAACCGAGGACAAAGCCAAAAAAGACATTCAAAACTTTTTGCGCTGGGGCGCCATGATGGTAAACCTTGGCGATGCCGACGGAATGGTAGCCGGTGCATTAAGCGCCACCGCCGACGTGTTGCGCGCGGGCTTGCAGATTATCGGCACGGAAAAAGGTTCTAAAACCGCATCTTCATGCTTTGTAATGCAGGTTCAGGACGAAAAGTGGGGCGCCGGCGGCGGCCTTATTTTCTCCGACTGTGCGGTACTTCCCGACCCCACCGCAGATCAAATGGCAGACATTGCAGCAAGCGCCGCGAAATCTTGCCGCGACCTTTTAGACGCGGAGCCTTATGTCGCGCTCATGTCCTTCTCCACAAAAGGCTCGGCGGCACACGAACATGTTACAAAGGTACAAGAAGCTGCAAAAATACTGGCCGGCCGTAATCCCGACTTTAAGTTTGACGGCGAATTGCAGGCTGACGCCGCGTTGGTGGCTTCCGTAACAAAACAAAAAGCGCCGGGCAGCCCCATAGAAGGCAAGGTAAACACACTAATTTTCCCGAACCTAAGCGCCGGAAACATCGGCTATAAACTTGTGCAGCGCCTTGGCAATGCAAGCGCGTTTGGCCCAATCCTGCAAGGTTTTGCAAAACCGATAAGCGATCTTTCCCGCGGCTGTTCTGTCGATGACATCGTTGTTACATCAGCCGTAACACTTGCACGCTGTAAATAGTTTTATCGGGAATATTGTTCATTTAAGAGGGGGCGCCGGCCCCCTTTATTCTCCGTGCGGTTTAATACCGTGTAGCTCTGCTACGTGGCAGTTCATCATTTCTTTGCAAACTTTTTAAGCAGTTTTTGTACATCGCTTGAGTGTTCGCAGGTAAGCGATTTTTCAGCAAGGGTGCGGCAGTCTTCGTAGCATGAATTACGTATAACGGATTTTACTTCGGGAATTAACGAGGCGCTCATGCTAAAGGAGTCTAGACCAAGCCCCGCGAGAATAGGCGTTACGTTGGTGTTGCCGGCCATCTCGCCGCACATCGTAACTTTTATTCCGGCGTTATGCGCCGCATCGATGGTGCATTTTATCATGCGCAGCATTGCGGGGTGCAGGTGGTCCGCAAGATACGAAACTTTTTCGTTGCCGCGATCCACAGCAAATGTATATTGCATTAAATCGTTGGTGCCTATCGAAAAGAAGTCGCACTTCTTCGCAAGAATGTCCGCAATAATCACTGCGGATGGCACTTCGATCATTGTGCCGACTTTTATATTTTCAGCAATTTTCTGTTTTTTTTCTTTGCACTCATTTTTTGCTTCTTCTAAAATTGCCAATGCTTGTTCCAATTCATCGACACAGCTTATCATTGGAAACATAATTTGCGCGTTGCCGTGTACGCCGGCGCGTAAAATTGCGCGTAACTGTGCCTTAAACAATTCCGGCATAGCGAGGCTGAAACGTATGGCGCGCCATCCCAAAAGCGGATTTCTTTCTTCCGTGCGAAAAAAGTTAGGCATCATTTTATCACCGCCAACATCAATGGTGCGGATTGTTACGGGAAGGGTGCCCGCGCTTTTTATCACATCACTGTATGCCTTGTATTGAAGCTCTTCTTCGGCGCCGCAGCCCGCGCTTAAAAAAAGAAACTCCGAGCGGTATAACCCTATACCCTCCGCACCGTAAGCGGCAATTTTTTCCGCCTCCGTGGGAACCTCAATATTTGCCTTTAACACAAACTGCTTGCCGTCTTTCGTTACGGCGGGAAGCTCTCGCAGGGGGCGCAGCGAATTTGATTTTTTTTCATACAGATCCATTTCGTTCTGATATTGTAAAAGTGTTTTCTCGTTTGGATTGATGATGACACAGCCTGAGTTACCATCAACAATGATCACATCACCCGAATTGATAAACTGCGAGGCGCATGACAACCCGACAACCGCAGGCATCTGGAAGGAACGCGCAAGAATCGCCGTATGCGACGTTGCGCTGCCCGCGTCAATCGCTATTGCCTTTATGTGTTTTTTATCAATCGTTAGCGCGGCTGAAGGCGGAATGTCGTGCGCGACAACAATACAATCTTCGGTAAGGTTAGAAAGCGAAACCTGCGTAACAGCAAGTAATTTATTTAAGATACTGTGCGAAACATCGGAAATATCACCGGCACGCTCCCTAAGCTGCGCGTTAGGCGACGCAAGAAGCGTTTGAACTAATTTATGTGAAATTGACCATACAATCCACTCAATATTTTCCAACTGTTTTTCAAGAGCGTTTTTCATTTGTTCATGAAAATCCGCGTCGGTAAGCATCAATATGTGCGCGCGCAAAATACCCTGCTGCGCTTTATTTTTT
>BOBI01000006.1 GCA_026002305.1 Spirochaetia bacterium
GGCTGGGAATCAGGCGAGCTTGATGCAATGACAGTCAACTCCTGTTCATCTTGCGGTGCGGAAATCGTCGGGGACAAAAACACCGTCGCAACAATTTGCCCATATTGCGGTAATACACAAATAGTTCAGGCAAGGGTTACCGATATGCTCAAGCCCGACTATGTTATCCCCTTTAAGCTGGACAAAAAGGCGGCTAAAGCGGCCCTTAAGAAATTCTATGCGAAAAAACGATTGTTGCCAAAATTCTTTGAGCAGGAAAACCACATAGACAGCATTACCGCTATTTATGTACCGTTCTGGCTATTCGATGCCGATACCACCGTCCATATACACTACAACGCTACCAAAGTTACACATTCGTCGGACTCAAGCTACAACTATACCAAAACCGGCCATTATTCCTGCGTTAGGGACGGTTCCCTAAGTTTCAAACGGATTCCTGTTGACGGTTCTAAAAAAATGGACGACACCTACATGGACTCCATCGAGCCTTTCGATTACACGCAGATGAAAGAATTTTCCAGCGCTTACCTTTCGGGATATTTGGCGGATAAATATGATGTTGATGCCGAGCAGAGCAAACCCCGCGCAAACGAGCGGATCAAGGAGTCTGTAGAAACTGAATTCCGCAAAACGCTTTCCGGTTACACTTCGGTTGCGGTTGCAAACACCCGCATACAATTTTCAGGCGGCACTGTACACTACGCTCTTTTACCCGTATGGATGCTTAACACAAAATACCAGGGGCAAATGTATGCTTTTGCAATGAACGGTCAAACCGGAAAACTTATTGGAAAACTTCCAGTGGGCAAGGGCAGATTTTGGGGTTATTTCGGGGGAATCGCCGGTATCATCGGCGGCATTGCTACGGCGCTTATGGTGGCATTAAGGATATTCTTATGAAAAAAAGTTTTTCAATTTTCTGGACAATATTTGTTCTTATGTTCCTGCCTGCAGCTATTTTTTCACAAGACAAGTATGTAATTGATAATGGAAACCGCTTAAACGAAAGTGAAATAAACGCTCTTAACGAAAGGCTTACCTCAATAAAAAATACCTATAAATTTAATGTGGTAATTCTAACCGAAAAGGAAATGGCCGACTGGGAAGAGGAGGAACTTTTCGCAGACAATTTTTTTAATGATAAATTTGGCTACGAAAGCCCCGGCGTGCTTTTAATCTGGGGCGTGAATCTTGGCTGGCTAATCTTAACTTACGGCAGAGGGCCCATGGGCGGGAATGCTATAATAGACAAAGACGCACTTATTGAGGCAGGCAAAGATTATCTTGTCAATTATCTTATTTCGGATACCAATAGAGCATTCAGCGCCTTTATTGACGATGTAGAAAAATATCTCGTTCATGCGGCACAAAAAATTTATGTCAATGACGGCCTGCATATTTTAACCGGCGATCAAATTAACGCGCTTAATGAAAGGATTACGGCAATTAAAAACGCCTACGACTTTGATGTTGTTCTTGTTAGCGAAGAGAGCATATACGGCGAAGAACCAATGGTTTACGCCGATGACTTCTTCGATTACCGGTACGGCGGTTTTGGCAATGGTGAAAATGGCGGCGTACTAATGCTATGGGTAAAGGATATCAGGTGGGCATGGTTCAGCGGATTCGGCCTAACCCCGCTTGGCGGCGAAACCGTTTTTAACGATTTTACCATTGGGGTATGCGACAAACACATTGACAAGTATCTTAAAGCCGACGAGGGCGGCGTCGATGATATATACGGTATGTATAACCGCTTTCTTGACGATGCTGAAAAATTCCTAAAACTTGCGGCACAGGGAAAAAGCTATAACGTCCTTTACGAATACCTGCATGTCTTTTTAATTATCCTATGGGCAATAGCCCTGCTCACCAGTCTTATTGTTGTAAATGTATGGAAGGTCGGAATGAATACCGCACTTGGAAGCAGGGAAGCCGCCGCCTACATAGTGCCGGGGAGTCTTAAAGTTACCAATAAAAACGACATCTTTTTATACAGCACCGTATCTAAAACAGCAAAGTCTTCTTCTTCTTCAAGCGGGGGACGCAGCGGAGGTTCCCACCGCTCCAGTTCAGGAAGAAGCCACAGCGGCGGCGGCGGCAGGCATTAAAGGTATACCGGCAATATATGAAAACAATTTTATGTTTTGGCGATTCAAATACTTACGGTTACATTCCCGCATCGGGGGATCGCTACGATCATAAAACACGCTGGCCTATGGTCCTAAAAGAAATTTTAAACAAAGGCTGTGATGGCGGTAATCCCGCATGGTGGGTTGTGGAAGAAGGCCTTAACGGCAGAACAACTTCGTTTGACGATCCGGTGGAGCTTGACAGGAACGGTCTTAAAATAATCACGCCTATTTTAAAAAGCCATAAACCGGTTGATATTGTGGCGGTTATGCTTGGCACAAACGACTTAAAGCGCCGCTTTAATCCTTCGGCTTACGACATTGCCCAAGGTATGTTAAATGTTGTCAAAGCCGTGCAGTACTCCGAAACAGGTCCCGCAGACGCGCCGCCTAAAGTTCTGGTCATTTGCCCGCCGCCTGTCAGCGAGATGCCATTCTTCGATGATGTTTTTTCAGGCAGCGCGCCGGTTTCCAAAAAGCTGTCAGGTTATTATAAGCAGATAGCTTGCGAAGCCGGAGTAGAATTTTTAGATGCTGGAACTGTCATAAAAAGCAGCGCCAAAGACGGCATTCACCTTGAAGCGGAAGAACACAGAAAACTAGCCTGCGCCGTTGCGGAAGTGGTACGAAAAGAATTCTAAAACAGTGCGGGCGCGGCGGTAAGACCCGCTGATTCGTCAAAGCCAAAAATAATATTCATATTTTGCACAGCCTGACCCGCCGCGCCTTTAACCATGTTGTCTATGGCGCTTACCACTATTAAGGCGCTTCCGCTGTAATCAATGTGAACGGAAATATCGCAAAAGTTTGAATGACGCACCGCCCCGGTAGAGGCGAATAGCCCTAACGGTAACACTCGGACAAAGTGTTCATTCTTATAAAATTCGCAATACACGGAATGTATTTTCTCAAGGCGTTCTTTTATTTCTGTCGTGGCGGGACGCGGCGCGTTATGTGCAATTTTAGAATCACTAGGATTGGCTTCGTGTAAGGGTATATAAATTGTACTTAAAATACCCCTGTTCATAGGCGCCAAATGCGGTGTAAAAATAACAGGCCGCACAGTATTGTTTGTTGTCTTTTCCATCATCTGAAAATTCCGGCTTATTTCAGGAGTATGCCTGTGCGCTCCAACTTTGTACGGCTTAACCGAATCCGCACATTCGGCAAAGTGATAAGCGCGGTTTAGCCCGCGCCCGCCGCCTGTTATGCCGCTTGCCGCGTCTACAATTACTGTACCACAGGCAGCGATGCCGCGTACAAGCGCCGGCATCGCGCCAAGGCTTGCTGCCGTAGGATAGCAGCCCGGATTCCCTATAATTACCGCGCCCTTTTGTGCTTTTGCGGCGTCTTTTATTTTCTGTCTGTTTAATTCACATAAACCATAAATTGAATTTTCATGTAACTCTTTATACTTATATGATTTATCGTACCATGCGTTATACGTTGACTCGTCGCCATCGAAACGAAAATCGGCGGATAGATCAATAAATGGCTTGCCGGTATCAAAACATTTTTTTGCAAAATCCTCGCCGACACTGTGTGGAAGAGCCGCAAAAACACAATCGCTTTTTTCGATAGCCGCAGCAGAATCAACAAGCAAAGCGGGAACCACATTAAAAAAATTAGGGTATATTTCGGTAATATTTTTACCTTCGCTGCTTGTTGAAGATAAAAACAGTTTTGTTACATTCGGATGCGCCGACAATATGCGCACAAGTTCCGCGCCGGCATAGCCTGTAGAGCCGATAATACCGCATACCATTATAGAGCCTCCTATATTATCTATAACTTTCTATAATTTAATTTTTATAATCCATTACCTTGCGCACAGTGCGGCCTGCATTGCGGCGGGATTTTTGCTAAACTTTGACATTTTTTTCATCATAGAGCGGGTTTTTTCAAATTGCTTTATTAAGCGCGCAACTTCCGCAACCGATGTCCCCGACCCCCGCGCGATACGGGCGCGGCGAGACGGCCCTATTATTAAATAATTCGCCCGTTCTTTTTTTGTCATAGATGATAAAATTACTTCTTGTTTTTTGAAATCGGCTTTATCAATGTCTTTTTCATTTACCTGTCCCTGCATTCCGGGAATCATATCTAGCATTGATTGAATACTGCCCATCTTTTTTATGGCGCGTAACTGGGCAAGCCAATCTTCAAGCGTTACCGTTTCTTTTTCTATTTTCTTTTGAAGCTCCGCCGCTTCTTTTTGATCTATTACTTCCTGCGCTTTTTCTACAAGGCTTACAACATCGCCCATTCCCAAAATTCTGCCGGCAAAACGTTCAGGGTGAAAAAGCTCAAAGTCTTCCGGTTTTTCACCTGTTCCTACAAACTTCAACGGCTTTCCGGTTACGGTTTTTAACGAAAGCGCCGCGCCGCCCCTTGTGTCGGAATCGAACTTTGTTAATACAACACCCGTTAAACCGATTTTTTCGTCAAATGTTTTAGCAATGTCGCACGCGGATTGTCCTGTCATTGAATCGGCGACAAGCAAAAGCTCGTCAGGATTTGCCGCTTTCTTTAAACGCGCAAGCTCGTCCATCATAACTTCGTCAATCTGCATACGTCCGGTTGTATCAACAACTATCGTGTTTATCATATTTTTCTTTGCCCACGACAACGCGTTTTTAAACACAACCGACGAATCTTTCGCCCCGTCTTCTTTATATACAGGAATGTTAATTTGCACGCCTAACACCGATAACTGCTCGACAGCCGCAGGGCGCACAAGATCGCAGGCAACAAGTAAAGGCGTGCGCCCTGCTTTTTTTAGACGCAGCGCAAGTTTTGCGCTGCTTGTTGTTTTACCGGAACCCTGCAAGCCCAGCATTAAAATTACGGAAACCGTATCAGGATTTTTTAACACTACATCCTGATCGCCGCCGCCTAAAAAAGCAACAAGTTTGTCATGAACTATTTTAACAAACTGCTGTCCCGGGTCTACGGCGCGTAACACTTTTGCTCCCTGCGCTTCCTCTATTGTCGAATTGACAAAACGGCGCACAACGCGCAGATTTACATCCGCTTCCAACAGCGCCGTTTTAATTACGTCTACCGCGTCGGCAATATTTTTTTCGGTTATCTGCGATTTACCTGTTACAAACTTAAACGCGTCTTGTACGCCCGAAGTTAATTTATCAAACATAATTCCTCACTTTTTGTTTCGCTGCATTACTTTTTTTCCCAACTGCCGTTCATCCACATATACCCGCTTTCCCAAGGCAAACCATAAATTACCATGTAATAAAAAAAAGTAAAATACGATACTTTAATGGTTTCGCCGCCGTGTTTAATATTCATCGTACCAAAACTTGCCGTACACGGCGCAACAAAGCTCCAATCGGCAGCGCCGTCTTCTTTCCAATAGATTTTATCGCTATCAATTTTTAAAATCATTTTTTTGTTTATAAAATTTATTTCACAGTCTTTCTTCCATTCGCCTTGTGTGGAAATATCATTATAAACCGGCGAATCGCAGGAAGAAAAAGAAATAAAAACACAGAGAAAGAAAACACTCCTAAAAAAATTACTGCGGCAATGCAATTTGCAGCACCTCTTCAAACCGCTCTACAGGATGAAACTCTATTCCTTTTTTAACATTGTCAGGAATGTCATCAAGGTCACGAAGGTTTTGTCTAGGGATAATAATATGTTTAGACTTGTTACGCTGAGCCGCCACCGTTTTTTCTTTTAACCCGCCAATCGGCAACACCTGCCCGGTAAGGCTTAATTCGCCGGTCATTGCAAGGTTAGGCGCAATTTGTTTTTTGCTAAACAACGAAAGCAGAGCTACGGCCATAGTGATACCCGCCGAGGGGCCGTCTTTCGGCGTTGCGCCTTCCGGTATGTGCAAATGTATATGGTTTTTTTCAAACCATTCTGAGGGAAGCCCGAATCTTTCCGTACCAAGTTTTCGGGAGTATGACATTGCAATAGCCGCGGATTCTTTCATTATATCGCCCATTTTTCCGGTTAACGTAAAACCTTCTTTTCCGGGCATGGATGTTGCCTCAATTACAAGCGTGTCGCCGCCCATATTTGTCCACGCAAGTCCCACCGACATACCCGGGCGGTCGGCCTTTTTGTAAACGCCTTCCGGAAAAACCGGTTTGCCTAAATGTTTTTCTATTTCTATTTTACCAATCTCGAATACTTTATTTGTTTCTTTCCTTTTGTCGCTAGCGTTATGCGATTTTTCTTCTGTTTCTTCAACGATAACTTTTGCAATCTTGCGGTGTATCTTATCAAGATTTTTTTCAAAGTTGCGCACACCGGCTTCCCGCGAGTAACCGTTGGCAATATGTAAAAGAGACTCTTTTGTATACCGGACCTGCTTTTTTTGAAGACCGTTTTTTTCAAGGCTTTTCGGCAAAAGATAGTTACGCGCAATTTCCAGCTTCTCCGTGTCTATATAGCCGGGCAGCTCTATAATTTCCATGCGGTCTATTAACGGAACAGGTATTGTATCAAGTGTGTTGGCTGTAACAATAAAGAATATGTGTGATATATCAAAAGGCAGATCCAAATAATGATCCCTAAAGTTGACGTTTTGTTCGGGATCAAGAACTTCGAGTAAGGCGCTTGCCGGATCGCCCTGAAAGCTCGCTCCCATTTTGTCAATTTCGTCGATCATGAAAACAGGATCTTTCACTTTGCATACTTTAAGCCCCTGCAAAATTTTACCCGGCATAGCGCCGATATATGTACGCCTGTGTCCCTTTATTTCCGCTTCGTCCCTCATGCCGCCGACAGAAAATCTGAAGAATTCTTTGCCAAGGGAGTGCGCGATAGACTTACCCACGGAAGTCTTACCCACACCCGGCGGACCTGCCAGACAAATAATTGTACCACGGTTATCTTTGCGCAGTTTTCTAACCGCCAAATATTCCACGATACGGTTCTTGACGTCAGTTAACCCGTAATGATCGGCTTCTAGAATCGCGCTTGCCTTTTTAAGATCAAAGTGTTCAGGCGGCGGATCCAGCCACGGAAGGGAGGCAATCCAGTCAAGATAATTGCGCGTAACGGTAAACTCCGAGGAATTAGTTTCCATCATGCTAAACTTTTCAAGCTCTTGATCAATGACTTCTTTTATCTCGCCGTCAAAATTGAAGGTGTTAAACTTTTCTTTTAAGCGGTTAGCTTCCGATTCTTTAATATCGACGGCAAGACCTAATTCTTTTTTTATCGCCTTCATTTCTTCTTTCAGAAAATATTCACGCTGATTCTTTTCAACTTTTTGATTTATTTCAAACTGAATTTTCTTTTGTATGCGCAGTACTTCCTGTTCCTTTTTTATAAAAACAAAAACCTGTTCCAGACGTTTGCGTACATTTGGTATTTCAAGAATATTTTGCTGGGCGGTTTTTTCTATATTTAAAATACTTGCGATAAAATCCGCTATTTTCCCCGGGTGATCGATATTGATCATGTTAAGACGCATCTCTTCTGAAAACATAGGATTGTTTTCAGAAATAAGTTTCATCTCGCTTATGATTGCGCGGGTAAGCGCTTTTACCTCGCCGGAATTTTCTTCTTCATCATCAATATACACAACAGCCGCAACCATAGGAGTGCTGTCGTTAAGTGTCTTTTTTATTTTAAACCGTTTAATCGTGGAAATAAAAATATTAAGGCCGCCCTCCGGCAAATTGATTTTTTTTACAATTTTTGCAACCGTGCCGAATTTGTATAATGACGAAATCGTAGCCGCGTCGACTTCCTGCTTAAAAAGCACCAGCCCTATATAGCCGTCGCCCGCAAGAGCATCTTCCACAACTTTTACATCAAGGGGATTCCCTATCATAATAGGCGTAAAAATACCCGGAAAAATCGGCCGCCCCACCAATGCCACAATAGGAAGTTTTACCGGTAACACTTGATCTATTGGAATTACACTCTTTTCGCTCATAGCCCTGTCCCTTTTTTTAAATTTTTTGTCTATATTAAATATGTCAAAAATTCGCAAAAGAAACAAGAATTCTGAATTGCCGCCGTAAAGCGCAATGCGGATAATTGACATGGCTGCCTAAATTTGGTACCGTATCTGCAAGTAGTACAAAATTTTCAATATTTTGCTAGACACATTAAACTTGCCTGTTACAGAGGAGAGGTACTATGCTAAAGACAATCATTGCCGGCACCCGTGAGTGTGATGATGTCGATGTTGCCGTCGAGGAGATTTTATCGCAGCTCAAACTTGACCAATCCGGCACATTAAAAAAGAACACGGTTGGGATTATTGCTTCGTATAGGGATTTTGTGTTTTCCGGGGTGTACAAGGCTGTCTGTGATAAGCTGCCTTTTGATGTTTTAGGCGGTATTTCCAGCACACAAAGTGCAAATGGCGAAGATTACGATCTTATTTTCAGCATTATTGTGCTAACCAGTGATGATATTAGTTTCAAGTCCGTACTTACATCCTCGGTATTGGAGGACGCGGATAAGGCTGTCCGCGACGCATACGGGCAGGCGGTTTCCGGTGGTGATATTCCCTCTTTTGCCTGTATATATGCGCCCTACATTGTAGAAAAGAACTGCGGCGACACCTACGTACACGCTTTTAACAGAGCATCGGGCAACGGAATTGTTTCGCCGGTACCTCTTTTCGGCACGCTTTCCATAGACGACTCTCCCGATAGCGCCTATCCTGTTGTGCTGTACAATGGCGAATACTATGATGAGCAGGCGGCAATGCTGTTCTTCTATGGCGAAATAAAGTTCAAGTTTTATAGCGGTACGGTTTTGGGCGCCGACCCGTATGTAAGTAAAGAGAAAAGCAAAAATGTATTGGCTATATCGTCGGAGGTAAAAATAACCGCCGCTAAAGATAACAGAATTTATGAAGTAAACGGCCGGCCGGTTGCCGACTTTTTGAGCGGTTTAGGTATGCTGGAAACCTCTAAAAAATTATTTTCAATGGTAGGGTTCCCGTTTCTTGTTGATCTCCATGATGGCACGCCTGCGAGTCTTAATTACTTTACCAAGTATTTTGAAGGCGGGAAGTATATGTTATGCGGCGGCGATGTCTATGTCGGTTCTACTATGCGGCTGTATCATAATGACAGTAATAGTATCATAGAAACCACCCGTGCGGCGTTAAACAGAGCCAATGAAGAAAATCCGAATCCGGAACTTTTTCTTTCATACTCGTGTCAGGGCCGTGAATGGGATTTGGGCGCCGCCGACCAAGCGGGTGCGGAAAAAGTTTTGTTTGATAAAATGATGTCGGGTATTAATACAAATCGTGCTATCGTATACTCCGGCGGCGAAATATGTCCTGCCGGTAAGGTCGGTAACAACTATGCAAACCGTTTCCAAGGGCAGACATTTACGCTTGTTGTTTTTTATAACTGACAATTAATATGCTGATTTGTCGTACCGGAGGCGTTCATGCCTGAAAACATCCCCTTGGAGGAAGAGGCTAAGCAGCTTAAAGAGCAGGTAAAAGAACTAAAAAAGCAAGTTGCCCAAATGGAGCGTGAACTCCGAAAAAGTGCCAGAAATATCATCCACTCAAGCGCGATACTGGAAGCTAAAACACAGATGTTCAAATCGCTTGAGTCCGAGAATACCAGGCAAAATAAATACATGGACATGATTGTCAGCAACAGTCCCCAAATGTTGATACTGCTGGACGCTGAAAACAAGGTTTTGCTGACAACAAAACAGTTTTTCGAGTTAACAAACATTGAAAATATCGGCTACATTAAGGGGCTTCCCTTTGATGAAATTGCCGGTAATACCTTCAGTGAAAAAAGCGCCGAATTTTTATCCTATATGTTGAGAGAAACCACCGCTACAGGGGAAGCCATTGAAGTAAATGAATGGATTGAATTTAACAAAGCCTGCGGGTATTACAAAATAAAAGCATTGCCCATCCGCGAGTCTGATACCCTGATTGGCTCGCTTATTGTTTTCTTTGATTTGACCGAGTTGATGAACGAGAAACTAAAGGCTGAACAGGCGAATCATGCCAAAAGCGCCTTTCTTGCAAAAATGTCCCACGAGATCCGCACCCCAATGAACGCCATTACCGGTATATCCGAGTTAATCCTGCGTGAAGAAATCAGTAAAACCGTACGCGAATATGCCATGGACGTTAAAAATGCCGGCACGAATCTTTTGAGTATTATAAACGATATTTTGGATTTTTCAAAAATAGAATCCGGTAAGATGGAGATTGTTAATACCAAATACCTGTTCAACTCTTTGATAAACGATGTAATCGCCATAATACGTATGCGTCTAACGGAAAAACACGTCGATTTAGCTGTCAATGTGGATTGCAAACTTCCAAACAGTATGGTTGGCGATGAAGTCCGCATTCGTCAAATTCTACTTAACCTTTTGTCTAACGCGGTAAAATACACCCACGAAGGGTGGATTCTCCTTAAAGTGCGCGGTGAATGGAACGCTGAATTTGAGCGGGAAAATGCAAGTAATTTCAAATTGATTTTTGAAATTACCGATACCGGCATAGGTATAAAAGAGGATGACATAAAAAAACTGTTCAGCGATTTTGTTCAATTTGATACGGAGAATAACAAGAAGATCGAAGGAACGGGTTTAGGACTTGCAATTACCCGCAAATTATGTATTGCCATGGGCGGGGATGTCGGTGTTGTAAGTAAATATGGAGAGGGTAGTAAATTCACTGCGGTTATTCCTCAGAAAGTAATTGAATATACCCCGCTTGCAACAGTGGATAATGCGGAAACAAAAAAAGTCCTTATCTATGAAACAGTAGATATATATATGCAATCCATTTCAGAGTCTTTAGATAATCTTGGTGTTGAAAGCAAAATTATTACATGCGATGAAGAATTATCATGTACCTTGGCAGAGAAAAAATATAATTTCATATTCTTAAATTCCTTTCATTTTGACAGGGTAAAGCGTGTTTTGGATAAAGCGAAATTTGCCGGAGTTACTGTACTGTTTGGTGAGCTTGGAAATTTTAAATTGAGAAAAGACGTTCGTTTCATTGCCCTTCCGGCACATTCCATTGCTATAGCGAATGTCCTTAACAATGTGGAAACAACCATGAATTACAACGAAAACGGAGGTAAACAGGTCCGGTTTACCGCTCCCGATGCACATATTTTGGTAGTAGATGACATAATTACAAATTTAAAAGTTGTGGAAGGTTTAATGTCGCCCTACAATATGCAAATTATTACCTGCATTGGTGGAGAGGATGCCATTTATAGTGTACAAGAAAATAAATATGATATTGTATTTATGGATCATATGATGCCCGGAATGGACGGTGTGGAAGCAACATCGGCTATACGCTCATTAGAGGGGGAGTATTACAAAAAAGTTCCTATCATAGCCCTTACAGCCAATGCAATTTCGGGTATGAGGGAAATGTTCATGGAAAAGGGATTTAACGATTATCTATCCAAACCTATCGAGATTTCCAAGATGGATGAAATTTTGACAAAATGGATACCCAAGAAAAAACAGATAAAAGCAAATTACGCAGAGGCGCATAAAAAAACAGCGGAAACTACGGCCATAACAATTGAAGGTGTGGATACCGTTAAAGGTCTTGCCATGACCGGGGGCACAGAGGCGGGCTACCGGAAGGTGCTGACCGCCTTTTATGGTGATGCAAGGGAACGGTTGCCACTACTTGCGAAAGTCCCTGCAAAAGAATCCTTAACACTTTTTAAAACAAATGTACACGCGCTAAAAAGCGCGGCCGGTACTATAGGCGCCGCCGGTGTTTCAAACACAGCCTCTGAATTAGAGGCGGCGGCAAATAAAGGCGATCTTGTATTTATTGAAAGCCGTCTTTCCGGTTTTTATCAGGGCTTAAAGCGGCTGACGGATCAGATAGAATTAACCTTGGGGGAGGAACCGGCCGTCGTCCCCAAATCAAAGATACCCGATTTTCTCCCCATGATTGCAGAGCTTGCTTCCGCAATGGAGCAGGAAAACATTGATGCCATAAGGCATATTTTTGCGGAACTCGATAAGCTGCCATTGGACACGAAAACCAAGACGGTTATAAGCGGCATTTCCGATAAAGTTATTATGGGCGAATTTGAAGAGGCTTCGGCAACGATAAAGGAAATGCTGGCGCAATTGCAGGCCATCCCGCTTTAAGCGTGATTCGGTTTAATTGCGCTTAACGATTTTACCTCGCTTAACAATTCACCGTCGGCGGCAATTTCGCTTATAGGGGCCGGAATTCGCCATGTCCAGTTGAAATCGTTTGAAGACCCCGGAATATTGATTCGCTCCGATGCCGGATCCTGCGCGTACCATTTCGGCGTCAGGTGCAGAAAGTCCACCAGCGGGAAAATGCGAAAGCGCGAAGGGGCGGCGGCTACGGTCTTTAAAAGAAGCCGCGCCGTGCCCGGATTGTAAACTTTCGGCAGCGAGGGCTGGCCTAAAAAGGTTTGAACAAGGCCATGATCGGCTTCGGCTTCCCACCACTGTCGCAAGGTGGTGCTGTCGTGAACACTTGTTGTACAGACGGCAAGCTCGGGATAATCGCTTATCGGGATAAAGGGCTGGCATTCCCTGTCCCATTCCCGTTCCCAACGGAACACCTTTAACGATAAAATCTTTAATTTTTGCAAAACGCGGGGCACCCATTCCGTTGTCGCACCCAAGTCTTCGGCGCAGGCCAGCATTGTTGAGCTTTCAACAAGCACGGAAAGCAGTTTTTTACCCTGTATTTCCCATTTTTTTTCGGATTCCGCCTTTTTCCTATCCAAAAACGCCTCAAGATTAGCGCGTTCATCGTCATTAAACGAATTCCAAGCGCGCGATCTGCTATAATACCATAGCGGGCTATAGGTATCTTTATCATATTCAAACAGAATTCTGTTTGCCCACGCCCTGCAAAGGTAATTCCGCGCTGCATCGTGCAGTTCCAGCGCAACGATGTCTTTTTCACCGTGTATTGATTTTTTAAACCACCAGAGTTCTTCGTTACCAATGCGATCCAGCGCTAAATCAAATGCACGGCGAGCATCATCATCGCTGCCGCCTGCCTGCTGCACGGCCTCCCATACTTCGCCTGTGGGAATATGTGGCACGGAAATCCAGTTAATACGCGCGTCATCAAAGCCTATCGCATAAAGATCTTCTTTTTTGATTTGATTATACGGCACATAACGGCCTAACAGCGCCGAATCATCGCGGCGGCTGCACGCCCAAATTCTAAAAAATCCAAGAACATGATCTATTCTGTATGCGCCGAAATATTTCGACGCGGCGGCAAGGCGGGCGCGCCACCATGCAAAATTATCTTTTTGTTGAGCATACCAGTTGTAAAGCGGAAAGCCCCAATTCTGTCCGTCGGGGTTGTACATATCAGGCGGGGCGCCGGCGGAAAGATTTTCGTGGAAGTATTCAGGATTCGCCCACACATCGCAGCTATCCTCGTTTAGAAGAATTGGCAGGTCGCCTTTTAGAATAATTCCTTTAGCCTGAATCTTTTCTGCCACCGCTGAAAATTGTTTATCAAGATGATACTGAATCCACACCCAAAATAGATTCGCGTCTTTGTGCTTTGGATCATTCCAGAGCGCCTCTATATCATTAACGCTCACTTTTCTAAACGCCTTCCAGTCTTTCCAGCTTTTTTCATCATTTGCCTCTTTAAGGCGGCGAAAAACCGCGTAGGACTTTACCCATGTATTTTTTTTAATCCATATATCAACGGAAATTTCTTTTTCAATCTTGGACCGGTTTACCGTAAAGATTTCGCGTAACAGATCAATCTTTGCTTTTGCGATTTTATAGTAAGGAAAACGTTCCTCGCCGTTATACGTTTTGTTTAACGCCTGAATCTTTTTTTCAAAACCCGCGGCTTCCGCCATGGCGCCAACCTTTAAATATATAGGGTTAAGCGCAAACGCCGAAAGCGCGCTGTAAGGTGAACTTTCATAGCCGGTATCATTTACCGGCAAAAGCTGAATAAGACCCAACCCCATTTTTTCGGCAAGCTCTGAAAACTCAATTAGATCGACAAATTCCCCCACCGCCGATTTTTCACTGCCCCTAAGCGAGCCTACAGACACGACAACACCCATTAAACGTTTATGAAAAATCGTTTCAGCCATAAATTACTCCTCCTATAAACTAATATTACTATATTATCGGTGTTTGGCTAATGAAACCTAATCAAAGCGCCAACATTTGCACCGCAACGGCGGCGGCGGCTTTTACTTCGGCGGCGGAATCGCGTTTTAAAACGACCAGACGGTAAATGGCGGATTCAATCAAACCGTATAAAAGATCATCGGCGGCTTTTACATTTACGTTTTTTAGCTCGCCTGTCCGTATGCCGTCTATGACTACCTGCGCCAATATATGCCGCAGTTTTATTGTCCGCTTCCGCACACGATAATCCGGATCGGTTTCGCCCTTTGCGATATACCGCAGATAATCTAAAATAACCGAAAGCAGGTTTTTGTTTTCTTCCAGCCTGTCTATCACGGTTGAAACAATTTTTGTAAGCCGCTCTGTAAACGATAATTTCTTATCTTTTCTTATGGCAACAACATCGTTTTCAACATCAGACAATAGTTGTTTAATGCTGTAATTAAAAATATCTTTTTTGTTTTTAAAATACATATACAGTGTTGTTCGTGTTATACCGCAGCGGTCTGCAATCTTTTGATATGTTGTATCTTCAAAACCTTCATCAATGAAAACCTCAAGGGCTTTTTGTAAGATTTCGCTTCTTCTTTTATCGTGTTCAATAATAATTGACATAATCTTACCACGTCCAATTATAATCTTTTGTTTTGTTTTTTTCCAATATTTTTTTTTCGTTATCCGCTTTTTTTAATTCGGTTTTTACATTTTTTTCTGCGGCGAATTCATAAACAAACGTTTTTAACGCGCCGTTTGTAATTTCGCGGCAGATTGCGGCTTTCTTTCCAAAAAAGGACTCAAACCCCGGATGATCGCTTATAATAGCCATATTCCAAGCGGGGAAAGCGTTTAACAGAACGGGCATTTCCGAATATGTTTTTTCGGCGCTCTCCGTGTTACCGATACGTTTTCCGTAAGGCGGGTTGCTTATGATATAGCCGGTGTCGTCTAACGCCCGCGCGTTTTTAAAATCAATTTTTCTAAACTTTGGTATGTTAGGTGATTTTAGAAGCGTCTCTATTGCGGCGGCGCTGCTACCCGCGCCTTCACTTTCGCCTAACAGGGCGCCAAGCGCGCGTTTTAAATTTGCCTTTGCCGCCTCTATCATCATGTTGTCGGAATCGCTTGCGTAGATTCTTATCGTCCGCGAGAAATCAACTTTTTCGCGTAATAGCGCCCTTGTTTTATTTTCTATTTTGCTGTCGGCAATGCTTAAATCGCTTATCGCAAAAGAACGGCCTAAACCCGCAGCGGCATCCAATGCGTATAACGCCGCCTCTATCGCTATGGTGCCGGATCCGCAAAACGGATCGCATAACGGGAACTTACGCTTCCAACAGCTTAACAAGAGCATCGCGGCGGCGGTTGTTTCGCGCAGGGGGGCGGCGCCGCCTTCCAGCCGGTAGCCGCGTTTAAAAAGCGGATCGCCTGTAATGTCGAGCATAAGCCGGGCATTGTTCCGCTCGATGTAAACACGTATAACTGCGGTTTTTCCGCCTTCCGGCAGGCGTTGTACCTTGTAAATACCGCAAAGTTTTTGAGCGCAGGCTTTATGAACAATGGCCTGAATACTTGTTTCGGCGGAAAGAACGCTCGTTTTTGTACGCACCTTATCCACCACAAGCCCCATCCCGCGCGGAATATAGTTGTCCCAGTGAACAGAGGCGGCGCCTTCAAAAAGCTCGTCAAAGTCGCGGGCGGGGAAAACGGCGGCTTCCAAAAAAATACGGTCGGCGGTGCGCAGGCTTAATAGCGAATAGTATAGGCCCTCTAAATCCGCCTCAAAACGAACACGGGCAAACCCGCTTTCCAGCAATTTAACATTACATAGCAAGGAAAGTTTTTTCAGTTCATTTGAAAGAGCTTTTTCCGCACCGGCGGCACATAAGGCTGCAGCAATCATGATTACCCGCTATGTTCTTTTTTCAAAATCAATACGGGGATCGATAATTGTATACATTAAATCGCTCAATAGGCTTAAAACCAGCCCAATCAATGTAAAAATATAAAGTGTTGCGAAAAAAACAGGATAATCCCGCTGCATGGTAGATTCAAGACCGAGCAATCCCAGCCCGTCCAGTGAAAATATTGTCTCAATCAACAAGTTGCCTGTAAAAAATATTCCGATAAAAGCTGCGGGAAACCCGGAAACAATAATCAGCATAGCGTTTTGGAATACATGTTTTGTCAAAATTGATTTTTCGGTTAATCCTTTTGCCCGCGCCGTCATTACATACTGTTTGTTAATTTCATCTAGAAAAGAATTCTTTGTAAGCATGGTCAGGCTTGCGAAACCGCCAATAACCATAGCAAGTGTTGGAAGGCATAGATGCCAAAAATAGTCGAGGATTTTACCGCCGATACTTAATTCCGCAAAATTGGCGGAAAAAAGACCGCGCAGCGGGAATATTTTTAAAAATGAACCGCCTGAAAAAAGCACTATCAACAAAACCGCGAACAAAAATGACGGTATGGCGTTTCCAACAATGATAATACCGCTTGTCCATGTGTCAAATTTGGCGCCGTTTTTAACCGCCTTGCGAATCCCTAGCGGTATAGAAACCAAATAAATTATTAACATGCTCCAAAGACCAAGCGAGATGGACACGGGAAAGCGCTCGCCAATAAGCTCCAGCACCGTACGACCGCGAAAAAGGCTGTCGCCGAAGTTAAAAGTGGCATAATTTTTTAACATTGTAAGATAGCGCACACCGATGGGTTTATCGAATCCATACCGTTTTTCGATTTCGGCTATTACCTGCGGATCAAGACCACGCGCCCCGCGGTAAGTTGAACCTTCGCCAACCAGCCGCGCCCCCCCCAAATCGCCTGCCTCGCTGCCTGAAATTCGTTGCAAGGCCGAGCTGCCGCCCTGCCCTATCCCCTGCATATTGGCTATTGCCTGTTCAACCGGCCCACCGGGGGCAATTTGCACGATGAAAAAATTAATCGTAATTATCGCCCACAGTGTCGGAATTATTAAAAGCAGCCGCCGTAAAATATAGGAAAGCATATATACCAGACTAGGTTAATTAAGATTTTACGTCTAGGCGATTTGTGAAATTTGACAAGCCGGTCCTAATTGATATAGAAACATATTACCGGACGGCCTTTTCGTATAAGGCATAGTTTTCGCTGTCAAAACAGGTAAATATAACTTTCCGGACGGCAGGTGCCTTTTTTAATGTTTCGATGACCGTTGCAACGGCGGTTTCCGCAGCGCTCTCTTTCGGGTAACCGTAAACACCGGTGCTTATGTTGGGGAACGCGATACTTGTAACACCGTGTTCTTGCGCCAAAAGCAGGCAATTCCTATAGCAGGAAGATAGCAATTCTTTTTCACCGCTTTTTCCGCCGTGGTATACGGGGCCGGCCGTATGAATAACATACTTACAGGGCAGTGCCCCGGCCCCCGTAATACGCGCTTCGCCGGTTGGGCAGCGCCCTTTGGGACCGTCCGGCACTTTCAGGCACTCCTCCAACAATAGCTTCCCGGCCGCGCGGTGAATCGCGCCGTCCACACCGCCGCCGCCTAACATTCCCGTATTTGCCGCGTTCACTACCGCGTCAACTTTTTGTTTTGTTATATCACCTAACACAACTTCAATTTCTGCCATTTGTTACCCCTTAAAAAAACCCCGCGCAAAGCGGGGTTTAAATCTCTACAGGTGTTGAAACCTATTCAACCTTGAACTTGGAAACTTCCGTTACAAGCACATCGATGTTGGTCTTGTTGTCCACGCTTATCTCGTTTACACGGGTTACCGCTATGTTGATCTGATCGGCGCCTGCGGCCATTTCGTTCATGCCGTTTTCCAATTCCTGCGTTACGCGCCCAAGATTCCGGCTTTCCGTAATAACCTGCTGGCTGCCCTCAAGCATCTCTTTTGCCGAAGACTTTACCTGCTGTGTCTGATCGTTTAACGCACCGATTGCCTCCAGTATTTGTTGTGAACCGGCGCTCTGCTCTTCCATTGCGTTGCGAATGTTTTCTTCCTGATCCGAAACTGTTTTTACCCCGGAATCAATCGCCTCGAACTTGTTAAGAACCGCGTCCGTGGAACGTGTGATTTTATCTATGCTGTCTTTGATCTTTTTTAGAACGCTGGATATTGTCTTTGACTGCTCCCCTGAAGATTCGGCTAGTTTGCGGATTTCGTCGGCGACAACGGCAAAGCCTTTTCCGGCTTCTCCGGCGTGCGCCGCCTCGATAGCGGCGTTCATTGATAAGAGGTTTGTCTGCGACGCAATATTTTCCATTACGGCGTTAATCTCAAGGAGACCTTCGGACTCGCGGGCAATTTGCTGAATATCGGCGGCAACATCCTGCAAGCCGCTTCTTCCTACTTCCGAGGCATCCGCCAACTCCTTTACGTTGCTACCGTTCTTTACAAGTGTCTGTGTTACCGACTGAATGTTTGCGAGCATCTCCTCGACGGCGCTCGACGACTGCGAAACGCTGGATGTCTGCTTGTCGATAAGGCCTGATAGTTTGTCCAGATTCAGGGTAATCTGCTCCATCGTGGCGTTGGTTTCCGTAACCGACGCGCTCTGGTTTACAACCTGCCCCTTTATGCTCTGTATATTTGATGTAATTTCGTTAATCGCCGCAGCGGTCTCCGTCATGTTGCTGGCAAGCTCGCTGCCGATGTCGGAAAGGGTAACCGTCTGATTTTTGATCGCCTTAACCAAGTTCTGTATTTTCTCCATGGTCTGATTAAAGTAGAGGCTCATTTCGCCTATTTCGTCTTTGGTTGTGGCATCAATACGGCTGGTAAGGTCGCCCTCGCCCTGCGCAATGTCCTTCATACGCAAACCAATAAACACAATTTTACTTGCGATATTGCCGGAAACAAACCATATAATTACCGCCGCAACAACAGCCAAAATCACCGCTATGATTATGGCGAATCTGGTCATATCGGTTATTTCCGAAAAAACATCGGCGCTAGGTACCGATGCAAGTACCGTCCATGCCGTTTTCACATCGCCAACATAGAAGGGATAGGCCGCAAAGAAACGTCCGTTATTCTCGCCTATACCAGGCTCACCGGTGCGTAATGCTTCAATGGCGTCATCAACCGTTTCTTGACCCAAAACAGCCAATGATTTAGGGGAGGTAATATGTTGACCTATCATGCTGGGATCATAATGCGCCGCTATTGTGCCGTCATTGGAATAGAGTAATTCACGGCCGTTGGGATATTTTGCTTTTAGGGACTTTGCTGTGGATATTAATTCGTTGGCGTAAGCAAGGTCATAGTTCACGCCTATCATACCGACTACATGCTTGTCTCCTATTTCATCAAATATAGGATAGCGCAACTGTACTATGTAGGTATCTTTTCCCGAGTGTTTTCCGGGGACGGCATTTGAAATGGTAGGACCTCTCATTGCCCGAATCTCGGCATAAGTTGCCTCAAGGGTTGTACCGGATTCTGTCCAATCAAGCAGTTGAACAGTTGTGCTGTTTCTTCGCGTATACCATGGTTGGAACGGGGCTGGATTACCATCTTTTATCTCGCCCGGAAGCCATACGGTAAAAATACCGACCATGGCCTCCATACTTGCAATCGTATACCGCATATTTTCACTGAAACTTGGTCTGCGTTCCCCCGGCGCATAATCCATAAAATCAGCCATGATATTTCCCAGGGTGGTTATGGTATCCATGTATCTCTCTAAATCAATCTGGAGGTTTTTAGACGCTATACCCGTTACGTTGATCAATTCACTGGAAGAAGTAGCACGCTGCATACTGCTTGCCTTATTAACAAGCACAAATGTAATTGATACAACTACCACCGCAACAATGGCGATAACGATTAAACTTAACTTAACTTTCAATTTCATACCAACATCCTTTTTATGGGTCTACCCCATGATGACATAGTGTTATTATCGGCAATATTGTAGCAAAGATTTTGCCTGATCTTCAAGTAAGGCAAAGTCTTTGCCTTGGTAATGCCAATGTCGAGAATACTAGAATCTCAAACTAAAGTCAAAGAAAAAAGGGGGCGCTGCCAGTAATTCTGAATTTGAAGAAATTCAACCGGGGAAAAAGTGAAACGCACGAAAAAAAATGAGATTCGATGTATTGTTCTGCTTGTCTTCCAAATATTGCCTGTTATCTAATCCAGCGAACCTGCAATTTTTCCGCTTTTACGACAGGTTCAAAATCGTGGTGGTCGGCTGTTACTAAAATTCCATTATTCACCAAACATTCAGAGGCAGCCACCACATCGCCTAACGGCATTTGATACTTCGACTTGAGCCTTCCCGCCTCACGAAAGACAGCAGGAGACATACCCGCAATTATTTCTATGGGAAAACCCGCAATGTCAGACAGCAGAGTATCCGCTTCTGCCAGCCCATAGGTTTTGATTATTCTCCGTGCGGTTTAATACCGTCTGCACGCTACGCACCTGCTTGCGTGCGAGGGCTCTGCGGCGATTTTTCTAAAGCGGTAGTAAACCGCACATGTACAACCATTTCCTATAAGAACGACAGCTTTGGTTTTGTATCCATTCATAAGATTGGAACAAAAGCAAAGCTGATACCGCGCTGATCTGCGGCGCGGTAGTTCATTTTGTAATACACTTCCAGAAAGTTAATCTGATTCATCCGTACCGATACCGAACCGTCAAGAGCTTCCAGAATGATTTTGACAAAATCGTCCCCGCCCGGTTCCCCGGAAAGAGAGGCGATAAAGGAACAGGCATCTATCACATAGAGCTTCACCGGTCTTCCAGTTCCCGCTCGATGCTTTTTTCCCGGATAAATTCCTCGCTGGACAACTTGCCGTCGGTATAACGGCAAAAGATTTTACTCATGTCGGGTCTTTGTTGTACCGGGGAAAGGACAACCTTCCCATTTTCTCTGGATACCGAAATCCGATCTGAGTGGATATACGAAGCAATGGACTCCGGCAAAAGACCGCTGTCTATAATAAGGCTTTCCACTCTTTAACTATACCCCAAAAAAAGCCGAACGGAAAGGGCGGTTTTAGGCTATTTCTTCCCAAATTTCGCAAATAACTCCGTCCGGCTCTGTATGCCCAGCTTGCGATAGAGGTTTTTGGTGTGGAAATTGACGCCTAAGAATTTAACCACGAACCACACTAAAGACACAAAAGGGACAGCTTGACAAATTGGAGATTACCGGATTATAGTGTAAACGTCGATGGGAAGGGTGGATTCCATCGGGCAATCGTTCAGGTTGCTTCATCGCCGATCTGGCTCCCGACTCCGACGACTATTTTGAGATTCGATGTATCGTTCTGCTTGTCTTTATTGAGAATGTTGAAAACTTTTTCTTTGGTAAGTCTGTTTTTCTTCTTAAATTGGGTGTATTTGATGTAGGGGTTATCACATGAATAAAATAAAAGACACCGCAGTTGCGGAAATCGGGATTGACGGCGAATATGATGGGGATATATGCCCCGAATGCGGCAAGGTGCATATTCCCAACGCAGTAACCCTGGCTGCCATGCAGGAAATTGAGGACCAGATCGCGGGGAAACTGCCTGAAAAACGCCATAATTCCATCGAAGGGTTCTTTGCGGATCTGTATACATAGCCCATGTTGATCCCTATATATAACAAGCCTTTCAAGAAAGATATTAAGCTCATGGAACGGCGCCATATGAATATGGCCGATATCAACGAAATAATGACCCTTCTTATTGAGGAAGAACCCCTGCCGGAACGATGCCGGGAACATGAACTCTCCGGCAACTTTAAGGGTTATACCGAATGTCATATCCAGGGCGATTGGCTACTGATTTACAAGTTTGGAGAAGGCGTCATTCGTTTTGCACGTACCGGCTCCCATTCCGACCTGTTTTAACCCCTTCACTTTATCAGCGTACCTTTTTCATAAGGCACTAGGGTTATTGCATTTACTTTCCGTGCACAAAACCGGCACCAGCCGCACCTTTTGGGCTATTTCTTCCCAAATTTCGCAAATAACTCCGTCCGGCTCTGTATGCCCAGCTTGCGATAGAGGTTTTTGGTGTGGAAATTGACGCCCGAGTAGCTTATCTGGAGGGTATGGGCGATCTGCTTGGCAGGGGCTTCCGTCAGGAGCAGGGTAAAAACTTCAGTTTCGCGTGGGGAAAGGCCCAGGTGTTTTTCGGTGTCTATCTTCCCCGCTTCGGCCAGAACCGGGGCGTATTCAACCATGTCGGCCAGATAGAGGCCGTCGGTCCAGGGGGCGTCGAACACCTTCTTCTGTAATAATGGCGTCAGCAGGAAACAGACGCAGCAGAGGATAAAGACCATCCCAAAGGTCAGGATGTGGGACTGCCCTGAAAAAAGGTCGTTGCACTTGGTGATGATACCGGAGATGATAAAATACTCGGCAAAGAACATAAGGCAGTAGAGCCTGAACATTTTGAGGGATCTGCTCCGTTTGATAGCCCCGCCGCAGATATAGAAGATGATGATGTAGCCCAGACCTTCGCCAAGGCCGTAGGTGAAGGAACCGGAAAGAATCGTGGGCGGCGCGTCATACAGGAGCGCTCCCAGACCCAGGAGTGAGAGGATGATGAACAGGAGCCAGCTATACAGGGCGCTCCGGTTGATGAGGATGTGGAGGATCAGAACCAGGGCGATGGCGGCGAATTCCCCAGCCCCAAAAGCCCAACTGTTCACCCGTTTTTCCGCATATTCGACGTAATTGGTCATGCACATAACAAGGTAATACACAACATCCAGTCCGATGACGAGGTGAACGCCGGAGCCTTTGCCGTCGCCGGCCATGTCCGAAAGCCCCTCGCGGCCAGACAGAAAGCCTTCTCTTTTTCGGCAGAGCAGAACCGTAACGAGGTACAGGGCCATTACGACGGCAGCGCCCCATGTTTTACCCGCCGCCTGAACCCCGGGGAATGCCCGCCAGAAGGTATAGTAAAAGCCGTAGTAGCACTGGAGCAGGATCATGCCGAACAGCCGCTCCACGTTGTTAAGGACGAAACAGAACAGGTAAAAGGCGGAACCGGCGCAGACGCCGTTCAGAAACTGGAAGACCATAAACAGGGAAAACCGCGCCAGGCCCTCGGGCAAAAAAAGTTGAAAAGGGAGGATTACGGCGCAGAGGACGGTCCCCATGCGGAGGGCGGGGATTATAAGGCGTTTTGGCAGCAGGGCAAGGACAAGCCAGCCTAACCCCAAGGGAAACAGCATAAGTTCCCAGGATTCCAGCCCAAACAGGCGGAAGTGCTGGTCAAAGTAACGGAGGTCGCCGATGATGACGGACAGGGGAAAAACGAGGATTGCCGCCCAGAGACCTCCGCGAAAGTTCCGAAGGGAAAGTTCGTCCCGGCTGGTGAGGATATTGCTGAGGGTTTGCTTGAAACTGATCACGGGTTAGGTTGTCCTCCATTTAGGTTATCTTGCGAGGTTGCCTTTGGCAAGTCCGGTGTCCATTTCAGCGGTTTGTATACCTGTAAAATGCCGTCCAGATAGCCCTGAACATACATCCTTTGCTTTTCGGAAAGCATTTCCAGCCTTTTTTCAAGGGATATTTGCTGTACCTCCATAAGAATATTCTTCTCCTTTTCCTGCATCTATATCATCCTTATTTAGTGATATAATATATCACTTGGATATATTATATCAAGGGTGTTATATACAATATCCCATAGAAATTCCCAATAGCCCATTGAGAGATCGTGCCTAGATATGGAGAATTGTTGCGTTCGCAGGAAAAACGCTTGACCGGTGCTTTTTTTATGATAACTTGATAGCAGGAGACGCTATGGAACCGATTTACAAATTCTATTTCAAAAACCAATTCAAGCCACTGGCTTCCCTCTCGCTGCACGAGGCCGCCTGTTTTGAATGTCCGGGCGGATACGCCCTTCCCTTTGATAAACCCGATGCCTACGCTATCTACGGCGTCACAAAAGGTAAGGGAATCTACACCATTTCCGGTACCGAATTCCCCGCCGCCGAGGGGCAGTTTTTCGCCATGTACCCCGATATGCCGGTGGTATGCCGTGCCGACAGGCAGGAACCCTGGACCCTCTGCGCAGTGAGTTTTGACGGCGCGGACGCCCGGCTCCTGCTAAACGCCGCAGGTTTTGAACCGAAAAACCCGGTGATCCACCCTGATGCTATGGTTGCCGAACAGGTGGTAGGGATCATCACCGCCATTTACACCTACCGGGGGCAGGAAATCTTTAGTCTGGCCCAATCCACCGCCCTGCTCTATGCGTTAATGGCATTTCTGATAAAAAATTCCAGTTGGGATCAAACTGCCATGCCTCCGGGCTGGACCGGGGCGGTTCACTTTCAAAAGGCCCTTGATTTTGTGGCCAACAATTTTTCCCGGCCCATTACCGTAAACGACATCGCTTCCCATGTAAATTTAAGCCGCAGCCGCCTGTACCGGGTTTTCATGCAGCAAATTTTTATCTCCCCCCAGCAGTACCTGACGGAATTCCGCATACGGGAAGCGTCCCGCCTACTGCAACGGAGAAGCGGCTCCATCAAGGAAATTGCTATCGCTGTCGGTATTGAAGACCCTTCGTATTTTTCCGTTTTATTTAAGCAGATCACCGGGAAAAGTCCCAAAAACTATATGGAAGGTTTGATCGAATGAAGTTTTTTTGGTATACTAGGGAGTGTGTATAGGACACTGGCCGCCCGGTTGGAGTTTTTACTTTCCAACTTGGGCGTTAAACAACTGGATTTTGCTCAACAGGTTGGGTTTGCCCAATCTTATATCTCCATGATCCTGAATGGCTCAAAAACCAGTCCCCGGTCCCGGTTTTATGAGGCCGTTGCCCGTGAATTCAACGTCAACCCCCAATGGCTCCGCGACGGTACGGGGGATGTATACAATATTCCCGGCCTTGACTTACCGGTTCCCAATGCCGCCGAACTTTTTACCAAATACTGCCGTCTCCCTCCGGATGAACGGGCGGTAGTTGAAAAAATCATCAACGCATTCCTGATCCAAAACATGACAGGGGATGAAAAATCAAGCCAAACCTCCTTGTAGATGGATAAGAGCTGTTTCGGGCTCAAAAAAAAGGCCAAAATACCTCATTATGAAATGTTACCGAAAAGGCTTGACAAACGTATATTATAGTAAGTATACTTATTATAATACTACTTATTAAAGGAGATGATTTATGGAACTGCAATTCACACTCGAAGTGAACGCCCCTGCGGAGAAAATTTGGCCTTATTACGCCGACCCCGCAAAACGCTATGTCTGGGAAGATGATTTGGAAAACATAGTTTTCGATGGCGAGGTCAAGACCGGCACAACGGGCCGTATGAAATTGAAAGAGATGCCCGAGATGCCGTTTACCTTAACGGAAGTTACCCCGAACGCTTCTTACTGCGACAGGACGGATGTTCCGGGAATGGGGAGCCTTTATTTCGGGCATAAAATACTGCGGGAAAACGGCAAGACCTATATCCGCCACAGCGTTAGTATGGAAAAAGAGAACCCATGCGAAGATGACATTGGCTTTCTTAGCGGCGTGTTCTCTGATGTACCCGGCGCGGCTTTGAAAATCAAGAGGGAGGTTGAGAGATAGATGGAATTTCCATCCCTCAAATTCAAAAAAAATTCCGATACTTCAACAGGATTGGTTTTTATCCGTGTTTACAACAAATGGCACTCCACAATAAAAAACGAATTGCGGGAAGTTGGTATAACTCACCCGCAATTCGTGGTTATGACGGTGCTGAATTTTCTGTGCCAGTCGGACGAATATGTAACACAGGTAAATATCGCAAAGATGGCGGATATGGATGTTATGTCCGTTTCACAAATCATTCGGGGCTTGGAAGAAAAGGGGTTTTTGAAACGGGCGGCAAATCCTAACGATACAAGAGCAAATGCCGTATGGCTCTTGAAAAAAGGGCAGGAAGCGATCAAACGGGCGTTACCAATCGTTGAAAAGATAGACGATGAATTTTTCGGCCTTCTATCAAACAACGAGCAATTTTTCCGGGATTGCTTACACAAATTGATAGCTTCTGAAAATATATGAAAGCAAAAAGGCGCCTGGCGCCAGTTGGTGTGGACATCATCCAGATTCTTTTGGGAATTTATTGTCAAGGGTTTAAAATGAATACAACAGGCACGGCTAGGCGCACGCTTGCATTAGGCGGTTTAAAGGGAGATGCGGCGCGGATTGCAGATATGGCGGCTTCATCAAGTGTGGTGTCCAGGGATGATTTGCTTACACGGATGCCGCTTGCTGTTCCGTCTTTCTGTATTGTAAAAATGATTAGGGCTGTGCCTTGAACGCCGGTGCGTTTTGCAATAGGAGGATAGACAAGGCAATCGCGTATACGGCGGCTAATGTAGTAAAAATTATGCCGGACATAATCACGGGATACGGCGGCAGACTCTTTAGAAATAGACTCCTTAGAAAAGGTACCTTCTACATCGCCTTGTGTTTCTATTTCTATTTCTGTTTCTACTTCTATTTTTGTTTCTGTAATTTCTGTAATTTCTGTAATTTCTGTAATTTCTGTAATTTCTTCAATTCCGTTTTCCTTATCTTCTAACAGCATAACATTTTTGGTTTGCTCTTTAGTAATTGTCTTAACAGTGTCAATCACATCAATATTAACCAATTTGAAAACATCAGTTTCAATAAAATTAGACACAAGCAGGTTTTTATCAGACTCAAGAGAGAATACCACCACCAGAAAAATATGAATCAAAAGAGAGATTACAATCGAAATTATTTTTACCCTATTCACCATTTAATTTCCGGCACACAAGTTCTAATACCATTTTCACTACTACGAATATTAACCTTTACACCATACAACTTTTCAATTAAACCTTCGGTAAGACATTCAGAGGGCTTACCCGATGCCACGGTATGTTTATCGTGCAAGGCGACGATGCGGTCTGCAAATAAAAAAGCATGATCCGGATTATGTGTGCTTAACAGTATGCCAAAACCCTGCTTGCTTAATTCTTTAATCTTAAATAAAACCCTAAGTTGATTTCCGTAATCCAAGTTAGCGGTAGGTTCATCCATAACAAGAATCGGGGATTTATCTGATGTTACATTCCCGCAGGGTATTAGCTGCGCGATAGCGCGGGAAATCAAAACAAGCTGTTGTTCGCCACCTGAAATTAAACGAAAATCCCGATCCGCTAAATGATCAATGCCGATCTGCTCCATTGCGGTGCGCACGTTCTGTGTTTGCCGTTCATTTGGTGTAGACCATTCTTTCCCCTGCGCCGCCGTGCCCATTAACACCATATCAAATGCGGAATAGTTAAATGATGGATAATGAATTTGCGGGACAAATGCTATCTGCTTTGCCCTCATTTGCGCCCTTATATTTTTTGATGATTCGCCGTTAATAAAAATTTCACCGCTATAATGGTTTTCAAACCCAAGTACACACCGGAACAAAGTTGACTTACCCGCACCATTTTTTCCAAGCAGTCCAAGTAATTCCCCGCCGTTTAAAGAAATGTTGATGTTTTCTATAACCGGTTGGTTAGGGGTGTATGAGAAACTTAGATTAGAAATATCCAAACAAGTACTCATTTTTTTGCGCGAGCCCTTATTGTCCGTGTTTTTGTTTAATACCGCGCAGCTCTGCGCGGTAGTTCATTTTTTTCACTACCAGATTTCACCTTTGCGTGTTATAAGCCATAAGAAAAACGGCGCGCCTATAAGTGATGTAAGTATGCCGAGGGGGATTTCGGCGGCAAATAAATTGCGGGCGATGTTGTCAATTATAAGCAGAAAAATCGCGCCGGCTAAAATTGAGGCCGGCATCAACTTACGGAAGTCGTTGCCTACCATGCGGCGGCAAATGTGCGGTATTAGCAGCCCTGCCCAGCCTATGATGCCGCTTACCGAGACGGCCGCCGCTGTTGCCAGCGTTGCGCCTATTATAACAATGGATCGCAGGCGGCGTACATTGATGCCCATTGACCTCGCTTCATCTTCGCCGAGTGTTAAAAGGTTTATGCGCCAACGGAAAATTAGCAGGGGGAGTAAGCCTAGCGCAACCGGTATGGATGCAAACAGTATGTCGCGCCGCCTGGTTTTTGCAAGGCTGCCCATAAGCCAATAAACAATTTCGGGCAGTACATTATTCGGGTCGGCTGCAAGTTTTATAAAGCTGCCTATCGCGTTGCAAATTGCCGACACCATAAGGCCAGCAAGGATAAGGCCGACAATTTTTTTGCCGCGAGTGCGTTCACCAAAAAACATTACAATGGCAATCACTATAAGTGAAGAAACAAATGCAAACAGTGTTACCCATGGCGAGGGTAAGCCTAGCAAAATGGCGAGTGTGGCGCCTGTTGCGGCGCCGCTTGAGGCGCCTAAAATGTCAGGAGATGCAAGCGGGTTTTGGAACACACCTTGATACGTCGCGCCGGAAGCTGCAAGGGAAGCCCCTACAATGCAGGCTAAAATAATGCGCGGCAGGCGCACGTTAAAAAAAATTGCCTCCATCTGTGCGTTGGAAAATGAATGTCCTGTTATACGCCGTAAAATTTCACATAACGGTATGGGATAACGGCCTAAAGTTAATGACAGTAAAATCATAAGCGTTAATAATACTAGAAGTAATGAGCAATTGGCAATTAGCAATGAAATCCTAACATTCTTAGATTTCATATTCAGTACCCGCACTATCATTTTTTTTCATTTATAATTGCTCATTCCACATTGATAATTTGTTTAAACTTTTCCTTTGTTAATTCATACCCATAAAACAATTTGTAATATTCCGCTACTTCTGTATACAAATCGTAATCAACATATTGCGGATACAAAATAGTGCCCAGCCATAACATGCTTAAATAACGGTTTATCGAAGGAGGGGATCCCATCCAATTGTAGGGCAGGGAAGGCACTTTATAGTAACGCTTGTTTTTTATGGCGTCTAACTCTCTCCACTCAGGCCTATCTGCAACATCATCATAAATACTATCGGGGCCAAACAAAATAACTTGCGGGTTCCATAAGTTAATTTGCTCCATGTTTGCTTCGTTGCCGCTGCCTCGTGAAGCCGGATTGTCAACTACGGCTTTATTGTTTGTTATTCTGTCTAGCACCTCGGAATGTATAGTCCCGGCACTAAGCACATTTAAACCCGCGCTTCCCATGCAGTAAAGAACGGACACTTTTTTACCGCCTGTTTTCTCTATAACAGCATTTAAGTTATTGATTGTCTTTTCGCAAAATAGTGCAAGAACTTCCCCTTTTTCTTGCCGCTTTAAAACCTTTCCGAGTGTACGAAAAGCCTGCGGCGTGCTGTCAAGTTTTGCCGTAATATGAATTGAGGGAACGCCAAGTTTCTCTGTAATACCTTCCATGTCGTCTGCGATTTTCGGCATTGGATCGCCGCAATCAATGACCATCTGCGGATTTAGCTTTGCGGCCTCCTCGTAGTTAAAATCGCGGGTGCCGAAAACTTGCCCCACAATAGACAAGCCTAAAACGCCCGGCGGCATAAACTCAGCGCTTTCTTTTGAATAACGGCCTGCGTTTGTAACAAGTACATCCGGCGCTATCGCTACAAGAAACATTTGCGTAAGACTGCCAGATGGAACAACCCGTATAATGTTAGCGGGAATGTCAACCGTGCGCCCCGCTGAATCGGTAAACGGCACGGTATCGGCTGTCGCGTTAGACGAAGTTTTTTGTCTGCTGCATCCTGTTAAACAAAAAATGATTAGTGTTGTAAAAACTAGTTTCTTCATTCTTTTAGTATTTATGATGATGTTGCAGATAGGCCTGAGTGGAGAGAGTTAGACGCCATAAAAAACAAGCGTTACTATAAAGTGCCTTCCCTGCCCTACAA
>BOBI01000007.1 GCA_026002305.1 Spirochaetia bacterium
CGCCGCATATATTTGGAACTGATTTACCACCCGAAGAAAACTATCCCGGTGGTATGCCTAGTGAAGGTAGTGTCGGCTCGCTTGCCGATACCCTTAACGGATTTGACAATGCCGATACAGCACTTCCTTACGCGGAGCCGGGAACAACCGGTATACTGGAAATTGTTGACGGGCAGTGGGTAATTCGTGATGAAGAAGGTACGCCGCATATATTTGGAACTGATTTACCACCCGAAGAAAACTATCCCGGTGGTATGCCTAGTGAAGGTAGTGTCGGCTCGCTTGCCGATACCCTTAACGGATTTGACAATGCCGATACAGCACTTCCCTACGCGGAGCCGGGTATGTTCGGAACTGTAGAATTAGTTGACGGAAAATGGGTAATAAAAGGCGAGGGTGATGATAGGTATCTCGTTCCCTCTGAAATGCCACCCGAAGAAAACTATCCCGGTATTATACCTAGTGAAGATAGCGTCGGATCGCTTGCAGATGCCCTTACAGGATTTGACAATGCCGATACATCACTTCCTTACGCGGAGCCGGGGACAACCGGTATACTGGAAATTGTTGACGGGGCATGGATACTAAGAAATATGGCAACCGATGAAGTATCTTTTATAGGAAACGTTGAAGAGCCTCAAGATAGCGAAATTGCAAGTTTAACTGATTTTTTTAAAAATACTGAAGATAATGTTGAATCGAATTTTCCGCCTGCGGAACCCGGAATGTTTGGAACATTGGAGCTTATTGACGATCGTTGGGTATTACGAAATGAAAGTGGTATTCATGACATAGCTGATATTTCAAACAATGTTCAGGCGCCTGATCTGGCCTACAGACTTGGTGTCATAGAACCAAAATTTGCAATAAAAGAAACAACAACAAAATGGTATCCTGAATTTGAGTTAGAGCCAAATGATTCAATGCCGCCGGCGGTTATTGTGCCTGTAGGACCTGTTACGGCTGAAAATCCGGCAAAAGCTGATAACAGCGCTAATTTAACGCCTCCGAATCCCCTTCCAGATAAAGACGGTAACAATTTCTTACCTCCATTTCCAATTCCAATTCCTGATAGGCAGGATGTAGCCCTTACTACCGCTCCTACGCCTATCCCGGATTCTAAAAACACGACAGAACGCCTTCCACCTGCACCTTTACCGGATAGAATGAAGCAGAAAATGGCGGCTCCTATAACAAAACCTGAAACACGCTCTGAAATAGTGATGGTTGAAATGGCCGATCCTATTCCTGTCATTACCCAAACAAAGAACGAGGCGAAAATTGAAACTGTAATAATTAAGATGGCGGATCCTATTTCGTTTAATGAGGCTGAAATTGACAAGAAACTTGTTGTCAGTAAGCTGGAAAAAGGGAAGTACTATTTGCAGCTTGGATTATATGACGGAAAGGACAAACTTACAGATGAGTTTACAAAACTAAATAAAGCTTTCCCGTATCTTGTTGAGGCATCCGGCGGCAAAGATTTAACAACATATAAACTGCTTGTGGGCCCTGTAAATGAAGGTGAAAGTAACGCATTGCTTTTGAGGTTTAAATACAATGGTTACAAAGGAGCATTTATCCGGGAGGGGAGTCAGGGCTAGCGTATTATCCGGCAACTCACACATTATCAATGCGAAGACTGTTCAGGATGTGCTTTTTGTGATAAGTGTACAAAGTCAAAAGAGAACCGGTGTTTGCAGGTTTCAAAAACATTACTTGCGGAAAGGGAAAAAAGTCTTGAAAACATTTTGAATGAAATGTGAACCGTTCCATTCAGATTGAAGGCGCGTTTGGAGTAGAAAGCAAAAAAAATGTGGTGCACAGCACCCTTGCGCAAACCGTGTGTTAGACGAAGTGCTACATTGCCACAATTTTTTATTTTTCTATTTCAATAAATCCATTCACTATATCAAGAACATCTAACAAAATATCATTCGCCACATTTTCAATATATTCAAAATTCCGTGCATCGATATCGAGCGTTCTTACTTGATCGCATAGAATTACTCCGGTAGTCTTTGTCCGATTATCTAATTTTATATGAAAAGGATGATCCTTATCCCTGTTTGTTATGGGACAAACAATAGCCAACTTTGAAAAATTATTAAAACTTTCGTTACTTACTATCAGCGCAGGCCTTCGACCTCGTTGTTCATGACCAGCTTGTGGGTCAAAATCAAGCCAAATTACATCTCCTTGTTTTACCATACCTCTTTTCCCACGGGTCTCCCCCAATCTATTTCTACTTGATTTTCAGGAGTAAAATTTTTGCCATAAAAATTAACAAGCCGTTCTTTGGTGGTTTTATGTTTTTTACCATATGTTTTTTTTATGATAATTGCTTCATTTTCTACTAAAACATCAACCGTATCATTTTCAGCTATGTTGATATTTTGCAGAAAAGCCTTTGGGAGCCGTATTCCTTGACTATTTCCCCATTTAACAATTGCCGTTGTCATACCCCTATTATCCTTTTCCCTTTATTCTCCGTGCGGTTTAATACCGTCTGCACGCTACGCACCTGCTTGCGTGCGAGGGCTCTGCGGCGGTTCTTCTAAAGCGGTAGTAAACCGCACACGTACAATCACTTCCTATAGAACGACAGCTTTGGTTTTGTATACATTCATAAGATTGGAACAAAAACAAAGCTGATACCGCGCTGCTCTGCGGCGCGGTAGTTCATTAGGATATACTTAGTATATCCTAATTCTATCATAGGGTCAAGAGTTTTTCTCTTTCTCAGAAATTCTGAATTTGGCACTAAATTCTGCTAAATTATCGGGCACTTTTGCCACATGCTTCCCTATTTGGCTCGTAAGCCTGTTAAATATGTCCCCTTCCATCCTTCTATTTTATTGTCCGTGTTTTGGTTTAATACCGCGCAGCTTGCTGCGCTCTTCGGCGTTAAACCAAAACACACGTACAATCATTTCCTATACAAGAGAGTATAACATTTAAGAACAAAGAAAAACTGCGAAAGCAGTTTCCCCCATTCGTACCAGTTAACCCGAACAAATGTATCCACCACAGCTTTTTGAAAAAAAGCTGATACCGCGTGGCTTGCCCTAAACTTGACCCACAATTTTAGTTCTGTAAACGCGCTCGATTTTTTTTGGCGAAATTCAGGTAATTTCAACCAATCTGGAAACCAAAAAGCATCAAATTCTTCCTGAAATGATGAAAATATCTGTTTATCCACCTGTACAAGGTCAAAAATTCTGAATCACCTGACAATTTTTTAACATTTTTTAGCACATTGGGGAAACATAGAATTTTGTGGGGCAAGTTTAGGGCTTGCCGCGCGGTAGTTCATCATGGATTTTGAAACTTTGAATTGCTGTGAGGCGTTGCGGTGGGTTGACATTAATGGTTTTCCTCTGGTAGATTTGTATTTGTAGGTCTCCTTCGTCTAGTGGTTAGGACACCGGGTTTTCATCCCGACAACGGGGGTTCGACTCCCCCAGGAGATGTCTTAAACCGCGCCGTCTTGCATAAAGCGGCGCGGTTTTTTATTGTCCGTATTTGGTTCAATTTTTACGTTTGAAAGCGGCTTTAATAACATCGGGCACATAACTTAATACAAAAGCTATAGGCAAAAGGAGCGCAAGCGTAACCTTATTATCTTGGTAAAACATTGGCAATAATTTTAATACCATTGTAAGAATACCGCCTAACAATATGCAGGTCATGAATATTTTTAAGAGTTTTTCGCACAATAGTCTTTTTTGTTCTTTCTTTGTAAAAGCGATAATTATACCCAACGGGACGGCAGCAAAGAATAGCGGGTTTACAAAAATAACATTCAAGTTATGCCATGTATAATCATGGTCTGTAAATAACGACATAAAGAATGCCGCTGTTCCCATAAAGCCAAAGAACAAACCAAAGATACCAATGCTTAAACCAAACAATCTATTTACGGTTTTTATATTTTTCAAAAATATAAAAACCGTAAATATTAGTGCTATAGAAATCCCTAAAATTAAACCCGCAGGCCAATTTTCACGTGGGGAGGGCAGAACCGGTGGTCTGTCTTTAGATGTGTATATAATTTCTACATTGCTAACCAACGGCTGCTTCTGTCCGGTTTTGTCTATATACGAAAAGTTATTTATTTGTATTCCGGCTTCGGAGGGTAAAAACATTTCCTGTTTTACAGTAGTGAGGGTATCAATGCCTTGCCCCATAAGAAAATTTATTAACCAATCACCAAATGGATCAAAATAGGAATGACGCCTAACGTGCTGTCTTAATGTAAAACGTCCGGGTGTGTTATTAGCCATCTCATAAAATTGTCCATCAACAGCATCGTCAATAAGATTAGTAATTCGCGTAACACAATTATCTGAAAAATGATTATACAGATAATCTTTATATTCAGGTGTTATATTACGTTCCGCAACACGAACAATTTCCGCTTTTTGATCCGATGTCAAATTTAAGGTGTATATAGTTACATCGCGGTTATCCGCAATATAATGAGATATAACGTTATTTGTACTTGAAACAACGCTGCTGAACCACAAACGTCCCATAGCGAAGTTAGTAAAAAAATTTTCTTTTTCAAATGAAAAAACACCATAGTCATAAAATCGTGATGTACCTGTAAGTTTGTCTTCGATAATTAAACCAAAATGTCCCCACCAAAAGTATAGTTCGTTGCCGGGCCCTATTACGGCAATCTTGATGGTGATATAGTCGTATCTGTTTTTTGTTTCTTGTGCATTAAGATTGTAGAATGACAAGCATAACAAGATTAAAATGAATAATTTTTTCAATTTTTAGACCTCTTTATTTATTATACATCTATTTCTAAATTATCAAAAGACGGGAGGGTAATAGGGTAGTGGATATTATTTTTTTTTGTGTATTGTTTGCAAATTCCTGTGATTTCAGCGTGAGAATGTTCGTGCGATATATGTGTAAAAAACACTTTTCTTAAATATACAGAATCTATTTTTCTTATTGCGTCAAATGCCTGCTCAAAATTAAAATGTGTTTCGTGTGTGTGTTTTCTTAACGCGTCAATAATTAACACAGAAATATTTTTTAACAAACCATAAGATTCTTCGTATATATTGCTGCAATCTGTAATGTAGGCAATTTCCGTTTTGTTTTCTTTTATTTTCCAGCCCAAAATATCCAAATCACCGTGTTTTACAGGTATCGGTGTTATCGTTAAATCTTTTATGTCAAAACTGCTATTACAAATATTAAGATCGATGCGTGGTTTACCGCCGCCTTGTTGTGTAGTTTTCCAAATGTAAGCAAATCTTCTTTTTACTTCGCCTATCGTTAATTCATTTCCGTAAACAGTTAAAGGTCTAACCCACGTTAACGGCCGGAGGTCGTCTAATCCGTGCAGATGATCCGCGTGCTGATGGGTCAGCAAAACAGCGTCTAAATGCCGTATTTGCGCACGTATCGCCTGAAGCCTGAATTCCGGCCCGGTATCAATTACGATACGGGCGCCGGAACTGCCTTTTATATAAAGTGAAGTACGAAGGCGGCGGTCCCGTTCATCGTGTGAACGGCAAACTGCGCAGGAGCAGCCAACAACAGGTATGCCGTGAGATGTTCCTGAACCCAGCACGATTAACTTCAATTTTTAGTCACCTACACGAATTGAATCAAACCACGCTTTATTATAAATATCTAACGCCGCGCCTAAATCGTCTTTTAATTCCGTGTTTGCAAGATCTTCCACATTATACATAGGCGTTTCTTTTATATGCAAACGGGCCGGAACATTTACCGATGAAGGAAATTTAAAGAAATCACAGAATTCAGCGTATATTTCCGGCCTGTGTATAAAATCAATAAACTTATAAGCAAGCTCAATATTCTTTGATCCCTTTAATATACACATACTGTCTATGTACGAGGGGCCGCCCTGCGGTGGAATAAAGAAAACGGTGCTGTTTTTTAGTTTCTCGTTACCCGAAATTTCTTCGTACACAACTTCGGCATAACCTTGTACAACCCAGAAATCACCGTTTGCGTAACCTTTTCCAAAGGCTTCCGCATCAAACTTTACAAGGTTCGGTTTCCAGCTTGTATTTATAAGGTCTCTTGCCTCGTTAATTTCCGCGCTGTCTGTTGTATTAACAGAATATCCAAGTGATACAAGCGCATCGCCGAAAACTTCGCGCATATCGTCTAACATAGTCATGCGGTTTTTTAAATCGATCCGGGCGAAAATAGACCAGTCTTTTTCAAAGTTTGGTACTTTCTCTGTATTTACCGCGACACCGGCGGCTCCAAAATAGTATGGCACAGAATAGTCCATATCAGGATCGTATGCGGCTTTTTGTAAAACAAGAGGGTCGATGTTTGTTAAATTTGAAAGTTTTGATTTTTCAATTTTTTCAAACATACCCTGATTTTTCATAATTGAAACATAATCACCCGAAGGAAATACAATATCGTAACCGGAGCCGCCCGATTTTATTTTTGCGTACATATCTTCGTTTGAAGCAAACTCGTCGTAAAAAACCGTGACATTGTATTCCTGTTCAAATTTCTCGATTACGGAATCCGGCGTGTAGTATGTCCAGTTGTAGATATACAGCCCTTCTTTTTTTGAACATGAACAAAAAATAGTTAGTACTAAAAACACAGTTACCGCAGCCAAACCTGCGGCTTTTAAAAAGCGCGATTTAATCATAATAACATCTCCTTTCTAATTATAACTTAATTTTGAACTATTGTCACAAGCCCTGAACAGGCGGAAAATGAAAATAAATTTTATAAGTCATTTGTCAAAAATCCAAAATTTTTTGCAAGGGTATTCATATTTTCAGCTCTCCACCGCCGTGAGATCCGCGTTAATTTTTTCCCATTCGGCGGTTAAGTTTGCGATGGTGGTATTTATGTTTTCCAGCCGCCGCATAATGTCTTTTGCTTTTTCGCCATTGGAATAAATTTCCGGCTTTGACAAATCCGCTTCCATGTTTGATTTTTCGGTTTCTGCTTGGTCTAGTTTTTCCATTTGCAGGGATTCTTCTCTGCGGAGCCGCCTTATAAGGCTTTGTTTTTTCTTTTCGGCTTCGCGCGCTTCCTTTGTGCCTGCGGTTACAGGAGCGGAAGATGTGGGGGTAGCGGAAGGCCAAACCTCGGTCGGGGCGCGCTGTGCGGAGGCACAAGCGCATTTCGACCGGGGGGCAGGACTGGAGCGAGGGGGAGCAGTGGCGGGTAAGGGTAAACGATTTGGGCTGTTTTTGCCTTCGTTGGGTGCATTTTGCTCCCCCCCTTCTACTCTTTGTAGATAGTAGCTGTAATTTCCGTAAAAGAGGCGTGGGGGGGTATCGGGCTGTAGTTCCAGCGTTTTTGTGGAGAGGGCTTCCATGAAGGCGCGGTCGTGCGAAACGAAAATTATGGTGCCTGTGTATGCGGAAAGGGCTTCCAGTAGGATTTCTTTTGTGGTTAGGTCTAAATGGTTTGTGGGCTCGTCTAAAATAAGGAGGTTTAGCGGTTTTAACAGTAATTTTAATAACGCGAGGCGGCTCTTTTCGCCGCCTGAAAGCACGTTAAGGCTTTTGAATACATCGTCGCCCCGGAATAAAAAGGCGCCTAGCATATCGCGCACTTTTGGAATTAAGTCGGTTGGGGCGGAATTTTCCATGAATTCTACTACGCTGCTGTTACCGCTTATGGCCTCCGAGGAGTCTTGCGTAAAGTAGCCAATCATAATGCCGGCGCCTGTTTTGACGGTTCCGACATAATCGTCGTCGGCTCCTGCTATAATACGCAAAAGTGTGGTTTTTCCGGCTCCGTTGGGGCCTACAACCACAAGGCGTTCACCGGATTCAACTGTTAAATCCAAACCTGATAAAACTTGGTGGTCGTTGTAGCTTTTGCATATATTTTGCAATGTGAGTGCGATGCGTCCGCAATGCGGCGGAGCGGGTAGGGCTATGGCGATTCTTTTTAGGTTTTCCGGTATTTCTATACGCTCCATTTTTTCGATTTTTTTGATACGTTCTTGAACCATTGCCGCCTTGGTAGCTTTATACCTAAAGCGGCGGATTAGGTCCTCGGCTTTTGCGATTTCTTCCTGTTGGGCCTTATACGCGGCGATTATAGCTTCTGTTTCCTGCCTGCGCACCACGCAGTAGGCGCTGTAATTACCCGCATAACGCTTTAAAGTGCCTTGAAACAGCTCATAGATTTCGTTGACGCAGCAGTCGAGAAAATAACGGTCGTGTGATACTAAAAGATAGGCGCCGTCAAAACCGGCAAGCCATTTTTGAAACCAGACGCGGGCTTCTATGTCGAGGTAGTTTGTAGGCTCGTCTAAAAGAAGTATGTCGGGGTTTTCCAAAAGAATTTTTGCCAGGGCTATGCGCATTTGCCAACCGCCTGAAAATTCTGATGTGTTACGATCCGGATCGTTTTTTGAAAAGCCCAAACCCTGCAACACCATGCTGATTTTTTTATCCCTCATGTGGTAGCCGGATTTTTCCACGACCTCTGTAAGCCGGTGTTGTTCTTCTAAAAGAGCGCGGGTACGTTTTTCTGAAAAGACATCACAGCTACCGTTACCGCCGCTGGTTTCCAGTTCCCGATGTATCGAATCTATTTTGCAGATTATGGCTTTTATGGGAGAAAAGGCCGTCTCTACTTCTTCTTTTAGTGTATTACCTGAATGGACTACACCGGATTGTGGTAAATATGATACATGGGAGGCTTTTTCTATGGCGCGCTCGCCGCTGTCGGGTTGTATAAGACCCGCCATTACTTTCATAAAAGTGGATTTGCCTGAACCGTTAGCGCCGCATAGGGCGGCGCGGCTTCTGCTTTTTAGAAAAATATTTGCGTTTGTAAATATGTCCCTGTTACCAAAAGCAAGGGAGACACCTGTAAACTGAATAAACGACATGAGTTATAGTTTACTTTGCCGCGATGTATTTTAGGAAGTTGCGTAAAAGATAGGTTATTAACACAGTGCCTAAAATCATTACAACAGAAAGCGCGTTTATCACAGGCGAAACACCAAAACGTATGGCCGAGTAGATGTAAAGCGGCAGGGTAGAGGATCCCGGGCCTGAAACAAAATATGTTATTACAAAGTCTTCCAACGATATGGTAATGGCCGTTAGAAAACCTGAGACAATGCCGGGGGCGCATATCGGGACTGTAACCTTTAACAGGGTTTGACGTTCATTCGCACCCAGATCGGCGGCAGCTTCAATAATTGAAAAATCAAATTCTTCAAGCCGCGCCATAACCATTAAAAAAACAAAAGGCAGGTTGAATGTCGCGTGAGCTATAAAAATGGTAATAAGGCCGAGCTTCATACCAATACCCGCAAAGAAAATCGAAAGCGATACGCCGATTATTATTTCCGGTAGTACCATTGGCAAAAATGATACGGTTTGTACATAAGAGCGGAGGCGGAAACGGTACCAGTTTACACCAATTGCACCTAACGTTCCTAACACCGTAGCGGTTCCTGCGGAAGTAACAGCGATTAGCATACTGTTCCAAAATGAACGCCACAGGTCGCGCGAATGAAGAAAAAGCTGTTCGTACCAGACAAAGGAAAATCCACTCCAGTTCATTCCTTTTGATGAATTAAACGAATACAGAATTAACACAAAAAGCGGTAAAAATAAAAATACAATAACGGCAATAAACATCGCCTGCGAAAATGAAAATGCCTTCCGTGTCGCACGGCGGGCATGACGGTTGGCTTCGCCTTTTGGTTTTTTCCCATGAAGGTTGGTAACTGTTGAATTTACCAGACTTTTGAAACCGCTCATTTTTCGGCTCCTTTGGCTGCCGTTTTTCCGAGCCGTCCGGCATCACGCCGCTGCATACCCAGCATGACCATAACACCGGCCGTTGTTACAACAGTCAGCACCATTGATATAGCCGAGGCAAGCGGCCAATTCCGCGATTTACTAAGCTGATCGGCAATAACATTTCCTAACATATAGGAATCTTTGCCGCCTACTAAAAGCGGCACCGCGTAAGCGCCGAATATCGGTATAAATGTAAAAAGTACAGCCGTGTATAAGCCGCCGCGGATATTAGGCAACAGCACACGAAAGACCGATCCGGGTTTTGTAGCTCCTAGATCCTGGGCTGCTTCTAAAAGTGAAAAATCAAATTTGTCAATCGAAGAAAACATTGGAAGTATCGCGTATGGAAGATACATATATACTAAAACAAGAATGACGGTTTTCTGGTTGTACAGAAAATGAATGTAGTCGTCTATTAAACCTATACGCATTAAAAATTCATTTAAAAAACCGTTATTGCCAAGAATATTCATCCATGCAAAAACCCTGATAAGAAAATTTGTCCAAAATGGTATTATTATCAGTAACAGTAAAAATGTCTGGTTCCGGCTGCGCGCCATATAATAACCGCAGGGCGCGGCAAGTAAAATTGTAATTATTGTAGCAATCATAGAAATAAGCAAGGTTCTGCCTGTAATCATCGCATAGTTTGGGTTCAACAGTTCTTTGTATGCGGATATATTGAATTCCGGCATAACACCGCCGTAAAGACCTTTTTTCAAAAAGCTGAATACTACGATTATGGCAAGAGGGGCAAGAAAAAAAACAGTTAGCCAAATTGTAAGAGAACCTGAATAAATAAAACCTAAATTCTTTTTAAGCACCGCAGGACGCGAGATAATGCGGCCGCTCATTTACCGGCCTCGTCTTTTATTTCTACAATGTAACCGTCGTTGGCAATCCATGAAACATAGACATTATCTTTCCAATCAATTTCAGGCCCCTCGTCGGAGTAAACGGCGTGCTGTTTTACAACACGAATCATTTGCGCCGACATTACCCCAAGCGAATTTTTTACCCTTACATAATATTTTGTCTGAAAGCCTGAATAAATTGGTTCCTCGTTAAATCCCTGAAAGATATTTATATCATCCCTGTTTGATTTTGGTCTTTCCTGGGCAATGACAACTTTTTCAGGCCTTATCGTAAAGCTCACCTTTTGTCCTGTTTTAACGGTATCTACAGTGGTTACCTTGATCCGTCCAAGATCAGGAATATCAAGCTCCACCATAAATTCAGGCGGATCCTTTGGTAAAGGGACAACCGAGACAACATCCCCGTCAAAAAGATTGGTATCGCCGATAAAACGCGCGACAAAATCAGTTGCGGGACTTTCGTAAATCTCATGGGGGCTGCCGACTTGTAAAACGTTACCTTGATTCATAACCGCTATACGATCCGAAACCGATAGAGCCTCTTGCTGGTCGTGGGTTACGTAGATGAACGTAATGCCGATTTTATCGTGGATTTGGTCAAGCTCAATTAGCATATGCTGGCGCAGTTTGGCGTCAAGCGCCGAAAGCGGCTCGTCAAGCAATAGAACACAAGGTTCCTTGATAAGGGCGCGGGCAATGGCGACACGCTGTTTTTGACCGCCTGAAAGCTGATTAGGCATTTTTGAGGCGTGGGCCTCAAGCTGAACGAGCCGCAGGTACTCAAGCACTTTTTTTTCTATTTCGCTTTTTGGTGCCCGTTGCAGCCTTAACGGGAAGGCAACATTTTCATATACCGAAAGATGCGGAAATAGCGCGTAATTTTGAAAAACAGTGTTTACCTGCCGGTGATTGGGCGGCAAACCCACAACATCGGTTCCGTTAAGCAGAATACTGCCCTCATCGGGACTTTCAAAACCGGCAATAATGCGCAGTAATGTGGTTTTACCACAACCCGATGGTCCTAACAGGGAAAAAAATTCCCCTTTTTTAATATCAAGGTTGATATTATTTAATACATCAAAGTCTGCAAACGATTTACATATTCCACAGACAGATACATCGCTCCCTTTCAATCCTTTTCGTCCACCGCCTTATTTTTTACAGGATAGATTACAATGTAAATTTATCGGATTATTGTCAAGTGGACGAAACGCCTAAAAAACGTACCATTGACTTTTTACCGGTTAATTTGTCTAATTGGTACAGGATGCTTGTAAATTATAAAAAGTCCAGGTACGGGGTTTCGGTTAAGAGAAAACAAACAATTTACGCGATTTTCTTCGTTGTTTTATTAGCATCGGCCGTTGTCGCATCGGTTGCCTTTATTACCATACAGAAAAGCCGGTCTTCAAAAACTCAAAAGGATATTGTTGCTTTGTGGAAAAGCAATTCCTATCAAGAAGTATTCGGTGTCTCGTCAAAAGCTCTTGAAGCCAAACCCTTAGACTACTTCTTGCTTTCCATTCACGGGTTTTCCGCTTATCAGGTTGCAATTGCTCAAATAAATAACTCCGATATGCTTACATACATTGATAAATGTATCTTTTCGTTACGAAAAGCGCTTTTAGCTAAAAAAAATAATGTCAATAACGGCCGCATAAATTATATCCTTGGTAAAGCATATTATTACAAGGGGGGTTCTTATTCGGATCTTGCGATAAAACACCTTGAGGCCGCAAAAAAAACATTCAAAGCCGATGATATTAATGAGTATTTGGGGTTGATTTACGCCGATCTTCGTGATTACCGCAAGAGTGTTGACGCTTTTGCGGCGTCGTTGCTTGCCGGGGAGAGGGCAAATACCGGTATCGAGAACAACGCAAACGATATTCTTTTGTTGGCAATCGCACGTTCATATATTGAATTAGAAGAGGAAGATACGGCGCAAGCCTATCTGTTGCGGTGTCTGGATATATCGCGTGATTATAATGTTATTTCCAGTTCCAGGATACTTTTAGGCAATATTTACGCAAAGAACGGCGATTTAGACGAAGCTGAAAAACAATATATTTCTGTTTTGAATGAAAGCGGGGAACAAGCCAACGCGAGGTTTCAGTTAGGGGAATTATTTGCTTTACGCGGCGATTCCACACGCGCCCGCGCGGAATGGAGAAAAGCTGTTCATATTGATCCGGCATACGCACCCGCGATTGCGCGTTTAAGAATGTAAGGGAGGAAGAATGTTTGGTTTAAAGGCATTGGATATTGGTATAGATCTAGGCACATGCAATACACTTATTTATATACGTGGCAAAGGTATTGTTGTTGATGAGCCTTCTGTTGTGGCGGTTGAACGCGGGACCAAAAAGGTTATGGCCGTTGGAACCGACGCTAAACGTATGCTATGGAAAACCCCGGAAAACATCATAGCAATACGTCCTATGCGCGACGGTGTAATCGCCGACTTGGAATCAACGGAAAAAATGATCCGCTATTTCATTTCAAAAGCGCTTCCACGTTACCGTTTCATTAAACCACGCATGATAATAGGTATTCCTTCATGTATAACAGAGGTAGAAAGGCGCGCCGTAGAAGAATGTGCCTACAAAGGCGGCGCTCGTGATGTTATGGTTATTGAAGAAAGCCGCGCCGCCGCTATCGGTGCGAATATTCCTATTTTTGAACCGGCCGGGCACATGATATGCGATATAGGCGGCGGAACAACTGAAATATCCGTAATATCACTTGGCGGTATGGTTGTAAGCAATGCAATTCGTTTGGGTGGAGATGAATTTGATGAAGCAATTGTTAAACATGTGCGAAGTGTACACAACTTGATTATCGGTGAACAAACAGCGGAAAGGTTAAAAATTGAAATAGGCAATGCCTCTCCCGATAAAACAATAGAAAAAGTTGAAATAAAAGGCGGTGATGCCATTACGGGTCTTCCCCGCAGATTGGAAATTGACTCTGTAGAAGTCCGGGAAGCATTACAGGATCCTGTAAATCAAATTATTGATGAAATAAAAAAGACGTTGGGTCAAACACCGCCGGAGCTTGCCGCCGATATTGTTGAACAAGGAATTGTTATGACAGGCGGGGGTTCATTGTTAAAAGGTTTGCCAAAATTAATTTCAAAGGAAACAAATGTTCCGGTTATTCTTGCGGAAAATCCGCTTGAATGTGTTGCGCTTGGCGCCGGAAAATATTTTGAAAATGTACGGGGTTTTGATAATACACGCAGCATATACGATAACCTTAACGGGTAGTTCTTATGCGGCGCGACAGGAAGCAAAAAAAACTCAAGAATTTTGACGCTTATGTTTTTATAGCCCTGTCCCTTATTTCATTTTCATTGCTTCTTTTTTCAACACGAAGTTTTATACTTGAAATAAAAGATACCGGCCTTTCGGTTTTCTCAGGGGTGCGCGGCGGCGTTCACGCCATCTCATCTTTTTTTTCAGGAACAATTCTTTCCATTCAGGAGTTGGCATCCCTTCGCCGTGAATATATGGAGCTGCAGGATCGCATAGCCCGTTATGAACAACTTGAACGTACAGCGGTGGAAATACGTCAGGAAAATCACCGTTTGCGTGAACAACTAGGCTTTTCACAAAATATTACATTCAAACATATTCCGGCGGAAATTTCAGGCCGCGATCCCGATAATCTTTTTTCAGCTTTTGTTATCAACAAAGGTAAAGTTCACGGAATTGCTAATGATATGCCGGTTATTGCCTATCAAAACGGAATGCAGGCCCTTGCCGGCAAAGTTATAAATACCGCTCCATTGGAAAGTCTTGTAATGCCGCTTTATGACGGGCGCTCATTTGTCGCTTCACGTTTAGCGCAATCGCGGTATGAAGGCATCGTGGAAGGGCAGGGGAATAGAAATTCACCGTTACTTATGCGTGGGGTAAATAAAAGGGCCCGGGATGAAGTAACTTCCGGCGATATTATTGTTACAAGCGGGTTAGGCGGAGTATATCCGGCAAATGTTGTCATTGGCAGGGTAACTAATGTTTTATTTCAAGAATTTGAAACCTCTTTTGAGTTAGAGGTAGAATGTATAATTGATTTTTCACGGCTTGAATATGTTTTTGTTATTGATGTTACGGAGATGAATAATGACTAAAAACATAATTTGGGCATCGGTTTTTATTTTAATTGCCACTATATTACAATCAACACTTCTTTCCCGCCTCTTGTTTGGTTTTTATTCGATTCCCGATATTGCACTTTGTATTCTTGTATATTCCGCATACATTAACGGGACAATGACAGGACAAATGACCGGCTTCTTTTCAGGCATACTTATTGATTTTATTTCAGCCGCGCCATTGGGCCTTAATATTTTAACAAGAACCATCATAGGCGCTGCAAGCGGTGTTTTAAAAGGTGCTTTTTTTGTTGATACGGTTTTTGTTCCTATTGCGCTGTGCGGAGGAGCAACATTATTTAAAGCGCTACTGTTATTTTTATTACATTTGTTATTTGTAGATGCGGTGCCGTGCTATTCTATTTCTTCACCGGTATTATGGGTGGAACTGTTAATGAATACGGTAACAGCTCCTTTTTTATTCGCGCTGTTAAAAATGTTTAATAATTTATTAAAACGTTAAAAGGAAAAATAGAATGGATTCTAATAATGATGATGATGAAAAACAACACCGGCGTATAAATGTTTTACAAATAATTTTTATTCTCATATTTGTTGTTTATTCCGGAAAACTTTTTGCCATGCAAATATTGCATGGTGATATTTACCGTTCGCGTGCGAATGATATTTCTAAACGGACAGCCGTACTTCCTGCACAGCGCGGTGAAATATATGACAGATATTTTAATAATCCGATAGTTTCTAATACGGATTCATTTGCTGTACGCATTGCGCCGGCAGAGATTCCGAGTGAAAATATCGAAGGTGTACTTAAACATTTGGCGGAAATTTTAAATACAACCTATGAAAAGATCGAAAAAAAATTGCCCTCTCAATATCAATATCTATTTCAACCCGTTGAAATTGCATCAAATGTGCCGTTTAAAACAATAGCCGTTATCGCCGAACATTTTGATGTTCTCCCCGGTGTAACATGGCAGCCAAAACCTATGCGTAATTATAATGATACCGGAAGCCTCTCCCATATCATTGGATATGTCGGCGATATTACACGCGATGAACTTACAACATTGTATAACAGCGGGTATCAACAGTGGGATGTCATAGGAAAAGCAGGAATTGAGCGCCAATATGATGAATTATTGCGCGGAAAAGAAGGCCGTGAAACCCGTGTCGTCGACGTGCGGGGACGGTTGGCACGCGACCGTGAAATTATTCGGGAGGCGCCTGAAATGGGTAAAAATATTGTTTTAACGATTGATCGCAAAATACAAACGCTTGCGGAAAAAGCATTAGGGCAGCGTATAGGCGCGGTTACGGTAATGCGGCCTACAACGGGTGAAATTCTCGCTATGGTTTCATACCCATGGTACAACCCTGATGTATTTAATAGAAACGATGTAAGTGATGAATATCAAAAATTAATAAATGATCCCAACAAACCGCTTTTAAACCGTGCAATACAATCAAGTTATCCGCCGGGATCAACTTTTAAAATTGTAATGACGACAGGTATCATAAATGAAGATGCTTTTTCCATTGATAAAACAATTGATTGCCCTGGTGAAATATCCTATGGCGACCGCTTATGGAGATGTCATATACGAAAACCCGGACACGGGCGTTTAAATTTACGTAATGCGTTAGCACAATCATGTGATATTTACTTTTGGGTTGTAGGGCGGGACTACCTTGGCATTGAACGTATTGTTAATTATTCAAACGAATTTGGTTTCGGTAAAGCATCCGGCATTGACATACCGGGTGAGATTGACGGTTTTATTCCTACACCGCAATGGAAAGACAGGCGTTTCCATGAAAGATGGCAAAGCGGTGATACAATGAATATATCAATTGGACAAGGTTATGCGTTAGTAACACCGCTTCAAATGGCAAATATGGTTTCAATGGTGGTTAATGACGGAATAATGTATAAACCTCATCTAGTAAAAGAAATACGCGATCCTGTAACAGGAGCTGTGGAAAAACAAATAATGCCTGAAGTTATCAAGCAAAGTGAAATTAGTTCTGTTGTATTTGATAAGGTGCGTGAAGATATGCGATCAGTAATTAGTGAAGGAACAGCACAATTTCCTTTAAACATAAAATCTGTAGAAATTGCCGGTAAAACAGGTACAAGCGAAGTTGGCATACAAGATCACTGGCATTCATGGTTTGTTGCCTTTGCTCCTTATCTTACGGAGAATCCCGAAGATAGAATTGTAGTTTCCATAATTGTTGAAGCTGTAAACAAGTGGGAGTGGTGGTCGCCTTATGCCTCGGCAATAATTTTTCAAGGCATATTTAAGGATCAAACATTTGAAGAAGCGGTAGCCGCTTTACATTTTCAATATCTAATGCCGGTTCAAAATAGAAGGGAGTAATATGAAAATAAGTGATTTCTTAAAATTTGATTTTTCATTACTTTTTTCGTCCATAATTCTAACGGTTTTTGGAATTTTATTTATTTATTCATCTGCAATAACATCTACAGGTGTTTTAACATCTACGGAATATACCAGACAAATAATCTGGGGAAGTATAGGTCTTATTTTAGCGATTATTATTGCGCTGCTTAACTACCGGCGTATTTATCATTTTGCGTTATATTTATATTTAATAACACTTGTTTTAGTACTATACACTTGTATTAATGGGCGTGTGGTTCATGGAGCAAGCGCATGGATTGGTATTGGTTCATTCGGTATACAACCATCAGAGTTTACAAAAATCAGTACAATAATTTTTTTAGCACAGTTCCTTGATAGCACAAAAAGAAATGTAAGCAGCCTTTTTAGATTCATAATTTCTTGTGTAATTGTATTTACACCAATGCTGTTAATACTTATGCAGCCTGATTTAGGAACAGCATTGGTTTTTATTCCAATTTTATTAGTTATGACACTAATAGCAGGTATTTCATTAAGATATATTGTTTTTTTACTAATGACCATTGGTTTATCCGGTGTTTTAATGATATTACCGTTATGGCAAACATTCATAATAAAAACGACAATACCGATTTTAGTATTATTAACAGATAAACGTTTTCTAATCATTTTTCTATTTGCTTTAACAATAATATTCGTGATTGCGCTATTTGGGTTTCGTCGATATAAAAAACAATATTTTTATTGGATTTCTTTTTTTTCAACAATTATAATAATTGCAATTATTATTTGGTATGCGGCACAAAAGGTTTTAAAAGAATATCAGATAATGAGACTTATTGTATTTTTAGACCCGAATATTGATCCGCGCGGTTCAGGCTGGAATATTATTCAATCTATTACCGCCATTGGATCGGGCGGTTTTATTGGTAAAGGTTATTTACAGGGCACGCAAAGTCATTACAGGTTTTTACCGCAGCAAAGTACAGATTTTATATTTTCAATATTCTCTGAAGAATGGGGATTAATCGGCGGTTTATTAGTGTTTCTTTTATTTCTAATTATTGTGTTACGGCTTATAAAAATTATGAGAACTACAACAGATACATTTGGATGTTATATAGTCACGGGTCTTTCGGCGATGTATATATTCCATTTCTTAATAAATGTAGGAATGACAATGGGCATAATGCCAATAACAGGAATTCCACTGCTTTTTATGTCCTATGGTGGTTCTTCCCTTATAACCGCTATGATAGGCATAGGTCTTGCGTTAAGCATACATACAAGGCGTTTCCAATATTAAAATGAAATATATAAACCTAAAAGATTTTGACTCATCCTTGTTGACTGTTGAAAAACCATCAAGATATGTTGGCGGTGAATATGGCCGGCTTGCCAAACCGCAGGCTTTGCTGCAAACCGTAATATCGTTTCCGGACTTATATGAAATAGGAATGTCCAACCAGGCATTACATATTCTATATAACAGGATAAACAAATTACCGGATATTTCCTGTGATCGTGTATTTGCTCCGGCGCCTGATTTTGAAAAATTAATTAAGGAAAAAAAAATACCGCTATACGGACTTGATACAGGTATTCCATTATGTTCCGCAGATATTCTGCTTTTTACGTTTGGTTATGAGCTTGGAATTAACGGCATCCTTACCATATTAGATTCGGCGGATGTTCCGATTTTATCGTGTAATCGTAATAATAAACATCCTATCGTTATCGCAGGCGGCCCTTGTGTTTCTAACCCTATACCATATTCAAATTTTATTGATGCTTTTTGGATTGGAGAAGCTGAAGATGAGTTTTTTATTTTACTGGAAACGCTCTGCAATTTAAAGCAAAAAGGGGCCGGTAAAAAAGAACTGTTTGATAAAATTTCCGAACATAAATCTATCTGGGTAAAAGGAAAGGATAAATCCATAAAGAATATTGATGAAAATTTTTCTGAACGTCCAGCTGCAAATAATGTTTTTCCTCTACCAAGTATGAGAATTGTTCAGCATCATGGCGCGGTTGAAATTATGCGGGGTTGTCCGAACGGATGCAGATTTTGCCATGCCGGAATTTGGTATCGGCCAATGCGTCAGAAAAAACTTGAGACTATTAAATCGGAAGTATCAAATTTTATAAATATTGGCGGCTTCAGGGAGATTAGCCTTTCCTCACTATCGTCAGGCGACTATTCTAACATCGTCCAACTTTTAGAGGAATTAAATAACGAACATTCAAAGAAACATATATCGTTTCAATTACCATCATTACATATTTCAACTTTTTCATTGGATATTCTAAAGAAAATATCAACAATTAGAAAAAGCGGATTAACCTTTGCGGTAGAAACACCATTAGATATGTGGCAATTAGCTATAAACAAACAAATTACCCTTTCAAATATAAGGGAAATAATACTGGAGGCCAAAAAAAACGGCTGGCGTACAGCAAAGTTTTATTTTATGATAGGGCTTCCAATAATTTGCGAAAATTACAATATTGATGAACCAAAAGAAATAATTTCATTTATACAGGAACTGTCAAGAGCATCAGGATTAAAATTTAATATAAATGTCGGATTATTTATTCCAAAACCGCATACACCATACCAATGGGCAAAACAGTTGTCTATGGAAGAAGCGTTTAATAAATTATGGGAAATTAAAGAAGGTTTAAGAAAAAGCGGACATAAGGTGAGTTTTCAGGATACCCTTGTTTCAACAATAGAAGGATTGTTAGCCAGAGGCGATAATAGGGTAGGGGACTTGATCGAAGAGTCTTTCAAAGCCGGCTGCCGTTTGGATGCGTGGAATGAGTATATTAATAAAGATGTTTGGAAGACACTATTAGAAAAATATGACTACGTTTTAAAAGATGTTCTAAAAGAAAAAAATGTCAATGATCATCTTCCATGGGATTGCATAGATACGATAACAACAAAGTCATTTCTAAAAAAAGAATTAAATCTATCAAATAATAATAAATTAACCACCGCTTGTGAAGAAAACTGCAAGAATAATTGCGGTGTTTGTTCAAACAAAAGGACAATTAAGAAAAATAAAGATGTTATAACGCAAATTAAAAGTACAAGAAATGTTGAAAATACTGAAATTACTGATGATACCAAAGATCCGGATACAAACCGAATTTTATTTTCTTTTGTAAAGAAAAGCACAGCCATTTATATTTCACATTTAAGTATAATTGAGATTTTCTCAATGGCGTTCCAACGCGCAAGTATTCCTGTGGTTTGGACACAAGGCTATAATCCGTTACCAAAACTTGATTTTGCCTCGCCCGTATCCATTGGCATTGTTACCCGGAATGAAATCGCCTCCATAGATATATCAGGGTTTATTGATGTCCACGAATTTAAAAACAATCTAAATAAGTATTTACCGGATGGAATGGAGATCGTTCATGCCGAGCTTTATCATATAAAACAAGGCCAAAAAAAATACTCGCCCGCGTCGCTGCTTTGGGGGTTTGAATATGAAACAGCGAATGGCACAGATATAGTGCCAAAAGACGAGGAAAAGCAATACAAAAAAAGCATTATAGATAATGGCGATTCGCCTCTATCTATAAAGAGAAAATACCTTCTGGCGAAGGTATTAAACCAAAACACGGACAATAAACATGGCGGCGGTTTTTTTGATATAAGGAATAAAACAGACGAAAAGACAGAAGTACAATACGATAGTTTTTTTAATGTCTACAAAAACATATATCAAAATAAAGAAACTTCTAATCCAAGTAGACAGAATACACATTAAAGAAAGTAAAAAGCCGCAAGCGCGTTTTGTTTCGTGCAGATTGGTATTAAACCGCAAGGAGGATGACCTACCCGCGTAAGCAGAGCTACGCGGTATTAAACCGCACGGAGAATAAACGGCGGCGGTTTTGATATGCGTCTTTCTTAGGTTTTAGGGAACTACTTCCAGCTCAAATGAAGTGGAAACATTGGAGCCATCCATAGCTTCCACTTTTATTGTTACGGTGCCGTTATTTATACCTTTAACTACAAATGCTTCCAAATCATCAAGCATACTTGGCGGTCTATTTTTTGCATAATCTATTTCAGCTATTGATACATCCGATGATGTGGCGGTAAGTGCTTTAGTGGTTGCATCTGATGGTAAATTTCTTGCTGAAAAATAGAAATATTTTGTTCGCCCTAAAGTGATGGTTGCTGTTGTAATCGGGTTGGCAGCTGTAGTCCAAGTACCATTCCAATTATCATCGGCGTAATTATTTACAAGCGCATATAAATTAAGTTGTGTTATCAGAATATTACTTGGCGGCGCCGGTAGAAAGAAAGTATTTATTAATGCCGGTGAACTATAAAAACGTGAAAGATTCTGATCATCAAAATTGAAACAAACTATGTATAATGAAGCATACGTGTATACAAAATTACCTGTCTTTGTTATTGTTTTTACATCCGCGTTCAATGTTGTGGAAATTTCTTCAGTTAAATCATTTGAATTTATAAAATAACCATTTGCCGGTTTCAATGTAAACGCGCCGTAGCCATTGGATCTTACCAGATTGTATGCGACATCATAATTCAATTCATAAAAGCCCATATCCCTAAATGTATTATTACCCACGGAAGTCTTTGACTGTGTTAATTTATCTAAAGCGGCAAAATCATTCTGCAGTTGAGGGTTAATTCTTGTTCTGTCCGCATCTGTTATAGCTACAAGACCCTGCTCATTGCTCATATAAATTTTATAATGAACTTCATATCTGTCAAAATATGCGCCTGAGAAATTTGCAATGCTGATATATGGGTATCTGCCATTTAAAAAGTAAAATGAAATTACATCAGCGGCATCCGGGAGTCTGACCTCCGCCTGCGAGTTCATTGACGTCGAAATGCCTGTAACCGGTGGTAAATACTGATAAGTTATAATTCCACACGATATGTTTGAAAGCAGGCATATCATTACCAGAAAGAAAGTTTTAAATTTTTTCATACCCGATAAAAAACCTCATTTTATTCTCCGTGCGGTTTAATACCGTCTGCACGCTACGCACCTGCTTGCGTGCGAGGGCTCTGCGGCGGTTCTTCTAAAGCGGTAGTTCATAAACCAAGCTCAACAATTCTGCTATGCGCCAAATTCGTCCAATTATTTTCATTGGGCCACTTTTCAATTACCAACCGGTAAGCCTGTAATGCAGCCTCTTTATCATTTTTATCTTCTTGCAGTCTTCCGATTGAAAATTGAGCGTGTGCGGCATCCGGAAAATCTGAAACAGTTAAACTGCGATTATAATATTGCAGCGCATTTTCAATATTGCCTTGTTCTTCGGCAGCTACGGCGGCATTAAACAGAGCTATTGGGGCAAGATGTGTTTTATTTCCTTTTTTGGCGGCATTATTCCAAGCATCTTCAGCTTTATCCCACTCGTTTTTCTCTTTGTAAATATTTGCCGCCATGGACCATGAGCTGCTTGCGGGGTATCCTGAATATTTCTTCGCGTGATTGGTAAGTTCGCCTAGAAGTTTATCAACATCGGACGACTTTTCAGCATTTGTAAAATCGTTCTTTAAATCAACATAGCTTGTTACCAGGCTTTCAAGCGACAAAATAGACTTTTTATTAACAGCATCTGAAATACATAAAAAACCTATTATACCAACTAACACTACAACAACGGCGATTAACGAACCTAACAAATATTTTCTGTTATTATTCAAAAAAGCGGCTGTTTTATTGACATCTACTGTTTTTACTTCGTTATCCATAGTGATTATTGTATCCCCTTAATTGATTTTAATTAAGTATCCCCTTCCCCTTCAATATTTAGTTCCTTAATAAGTTTAGATAGATACGTCCGTTGTATGTCAAGGGCTTTTGCGGTTTCGGTTTTATTCCCCTTTTTATCACGGAGAACACTCCCTATATAGCGGGCTTTAAAGGCATTTACCATTGTTTTTAAATCCCTGCCCCCCTCCCCTATTTGCGCATTTAGCAGCGAGTTATTTTCGATTAATAAATCTTGCCTGTTTATAATGGCTGAATTACCTGTTACACATGCACGCTCAATACAATTTTCAAGTTCACGAATATTTCCGGGCCATGAGTATAAAACAAGAGCTTCCATTGCTTCGTCGGAAAAACCTTCAAAGTGCTTTTTTACATCCTGTGAATGTTTCTTTAAAAAGAAAGCGGCAAGGCTGTTTATATCCTCGCTCCGGTGCCGCAGAGGAGGAATGTAAATGGGTAAAACATTTAGCCGGTAATAGAGGTCTTTTCTAAAGACGCCTTCTTCAATGAGTTTTTCAATATCCTTATTTGTTGACGCTATAATCCTGACATCAACGCGGACAGAGGTATCCGAACCAATTTTCTCGAATGTTTTTTCCTGTATAACCCTGAGTAATTTTGCCTGTATGGAATCCGGTAAATCCGCTATTTCGTCAAGAAATAATGTTCCCTTATCGGCTGCTTCAAAACGCCCTTTTGTTTCATCATTGGCGCCTGTAAAAGCACCTTTTACGTGGCCAAAAAGCGTACTTTCCGCCAGGTCGCCCGCAAGTGTCGCGCAATTAACCTTGATAAAAGGCATATCTTTTCTTTGGCTTCCTAAATGTATTTGTTCGGCTATAAGCTCCTTACCTACCCCGCTTTCACCTAAAATAAGGACCGATGAATCTGTTTTTGCAATCCGCTGGGCAATTTCTAATTTCTCCAGCATAATAGCGCTTTTTGCGATTATTTTTTGCCTGCCTGCCTGATTGCTGATGTCATCAAATGTCGAAAAATCGTTGGCATCCATATTTTTAAACATTATTTGACAAAATTATTCTGCCGGGGTTTCCCTTGATTTTATCATGTCGCCTAACGTGAAAGTTGAACCATCGGATTCTTCCGCCGCCATATAGCGCGAAATTTCTTCCCGCTGCACCTTTCGTTCATAATCACGGATAGAGAACGCAACCTTTTGTTTTTCCGGTATTAGTTCAATAAGCACGGCTTTTATTTTATCGCCTGCATGATATTTTTTAAGCTCATCATCCATATTATCTTCTTTTTGTTTTACAAGATTTGTCTTATGGATTAACCCTTCTATTCCGCCGGGAACTTTTACAAAAATGCCGAAATCGGTAACCGATGAGACCTCTCCCTCAATCAAAGTGCCTATTTTGTATGCTTTTGCAAAATTTTGCCACGGATCTTCTGTCAGTTGTTTTACACCGAGCCTTATATTCCGGTTTTTTGGTTCAATTCCGATAATAATAAATTCTATCTCGGAATCAACTTTAAGCTCACCGGCGGTGCGTTTAGATTTTTTCGCCCAAGAAAGATCGTCGCTATGAAGGAAGCCGTCAATGCCCTCCTCAAGCTCGATAAACGCCCCGGCATTTGTAACTTTAACAATTTTTCTGGTTAAACGTGTACCAAGCGGATATTTTTTATCAATGTCCGTCCACGGATTATCCGTAACTTGTTTAAGCCCAAGTGAAACACGCCCTGCCTGCAGGTCGTATCCTAAAATCATACATTCGACCTGATCGCCGATATGGAGGATATCACCCGGATTTTGAATTTTTTTAACCCAAGAGAACTCGGAAATATGGGCAAGCCCCTCAATACCCTCTTCGACTTCGATAAACGCGCCGAAATCAGCAAGTTTGGTAACTTTGCCTTTTACAATATCATTTACATGGTATTTATCTTCAAAATGAACCCAAGGATCATCCGTGAAGTGTTTCAAAGAGAGGTTAATTCTTCTTCCGGCCGGATCAATGCGGATAACCTTAACTTTTATTTCCTGGCCCTTTTTAACAAAGTCCTTAGGGCGCACAACATGACCCCAGCTCATATCATTGACATGAAGCAAGCCGTCAAACCCGCCAAGATCTACAAAGGCGCCAAACGACGTGAATGACTTTACCGTGCCCGCCATTTCTGTGCCGACAGGGACATTTGTGAAAAAATCCTCGCGCTTTTTCTCGCAGTTTTCCTCAAGGAATTTGCGCCGGTTAATGACAATGTTCATTTTGCCGTCGGAATATATACGCTCGACAAAGGCTTCTATTTTTTGCCCAAGCAGTTCTTCAGGTTTTTCGACGTGCTGAATATCGGACTGGCTTATCGGCAGAAAGGCACGGAGATCGCCGCCAAGATTTACATCGTAGCCGCCTTTTACTACCTTTTCGATTTTTCCGGTAATAGGGGTATGATCCTGAAAAGCTTGTTTTAATTGTGTGCGCAATATTGCCGCATCGGCTTTTTGTTTAGAAACAACAACTTCGCCATATTTGTTTTCTTTCTTTTCGAGTATTACCGAAACGGTATCGCCAATTTGGGGAATATCGGTAAATTCACTAATTTGAATTTTACCCTCCGATTTATACCCTACATCGAGAAACACCTGATCGGCAGTTACCTGAATGACGGTACCGTTAATGAGCTTGCCCTCTTCCAAGTTTTCGAGACTTTTTAGATATTCCTCTTGCATTTGCGTTTGTAAAACCCCATCGGTATTTACACTTTTTTTGCCGACCGGCTCTTCTATTTCTACTTCCATCTGACCCATCGTTGATCCTTTTAAACTGATTGTAGCTTCTAATTTCTCATAAACTTGCCACTCCGTCAAGTGTGAAGTGTCAAAATAGGTAACTCCCGCGTCAATTCTTAAACTCCCTTCAGGTTTATTTTTATCAAGTTTGTCCCGTGCTTCGATTGATTCCTTAATTCGCTGTAAAGATTGATCCGACACCCCCTGCTTAAATCGCCGCATTGCGCGGACATCACTTGAGGCGTCCAAAAAAAAGCGAAAATCAGCATTGGGGAAAACAACGGTAGTCATGTCCCTGCCTTCAACAACAATGTCAGTATTTTTAGACATTTCCCTAATTATGTCGTTGATATAGTGCCTGACAGGGATGTATGAAGAAACAGGGGAAACAAATTCATCAACTTTATCCGTGTGAAGCTCGCCTGTAACATCAATTCCATTGAGGATAACCGTATTTCCATCATAATTTAGAGTAATTTTATGAGTAAAATCGACAACATCAGGCTCGTTCTCGGGTTTTATGCCGCTATTTATGCATCCTGCTGTTATGGCGCGGTATAAATTTCCTGAATTTACATATACCGGCTTCTTGCCCGAAGAAAGTTTAAGATTTTTTGCAAGCATATTCGCGATGGTACTCTTACCGGAACCTGCAGGGCCGTCAATTGCTATTATCATTTTTACTCCATTTTTTGCACAATGTTTCTTTTTCGTAATTTGTTAGTTCGCGGGTTTTTCCCTCAGGCAAGCGGTCTAATAGGACCGGCCCGATACGGACACGTTTTAACGATTTCGGGTGTAGGTGAAAATAAGAAAAAACACGCCTTATTTCGCGGTTTTTGCCCTCAATCAGGACAATATCCAATATTTTGCGGCCAATTCTGGTTATTTTTTCACTTTTGTAAAAAATATTGTCTATTTCAATGCCGCGGCTGAAACTATCAATAATTTTATCGTCAATGATTCCTGTTGACTCGACAATATACTCTTTTTCAATTTGATTTCTTGGATGGCTCAAATTAGCCGCGAAATCACCGTCGTTTGTAAAAAAAATCAGGCCGGAAGACCGGTAATCAAGGCGCCCTACAGAGTACAAGCGTTCTTGGATTTCTTTTGGCAATAGATCTTTGGCAAGCGGCCGGTTTTCCGTATCAAAGGAGCTGCAAATAAACATGGGAGGCTTATTCAATACGATATATTGCAAATTTTGCTCAATGTGTACTGGTTTACCGTCAAGGGTAACGGTATCCTGTAACGACACCTTTTGACCAAGTTCCGTTATTATTGAGCCGTTTACGGAAACACGGCCTTGTTGTATGAGGGATTCGGACGCTCTGCGGGAGGCGACACCGGCATGGGACAGGTATACTTGCAGGCGTATTTGATTTGCTATTGATTCTTCTTGCACGATTGATTACTAACGCTATAAGCTAACATATAAAGACGTAAAATGTCTACAGGAGGAAACTATGAAAAAACTGGTATTGGCGGCGCTCTTGTGCGCTACGGCCGGAATTGTGTTTGCCGGTGGCAAGGCCGCAACAGACGGAAAGGTGAAAATCGGGATTGCCAAAATTGTGCAGCATCCTGCATTGGATGCCGCCGAGCAGGGCATGATTGATGTGCTTGAAGCGGCCGGGGTTGCGTTTGAATACGACAGACAGAATGCCAACGGCGATGTGAACACGGCGGCGCAGATTGCTGCTAAATTCAGAAGTGAGCGCGTGGCGCTGGCGGTGGGGATTGGCACACCGGTAGCTGTGGCTCTGGCTACTGCGATAAAGGATATTCCCGTAGTTTTTGCCACGGTAACAGATCCCGTTGGCGCGGGTCTTGTTTCAACGGTTGCGCATGGCGAGGGGAATGTTACCGGTATGTCGGACGCAACCCCTAACGAGGATTATATTAGGATTTTCAAGGAAATTGCCAACATCAAAACATTCGGCTACATTTACACGAGTAACGAAGCCAACTCTATTTCCTCACTGCTGGAAGTACAGGCAGCGGCAAAGAAACTGGGAGTTACCGTTATCGAGCAGGCAATTTCTACATCATCCGAGGTTCGCGCGGCGGCTCAATCGATTGTAGGCCGTGTAGATGGCATTTACCTTACTACGGATAATACTGTGTATTCCGCACTACCCGCTCTGATTCAGGTTTTTAATGCCGCAAAAAAACCGATTTTTTCATGCGATGTTACAAGTACGCGCGGCGGCGGCAGCGTTATTGCAACAGGTATCAACTATTACAAAGCAGGACGCGCAACAGGCGAATTGGTTTTACAGATTTTAAACGGCAAGAAACCTTCGGATATTCCTGTGCGCTATATGACCGAGCCGGGTGACAACGATTTTTTGCTTGACCTTGACGAGGCCGCCAGATGCGGTATTAAGGTTCCACAGAAATATATTGATCAGGCAAATATAATCTTTCAGAATGGTAAAGCGACAGAAAAATAATGATAGAAACGATCATCATTGAGGGCTTGATTTACGGTATCATGGTGCTGGGCGTGTTTATCACGTTTCGGGTGCTTGATTTTGCCGACCTTACCGTTGATGGCTCATTCGCGCTCGGCGGCTCCGTTACGGCGGCATTGCTGTTGCGCGGCGCGCCGTCGGCGGCAATTTTCCTGGCGGTGTTTGTTGCCGGCTGCCTCGCCGGTCTTGCCACAGCGCTGATTCACAGCAAACTTAAAGTTCCAGGCCTTCTCGCGGGCTTTCTTACCATGACGATGCTATACTCGGTAAACTTGCGAATACAGGGCGGCAGGTCAAATATTTCGTTTCTAAAACTACCCACGATGTTCAGCAAGATCACCGATTTTGCCGCGCGATCCTTGCCGGACTTTCTATCAGGCGGTATGTCGGTACTGCTATTCCTGCTGCTTGTTACGCTTGCGTTCAAAATACTTATCGACATCTTTTTTCGCACCGACTTTGGTTTGGCAATGGGGGCGCTCGGCTCCAACCCTCAACTGATAGTCTCGCAGGGAATGGACCCCGAAGTGGTTAAAGCTGCCGGTATCTGCATTGCAAACGGCCTTACTGCGGTAGCGGGCGCGTTGGCATCGATGTATAACGGCTTCGCCGATGTCGGCTCGGGAACGGGCGTGGTACTGGCGGGCCTTGCCGCTGTTATGATTGGTGAGTTCTTGATGCGCTCAAACAGAATCGCGCTGCTCACTTTGCGTGTGTTACTTGGCTCGATTCTATACCGTGCCCTGATGTTATTAGCCCGCATCTACGGCTGGCGAATTAACATGGGGCCAAATGACCTCAAGTTTGTAACAGGCGCGCTAATCATTATTTGCCTAATCGTAACGCAGGCAAAGTTACCGTCAAAGCTGTCAAAAAGGGGACGGCAATGATTGATATACGCAATATCGGTATAACGTTTGCACAAGGTACGCCCGATGAAAACATTGCCCTGCACGACATAAATTTAAGCGTACAGCGCGGCGACTTTATTACCGTCGTAGGCTCAAACGGCGCCGGTAAAACCACGCTGTTCAATGTACTGGCCGGAAACCTGCTGCCCACGACGGGTAGTATCACCATGAAAGATGCCGGTAGTACCATCGACATTACACTGCAAAAAGAATTCCGGCGGGCGCGTTACATAGGTCGCATCTTCCAGAGTCCGCTGCTTGGGACGGCAGGTAAGATGTCGTTGGAAGACAATTTGATGATAGCCAGTTACAAAGGCTGCAAACAGCTCAAAATCAACTTGAACAAACGTAAACGCGATGAATTTAAAACGCAGCTTGCCGAACTTGGCATGGGGCTGGAGGATCGCCTTGCCGACAATGTAGAGCTGCTTTCAGGCGGACAGCGTCAGGCGCTATCGCTTCTAATGGCGACGATGTCTCACCCTGCCCTGCTCTTACTTGATGAGCATACCGCCGCGCTCGACCCCGCAAACGCAGCCATCGTTATGGGTCTGACTACGCGTTTTGCAAAAGAACGCGCCCTTACCGTAATGATGATTACACACAATATGCGGCACGCCATTGAGACGGGTAACCGTCTTTTGATGATGGACTCGGGCGAAATTGTTTTTGACATCGGTACTGAGGAAAAAGCTAAGTTGCTGCCCGAAGACCTTGTAACACGCTTTAAGGAGCTAAAACGCCGCGAAATTGTCAGCGACGGGATGCTGTTGCAGTAAGGATTTAACCGTTTGCGCAATAATGCGCTTGCAAATAATTTC
>BOBI01000008.1 GCA_026002305.1 Spirochaetia bacterium
AGATGTTTTTCAAGGGCGTGCTGAAAGACGGCTTGCGGAGCGCAGGGAAAAACTGCATACTGCAAATATTAACAGACGGAGCTACTGGCAAAACCAAACCGCCGCGCTCCGAACCACCTAATAAGCTACCGTTAAAAACGGCAAGTTCCGCTTAGGCAGTACAGTAATCTCTCTTATAAATGGACTTTTCGGCACAGATTACCCGCCAAACACTAAAATCGAATACCTCAATACAGAAGTGGTAACTAAAAAAAATCGCCGCCGGACAAGCGATATAATGTTGCGGATTAAAGGCACTATCTACCATCTTGAAGCACAAATCAATTTTGATGCCGACATGATGATTAGGGTTTTTGAATATGGCTACGATACCGCAGTTTTGAAAAAAACGTATGAGGGCAAAGTGCGCACTCTTGAATTTCCGCAAGCGCGGGTTATCTATCTTGAAACCGATGCGAAAACACCGGAGAGCCAAATTTTACGCTTGAAATTTCCGGGTAAACCATGTTATGATTATGAAGTAATCAATTTTGACTTGCTAAAACATACTTTGCTGGAGCTTGAAAAGCAAGGTTTTGCGATTTTGTTACCGTTTTATGTGTTAAAACTGCGTAAACAAGTCAAAAAAGCCAAAAACAGCGAGGAACGAAAAGCACTGTCAAAACCGCTTAAAAGCCTTGTCAGCGACTTGATGGATGCGGTTGACCATTGCAAGGCAAAGGGCAAAATAGATGAGGCAGATGTGCCGCCCTTGATGGACGGTCTGGAACGTCTTTACCATGAATTATTTAGCCGGCATAAAGAATTGGCAGAAGGAGATATTATGTTACAAGAAAAATTAGACACTTATTTGTCAAAAAAACTAGAATATTACGAAGATAAGTTTAGAATTGAAAACTCTATAAAAGTAGCTAAAAAATTGCTTGCCGATGGTATGTCTGCCGCTAAAGTTGCAAAATATACAGAACTCCCCTTAAAAACCATCAAAGCCTTGCAATCAAAACATAAAGTGGCGTAATAATCCCCTAAAACCAGACCGCCACCTTATCAGAGTGCCGCCCATTTATATCGCGTAGCGGCGGTACACTAAAAAAGATTTTCCTCATTCATAATTTGTTCACAACTCCAATGTAATATAAAAATATAAACATTTAAGGAGTGTTGAAATGGATTTTATATTATCTCATTGGCATTGCATTGTTCCTGCAGTCTTTATAGTTGCTGCGCTGTTGCTTCAAAACAGAAGAAAAAGAAATTAAAAATAAAACAAAATTTATTTTATTCATAATGTATTCACAACTTAATGGTAAGTTGAATATAGAAAATGTAGGGTGGTTATTTCCTGCACACCTACGAAGGAGTAAAAAATGAGGAAAGTATTTTTTTTAAGCGCGCTTGTTTTAGTGCTTGGCATCTCGGCAAATGTGTCTGCCGAAACGGTGAAAGTTGGAACGAAAACCGTCATCAATGGTTCGTATTCATTTAAGGCTGAATTCCCCGAAAAGCCAAAAATGGGTGAGGGTGTTTTGCGCATAACGCTCTGGGACAAAGACGGTAAACAAGTTACCGATCTTGAAATTTTCGGCAGCTATGATATGGCTTCTATGGCGGGGCAACATTCTATGGCGCCAAAGACTGTTCTCACCAGTCAAAAGGGTTTTTATCTGTTCCCTGTCAATTTTGCCATGCGGGGCAAATGGCAGGTTGATCTTGTCTTCAAGACGAAAGCAACAGAGAACACTAAATCTAGTAGCCTGTATACCGCTGCAATACAGGTGAGTATCTAAAATGAAATATACACTTGTTGGGTTTATTGCGTTGACGGCTATCAGTATGTTCGCAGCGCAAAATATATTTGCAGAGGGCAGTTTGTTTTACATTGAAGCGCAGGCTGTCGCCGGTTACTCATCAGAAGAAAACAATGCAATCTTTCGTTCCGGCGGGAAGCACGACATTATGCAGAAAAACTCCGTCGGTTTCGACCTTATCAAGAAGTTTGCGGGAGAAACCGGGGACGTGGGAAGCATAGGCGTACAATTCCGCCTGGCCTACGATGCGGATATGAAGAAAGTAGAGCCGCAATTGTTCAATGCTTATGTAAAAGGCAAAACAAAGATTGGGGATTTTTGGATAGGGCATGACCGCATAGCATTTGGGCTTGCTTCTTACTGGGATACACACGGCGACTTGCTGCAGCCCCTGCCGATGTACGGTTTTGGAATGGACAGAGATTGGGGCGGCGGATTTTCAAAAGATTTCGCAAAAGCTGATTTAAAACTCTCTCTTACAACCGGCACCGGCATGGGGTTTGAGATAGAGAAAAACTTTTTAGGAAGCGCCCGCGGCTCATTTGGTGTACTCTCGTTTGACAATTACAACATTGGTCTTTCATTTATGGGCGGTAAAATTCCCGATACTATGGGTTATGAGATCATGGAAATGCGTAAAACAGTTTTAATAGGCGGTGTTGATGTTTCCTTTAACTATAACAACATCGAGCAAAAAGCTGAGTTCAACTATGGTGTAAAAGATGACAAGCAGGCACTTGCCGCATTTTACCGAATAGGCTTTAACTTCTTAGATGAAAACCGTTTAAAATTGGAAGCGCAATACGCTTACACGGATAAAGAAAATATACAGAATCACACACCGTCAGGCGGAGTAACATTTCGCCTAACACAAGATTTGACACTGCGAACCATGTATGAATGGAACAGCGCATCAGATGAACATAGGGTTGCTATTCAACTTTATGCATATTTTGGGCTTTAGAAAAATATAATCGAGAGGAGAAATGAAATGAAAAAGTTTTTATTACCGTTAATTCTGGTACTAGGATTTACAGGCAGGGCTTTTGGTGCGGTAGGTTGCGACCTAAATGATCCTGATCGTGATGTTAAGCGTCTGTTTCCGCAAAGCACCAGTTACAAAACTGCGTATTTGTCAGTTGATAAATTGGGCGGACAGCCGCTATTACAAGAAATTGAAACCCGCCTTGGCGATAAGTTTACGGGGCTGTATGAAACGATTGATGTTCCCTACACGGTGTACACTATCTACAAAGGCGATACCGTTATTGGCTATATTCACGGTATAAACCAAAAAGGTCAATACGGCGGATTGCAAGTTTTTCTGTCTTACGATGCACAGGGGACAATAGCAGGTTTTTACTACCAAAAGATGACAAACCGAAAAGCGGCGGAATTACGCTCTCTTGACTTTGCTAAGCAGTTTTCAGGATTAACACTTGCGGATTTTCAAAGCTACAATCCGCAAACGGCAAGCGGAGGAAGTGCCAAAGTTAGTGCCATAAAAAATCCCTCCCCCGATGAACCAACGGATTTTAACGCCACACTGCGGGCAGTTAAAAAGAATTTAATTTTGACAGACATTTTTGTCTTCAATAAAAAATAAATATAGGAATGATAAATGAGTTTAAATGTATTTCAAGTTTCGTACAAAAATTTATTGCGTAGAAAACTGCGCACGGTGTTCACGCTTGTCGGTATTATGCTTTCGACATGGGTATTAGTAACCTTGCTAGGATTTAACAAGGGCTATGAACAATCGCTCAATAACAGCATTGAAGGTATGGGCTTTCAAATAGTCCTTACCGCTAAAGGCTGTCCTTATGAAGCGGCAACACTAATGCTACAAGGCGGATCAGGCTTGCGGTATATGCCGCAAAACATAGTTGATAGTGTCGCTTCATCGCCTGAAGTTGCAGCATCTACAGCGCAGCTTATGCACGCCGAGTTTGACCCTGACAAAGGCGACAACGGCGGCACAACAGTTTATCTCGGCGTTGACCCTGCGACATTTCCGGCGATGAAGTCCTACCTTGAATTTAAACAAGGCGCTTGGTTTTCTGACATTAACGCTCGTGAAATTGTTATTGGTTATGAAGCGGCAGAATTGGAACAGCGCGAGGTGGGCGACTTTATGATATTGCCCGGAAGCGATGAAGATTTTCGCGTAGTGGGAGTGCTTGCCCGCAGCGGCACACAAGATGACGGTATGGTATTTTTACCTTTACACACGGCACAAACCACCTTTCAAAAAGAAGGATTGCTGACTATGCTCGGTATAAGACTGGAAAGCGGTGTTGACCAAACCGCTTTTGAAGAAACGCTATATACATTACATGATGTACAAGTTGTATCAATGGCACAAGTAAAAAATACGATCATGGATTTGGTAGGCAGCGCAAAAGTTATTGTTATGGCAGTAGCGATGATTGCATTTTTAATCGCCATGTTCGGCGTATTAAATACAGTGCTTATGTCAGTCTTTGAAAGGTATCAAGAAATCGGAATTTTCAAAAGCATGGGTGCGCTGCCTAAAGACATTTTTAAAATGATCCTAATCGAAACAACATTACTATGTTCGTTAGGCGGTATTTTAGGGATAGCCCTGAGTTTCGGTTTTTCAGGAGTGAGTGCTATGGCTATCAGATATTTTCTACCCTTTGTTCCAGATGGCAGCCTAATCGCTATAGACTGGAAAACAGTAGTCTTCGCTTTTGTTTCGATCACTTTAGTAGGCATTATCGGCGGTGTATACCCTGCAGGACGTGCGGCAAGAGTGCGCCCCTTAGACAGCATAAGGAGTGAGTAAAATGTCAACAAACAATCTTATTGAAGCCAAAGAGCTTACAAGAATTTATACACGAGGCAGTGAAAAAGTTGCCGCATTAAACAAAGCAAGTTTTGATATACCGGAAGGCAGTATTGTTTCAGTGATTGGGCAATCAGGCTCTGGAAAAACGACACTTGTAAATGTATTAGGATGTCTTGATAATCCGACTTCAGGCGAGCTTAAAATAGACGGAAATGAGATTTTCCGGGCGGGGCTTGAACTTTCAGAAACAAAACTCACGGTAATACGGCGAAAATTTTTTGGTTATGTTTTTCAAAAGTTTTTTCTTATACCAACATTAACAGTAAAGGAAAACATTTTACTCCCGGGCGTGTTTCAATCATCACTAAAAGCAAACGAAGCAAACCTTGATAATATCATGGACATGCTCGGCATTGCAAAACGCAAAGACCACTTGCCCTCACAATTATCCGGCGGTGAGATGCAGCGTGTCGCAATTGCCCGCGCTCTTATCAACAAGCCGAAAATTCTTATTGCCGATGAGCCTACAGGTAATCTTGACAGCAAGCATTCTGACGAAATTAAAGAACTAATTGTTCACTTGAACAAGACAAACGGCATAACGATTATTTTGGTTACGCATAATCCTGATTTTGCAAAGATTGGCAATATAACCATTGAGCTAACAGACGGCTGTGTAAAGAAAGCGGCTTAACAAAAAGAAGGTTAGGAGGTTACTATGCAGACACATACACTGGCAATCGGCGGCATGACCTGCGCAGCGTGCGCGGGACGGGTGGAAAGGGCCGTTAAAAAACTGCAAGGCGTGATACAGGCAAGCGTCAATTTTGCGACAGAAAAACTATTTATCGAATTTGATGGCGAAGCGTTAAAAATCGCTGACATCAGAGATACGGTAGTCAAGACAGGCTATTCGGTTATAGACAAGGTAAAGGCGGCAGATGAAGACCGAGAGCGGAAACAAAAAGAAATCCGCACGATGTGGATTAAGTTTATAGTGGCGGCGGTTTTTTCCCTACCGCTCCTCTATATTGCTATGGTGCCGATGATTAGCATTGTGCGCTTGCCGTTTCCGGCAGGGCTTGATCCCATGCAGTATTCACTTATTTACGCGCTCCTTGAACTTCTGCTTGTCATTCCGGTAATTGCCGTGGGCTACCGTTTCTACGCAGTCGGCTTTAAGGCGCTCATCGCGCGAAGCCCGAACATGGACAGCCTTATTGCAATAGGCACAACGGCGGCGGTTGTTTACAGTATTTATAACACGGTGCAAATAGCGGGCGGGAATTTCGGCGCAGTGAACTCTCTGTATTTTGAAACCGCCGGGGTAATCATCACCCTAATTATGCTGGGAAAAACCCTAGAGGCTGTTTCAAAAGGCCGCACCAGCGATGCGATAAAAAAACTCATGGGATTAGCCCCCAAGACCGCAATCGTTATAATCAACGGCGTTGAAAAAGAAATTCCCATCGAGGAAGTCAAAATCGGCGATATTATCGTGGTGCGCCCCGGCTCAAAAATTCCGGTTGACGGCGTTGTTGTCGAAGGCCACACTTCAATAGATGAATCGATGCTTACCGGGGAAAGTATGCCTATCGACAAAAAAGCGGGCGACACGATTTTTGCCGCGACAATCAACACCACCGGCAGCATCAAATTCAAAGCAGAAAAAATCGGCGCGGACACCGCCCTAGCCCAAATCATCAAACTGGTTGAGGACGCACAGGGAAGCAAGGCGCCGATAGCGCAAATGGCTGATATTGTTTCCGGCTACTTTGTTCCGGTGGTGTGCATTATCGCCCTCGTCTCCGGGGTTTTATGGTATGTCGGCACCGGCGATATTTCCTTTGCACTGACTATTTTTATAGCCGTTCTCGTTATTGCGTGCCCCTGCGCCCTCGGGCTTGCCACGCCTACGGCTATCATGGTCGGTACCGGCAAAGGCGCTGAAAACGGTATTTTGATAAAAGGCGGTGAAGCTCTGGAAACCGCGCACAGAATACAGACAATCGTTTTTGACAAAACCGGCACCATCACCGAGGGCAAGCCGAAAGTGACGGACGTGCTGACCACGGGCGGCATTGAAAACACACGTCTCTTGCAGCTTACCGCATCTGCGGAAAAATCAAGCGAACACCCGCTCGGACAGGCGATTGCGCAAGGGGCGGAAGAAAAAGGGCTTGAATTGCTTGCGGTTAGGGATTTTGAATCTATCACCGGGCGCGGCATCGAAGCCGTCATTTCCGGCGACAAAATACTTGCCGGAAATAAAAAGCTGATGAATGAGCGTAATATAGCCCTTGACACGCTCGCAGACGAATCAGACCGCCTCGCGGGTGAAGGCAAAACGCCGATGTATGTTGCGTTAAACGGCAGCCTTGCCGGAATTGTGGCGGTTGCCGACACGGTGAAAGCGTCGAGCAGAGGCGCAATAGACAAACTGCACCGCATGGGTATTGAAGTTGCCATGATTACCGGAGACAACAAAAAAACCGCCGACGCCATCGCAAAACAGGTTGGTATCGACCGCGTTTTATCAGAGGTGCTGCCGCAGGATAAATCAAGCGAAGTGAAAAAACTACAAGACGAAGGGCGCAAAGTGGCGATGGTTGGCGACGGTATCAACGACGCGCCCGCGCTCGTTCAAGCGGACATCGGCATTGCCATCGGTAGCGGTACCGATGTGGCGATGGAAAGCGCGGACATTGTTTTAATGCGCTCGGATTTAATGGACGTGCCGACAGCCATTAAATTGAGCAAGTCCACCATCCGCAACATCAAGCAAAATCTCTTTTGGGCATTTGGCTACAATGTTGTCGGTATACCGATTGCTGCGGGTGTGCTTTACCTCTTCGGAGGCCCGCTTTTGAACCCGATTTTTGCCGCTGCCGCGATGAGCCTCTCGTCGGTGTCGGTACTTACCAACGCTTTACGCCTTAAAGGATTTAAGGCGTAACATACTATTTTTTTGTGAAGGAGCAAACAATGGAAAAACTGACCTAAAAGTAGAGGGAATGTCCTGCTAACACTGCGTAAAAGCCATCACCATGCAACGGAAGCCTTGGGCGGTGTAAAACACGTCAAGGTTGATCTCAAAGGCGTTGGTTCATACTTTTGACACAATTCCGGTATATACTAGCGGCAGTGAACCGAAAGGAGAACAAATATGATACGACACAATATCCTTGTTGTAGACGATGAGGAGCACATTCTTGATGTAGTTAAATCTTATCTTGAGGCAAACGGTTACAATACTTACAGTGCGAAAAACGGCAAAGAAGCATTAGGCATTATTCAAAAGAAACAGCTTAGCCTTATTTTGCTTGATTTAATGCTGCCCGATTTTAGAGGAGAGGAAATCTGTAAAACAGTCAGACTCTCCTCTAAAATACCTATCATCATGCTAACTGCGAAAGTTGATGAGGCAAGTATCATCAACGGCTTAAAAATTGGTGCGGACGATTATGTAACAAAACCATTTAGTCCTAAGCAGCTTATGGCAAGAGTAGAGGCTGCGTTGCGGCGGTCGGGATATAATCCCGAAACAGCAAAAATTCTTCATAGCGGAGATTTAACTATTGATATTGAAAGCCGTGACGTATTTTTATACCATGAAAATGAAACCAAAAAGATAAATTTTACCAAAGAAGAATTTGAAATTTTACATCTACTGATGAATAGAAGCGAGAAAATATATACACGCGATGAAATTTTCGAGCGTGTAAAAAATGATGATAGTGATGCGTTTGACCGTGTAATAGATGCGCAAATAAAAAACATTAGAGCGAAATTGCAAGATGATGCAAAAAACCCACGTTACATTGCTACCGTTTACGGGATCGGTTATCGTTTTGCGGGACTTGTAACATGACGATCAGTTTACAAAAAATTATTGCTCTTATTATAACATTTTTTGTTTGTGCTGTCATATTTATATTGAGCGTTGTCATAGGCATAAGCGCAAGAAAAATATTTGCCGAATACGTGAAACAAAATATTGAAAAACAAACCGCAGAAATTATTCGCTCTATTTCAGAACAGTACGTATCGTCTAGTGATGATTTTAATATGCAAGGCATAGATGCAATAGGTATGCATTATATGCATCAAGGTTTTTTTGTATCAGTGAAAAATAATGATGATAAGATGCTCTGGAATATCCGCGAAATGAATTCTACGGATTGCGCCTTAATTGTGGAAGAAATACAAACACGTATGAAGAAAGAACTTAAAACAGTTGGGGACTTTCAAAAAATAGCATATCCTATACAACACAACAATGAAAATATTGCTTCGATTGTCATAGAAAGTTATGGACCTTTTTTTTATAGCGAAGGCGAGGTGCGTTTTATAAAAACACTTAATCGTATTTTTGCCGCAAGCGGCGTATTGTTTGCACTGTTAAGTATTATGCTGTCTTTTTTTATTAGCAATTTTCTTTCAAAACCGGTATTAGATACGGCAGACGCAGCCGAGCGAATAGCACAAGGAGACTTTTCAATACGTGTTCCGCAAAAAAAACGGATAAAAGAACTTGCACGGCTTTCACTTTCAATCAATGATCTTGCATTAACTTTAGAAAACGGCGAACAATGGCAAAAACGGCTTTCTTCCGACATTGCTCACGAACTAAGAACTCCACTCACCGCTCTTCAAGGCAATATCGAAGGAATGTTAGACGGTGTTTTTGAAGCATCAGAAAAACGCCTTACTGTTTGCAAGGATGAAATTGAACGTTTGACTAATCTTGTCTCAGATTTAAACCAACTCTCTCTTTTAGAAAAAGAAAATCTCATTTTGAAAAAAACTGATTTTGACCTTGCGGAATTATTGCAAGCCGTAACGGAGGAGTTTACTTTGCTTGCCTCTGAAAAAGGTTTACATATTACAACACGAACAGAAAGCGCACCGCTGCACGCTGATTATGAAAAGCTAAAACAAGTTTTTATCAATCTTTTTTCAAATGCTATTAAATACACAGACAACGGCGACATAACAGTTACGCTAAAAGCTGAAAAGAACAACTACCATTATAAAATATCTGTCCGCGATACAGGAATCGGCATACCGGAAGCTGATTTGCCTCATATTTTTGAGCGTTTTTACCGCACTGATAAATCACGAAATCGCGGAACAGGCGGCACAGGTATCGGCCTAACAGTTGTTTTATCAATAGTTAAGGCACACGGCGGCACTGTTTGTGTTGAAAATCAAAAAGAGCGTGGCACAGTTTTTACAGTTTTTTTGTAATTTATGTACTTCCGTACATAATGTATTCATAAGTTCTTTGTATAGTTGATATATAAAGTTTAATGTCTTAATTGGAGGTTTAATATGTGTTGTCCATCTTGTAAAGTACCGATTTTTTCAATACCACAACGTAGACGCCACTCTAGGCATAGAGATATAGAGCGGACAAACGATGGTATTGCGCGCGATATATACGGAAGACCATTGCAAAACTTAGTACGGAAAAATCCGCAAAATACTCAGGCAGTTAATGCCATACGAAATTTTCAAACAAAAAAAGGTTAAGAACGTACAAGTGAGTATCAAAAAAACAACCGGATTATAACGTGAAAATGTAATGATATAATCCGGTAACACATGATTAGTGTTAAAATGTAGGAGGCACACAAATTGCAATTCGGAGTATTCGCATCAGAAATAAAAGCTGATAGTCCTGCGGAACTTTTTCAAAAAATAAAAGACTATGGTTTTTCGTGCATACAGTTTGATTATCAATCAGTCTGCAAAGAAACGCTAACACAAAAAATAGTTAGCGAGCTAAATTCGCAAATTGCCGCCGAAATCACCAAATACAACATCGAAATTGCCGCAATCAACAGCAACTTAAATATATCACACACCAACCTAAAACAATTTGAACTAACCGCATCGTCGTGTAAAGATTTATCGTGTCCACTCATAACCCTATCGACAGCCTTAGAACCGAATAATAATACACAGGAAACATGGAAAGATTTATGTCGCATAACAGAACAATGCTTAAAAATTGCTGACACCTACAACATAAATATCGGTATCGAAATAGATACAACCCATATCATAAACACACCGCAGCAAGCAAAAAAATTTCTTGATGAATTAAAATCACACAGATTAAAAATAATTTTAGATGTTGCAAATCTTTTTCAGAACGGCACGGCAACCTATACGGATATGAAAATAATTATAGGTAACGCCTTTGAACTTATCGGGCGTGATATTGCCCTTGTCCACGTTAAAGACGTAAAGAGCGGTAACGGTTTAGAATTTGTAAAAGCGGGTAACGGTATTATTGATTATCATATTTTGTTTGAAGAACTTATAAAAGTAAAATACACAGGCGATTACATCATACACACATTTGAGAAAGAAAAAAACGTACTACCTGCCGCAGATTTCTTTAGACAGGTGAGCGTTCCGCACCAACAATTTTTACACCCGCAGCATATTCCGCTTCCTAAAAAATATTTTATTATACGTTAATGTGATTATTATTTTCGTTGGTACGTAACGAACAATAATTTTTTGATATATGGAAAAGTAAGCGTTTTATTTCTATGCTATACTCATTCATTTTATATTTATGTTCTGTAAGCGCATTGTAACTTTTTATCTCACCATTTTCTTGATTACATATTTCACTAACGATTGCAACCATTCGCACCTTATCAATTTTATCAAAATTATCTAATTCATAACAATTTAGTTTTTCCACCAGAGCAACCGTATCAGACGACAGACTGTGTATTGCGTCATTACTTTTTGTATACAAATTAACAAAGGTCAATAAATCCATTTCGTAAAAAATCATTTGCAATCTATTTAAATATTCATTGAGCGCATGATCGGAAGTATATACTTTCATTCGGTTATACTTTCCAAAATCGTCATCAAAATATCGGACACTTCCTTTTGTATAATCCGGCGCAAACTTCCCCGAAAGTATATACAACAACGTGTCAAAAAAATTAAACCGCACAATAACGCCAGCCGTTGAACTAAAATCAGCTAAACTATTGCACGTTTTACCATTCATAAAAATATTGATAACAAATTCGGTTTCGGTATTTTTTATTGTTTCTTTGATCAGTTTTAGTACACTTTTTGGCACATCAAACAAATAGCTACCTTGTGTTAGTAATTCTCCTTGTGTAAACACAAGTACATTCTCATCTAACTCTTTGATGTACACATTTTTTGTCTTTTCACTCATACTTGTTTCCCTAATATTTTTAAACATATCCATATAATAACCAAAAAAATAATTTTCGACAATCTATAACATAAAAATCAAGAAGGGGGAAGTCTCCCCCTCGCTCCACAGCTACGCTGTTACGCTACCCCCTCTGCGGGGGAGAGCATATATAAAAAAGAACATAGAAAAACTGCGAGAGCAGTTTCCCCCCTTCGTACAAATTATCCCGAACAAAAACATCCACCCCCCGCAACGCCCCCAGCCTTGATTAACAAATGTGCTGCGCACATTCTCCTTTGTCACACTTTTTGCCGAATGCGCCAGTGAGTGGCGCGGCAAAAAGTGCGCCAACAAGACCCCTCATTTTAGGGTAAAGCAAGCAGCAGAACTTCGGGCAAAACAGTGCACCGCACTGTTTTGTGGGTCGGGGCTTAGCCGCTACGCTTCTGCATATAGAGGCTTTATCTTCCACTTTAAGCAGCCGTGTACGAAGATTGGCACATAGTTACTTTTTTCTTCAAGGTGTGTGCGGGAATTTTTTTGCGGAAAGAGTGAGCAAAAAAAAGTTCCCGCCCCCATCCTTTTCGGTAAAAAAAATGGGGTGGGGCAATGCTCACAGCCTTGTTTTTTTATAGGGTAACTTAATTTTAGGGGGTATACATTATGGTATACACACCGCAACTTTCCTATCATTCGTCAGAAATGATTAGGCGTTTATCGTGGGCGTTTGGTCTCCCGATGACCAAAACTTTGGAAACACTTATAAAAAGTTTTCCTCTGCTAGTCGAGAGTTCGCTAGTTTGTAACAAGTGCAAGAATAAAACTCTTTGTAATATTCTGATTAGTGAAATATACTTCCTTCATTTTAGGGCAAAGCAAGCGGCAAAACTTCAGGCAAAACAGTGCGCCGCACTGTTTTGTGAAATAAAAGGCACTACGGAAATTATGCTTGATAAAATCAGTGCCTAAAAATCGGCTTGCGCTCCCGCACTGCGGAGGCGCATATCACACTAGTTTTATAAGGAAAATAAAAGATGAAATATTTTAGAGATTGTAAAAGTATCGAGGAAGCCAAAAAATTATACAGGGAATTACTAAAACAGTACCACCCGGACATTGCAGGAATGGATGGTGAAGCCGCCACCGTTGAAATCATAAACGAGTTTAACAAGTTTATTGATTGCTTCGTTTCTAATTCGTTTGAACAGTATTATGCGGACAAAGAAGAAGAAAATCCGGATATGTCCACGATCACACCGTTTCAAGAAGTGTTAAAAAAGATAATACACTTTGATTGTGAAATCGAGATAATCGGCTATTGGATTTACTGTTTCAATTCTTTTAATGTCCACGAACAACTAAAAGAATTAGGGTTTTGGTTTAGTGGTAAACACAAAGCGTGGATTTATTCAGGCAAGGCTAAAAGCCGTTTTGTAACAAAGGCAACAACCGATCAACTGCGAGCCTGTAAAGGTTCGTACAAAGTAGAGAGGGAAGAAACCGCTTTATTGTTTGCATAACAATAAAAAAGGGAAGCAGGGCGCGGGAGGGTGCGCTCTACTTCCCAACGAAAAATTTACTTTACGATTAGCTTGCCGGTGCTGTTTTCATTACTACGATATTATCCTTTGGGCGGGTAACGAGAAAGCCATCACGTTTACGGAACCTTAAAAACAATTCGCCGTATTCCATACTTTCGGTAGTGCCGTCAAACCGTTTAATCTCAATGCCTTTTCTGTCGCCGTGTTGAATTCTTTTCGGGTTCATAAAAACGGCAAAAGGAGTATTCGCTCCGATGTCTGCCAGTTGAGGAAGAATTGAAACTTCATGATACGGGTATAAGTCTAACATTCCTGGCATTGCCTCTGTCGGTCTGCGCCATATCGGATTTCCCGTACTGTCCTCGATGTTCACCGCATGATTGAGTACTGTTTCGTTGAGAAACCAGCAGCAATCTTTTCGTTCCTCTGCAGGAATTTTGTACACTGCGTCCCTAAAGTGTTTCCACGTCAAGGCATTGATGCCGCCTGTGATTGTTATATTTGTTATCTGCGCCGCCTTCATCGCTCCGGTAAAGGGGTCGGCATTGGCGAGTAAACATTGTTTGTCAAATTCTTGACCGTATGCCTCTGAGAATTCTTCAAGGAACATAGCACCCAGATCAACAAAAATATCTTCCTCAAATTCGTCATACCACGGAATGAAACCCGCCAACGTGTACGCTTTCAATTCCACACGTTCCGCACCTGCGGGCTTGCTGCCTGTAATCTGCTGACCGTAAGCAGTGAGCCAGTGAAGTTCGACACCGCCGTGATTACGGGTAGGCAAGAAGATTGACGCGCCCAGCATCGGGCGATGGCGCACGAGCGGCATCATCACACTTTGTTTAGCGGCGTCCTGCATTATTTCAGTTTCGTAAATTGGATTGACAAGGTACTGATCATTAGTACTCATATTGCCCATCGGCGTACCGAGTGCCGCCTTTTCAATGTTCCAACCTTTATCACCCCATTTCACATCACGAGGGTTAGTCCAGTTATCCGCTTTCAAGTTCGGCGTAAATGCCAACTCTGCCAGTGTCGCATTGTCTTTGTTCCAAGCTGCCGCAATAGCTTTACCAAGCCGATACTTTAACTCACGGCGCGACAATTCGCGGGGATTAGCCGCTTTGTTTTTTAGTTCATCGCGCAAACTTTTAACCGTTGCTTTCAATGCTTCGGTTTCCTGTTCCTGCGCACCTGTAACACTCTCCAGTGTTTTCACAATATCTTCAAGTATTATTTCTTTCTCTTGAAAATAAGCCGCCGCCTTTGACTGATCTGTAAAACCCGCCGCCTTTGACTGATCTGTAAAACCCGCCGCCTCAATTTTCTGCATTGATGCAAGTTTCAACTTGACCGCCGCAATCAATTCTTTACCCATATTCTATTCTCCTGTCCAAAAATATTTACACTGAATAATCAGTGAATTGCACTATTAAAAAATCCGCCAAAAAAATCGGTCTGCTTTGTTTGAGTAATTTTCTTTTCTTTGTTCACTGCCAACTGATCATTACTCATAGTCAGCGCAAAGGGATTAGCCGGAACATTACAAATTGAAAATTCTAATAACTCTTGTTTTCGGAATATCAAACTTGTACCGTCCGCTTGCGCTTCTTTTTCCGGCAATTCGATTTCCAACACACGGAAACCTACAGAGCCGGCACGAAGTACACCGGCTTTGACACGCTCCCCGATACTCCACCCAAACGGATCAAATTCTTTTTGATTGAAAATGATATGACCGTTTAACCCCTTCTCATCGGTACCGATGTTCGATGAAACCCCGATAGCCGGAATGTCATAGCGGTGTGCCCACTGCACAACAGGGTTTTGTTTGTACTGTTCAAGCTCCCAACCCGCAGGATCAACACGCTCATCAAAGCGATCAAGATCAAATGTTGAGAAAGTCCACGGAAAGCCTACTGCTTCACCTTGTTTATTCTTAACAACCGATAATGTGATGGGAACAAACAGCGACACATCTTATTTTATTTTACCGTCATTGCACGTAACACCCTGTAAATAATCGAGTAACGCGATGCGCGACCGTACGGCGAAGTCGCCGCTTTTGTTTCTGATAATCATTTCTGTAACTCCTTTTTTCTTTTTATGTTTTGTTTCTCTATGTCTTTACGACAGCAATCAATGACAGGACTAAGTTCATCAAGTCCCACAATGCCTAAGCGTATCGCATGGACAAGTATTTCATCTTGTGAATGAATACCAAGTTTGTGATAAATTGATTGACGGTAATTACAAACCGTTTCTCTAATAATTCCCATCTTCTCTGCGGTAACAGCGGCACTGTTACCCAATGCAAGAAAACGAAAAGCGTCATGTTCTTTCGGCGGAAAAGCAACGTTGTCAGGAACATTTAGTCTGTATTGAATATCAGCCTGTTCAATATCAGGCGGGATAGACGGACTGCCTGACAAAATCACTTGGAGTGATTTTATAATAACACTATTTTCCTCGCGAAGATTTAAGAAACTTGTCGCGCCCATTTGTAGAAAACACACGATCTCACTCTGCGTAAGACTTTCGTAATTAAAAACGGCGATGTGCATAGAGCGGTGTTTTGCGGCAATACACGCAACAAGGCGCGGTGTAACTTCATACCAAAAGTTTGACTCCAACAAAAGCAATTCAGGCTTATTAGTTTTCAAATACAAATGTAATGCCTCAATATCGGTAATGATAGCAACACGCTCACTAATGTCAATTTTCTTGATAAACTCCAACACTTTCGATGCTACAGGTTTATCAGTACTTGCAACAACAATAGCTTTATTCATTTAATTTTCCTCCGTCTTATTAAATGGAATTAAGTTTTTACTGCGATACCAAATATCGCCCCACGCTTTCGTGTCCTTCCCACGTTCCCGCAAAACATCATTGATTGTTTTTAATCCCGCATTTATTTCCGATATATCCCGCTTGCTCTGCTCGTCCTCGCTCTCCTGTAACTCTGGAATATCCCGCAAATCAAATACACCTGTTTCAACTAATCCAAGCCGGACAAAAAAATTACTTTCAACAATGTTCTCAAATTGCTTCAGAAGCGGCGCGATAGTGTACTTCCAAAATGCGGCGTGTTGTTCTTTCGTGTCCGCACCCGATAATGATGTTGTCTTGTCGTTGATATTCGCTACTCTGGGCGGTATGCCATACTTTGCAAGAATGGTGTACAAGTTCCATCGTTTCAATTCAAACAGTTGCATCACCGCTGGTGAAAACGTCAGAGCTTCAAAGGTCGTTCCCTTTCCCAGCACCGCAACCTTTCTGTTTGCTCTTGTCGCGCCGTACTTACTTTCCCAGCGTCGCTCTAGCGCGTCCGCTTCCTCCGGTCTTATTGTCTGATCGGTCTTGAGTATTCCCTGTGGTATCGCGTTATGCTTTAACAATTCACTATTCGCTTTGTTTGCGTAGTAATCCTGTTCAAGTTCCAATGCAAGAGACACAAGAGGATTAACACCACGCGCAGAGTTCCAAGGGTTCCAGTCCCGAAAGTGTACAAGTTCATCGGAGAGTATCGGTACACTTCCCGCTTCGGTATCATAAAACCAACGGCAACTATGTGATGTCCCCCGACATTCAATAACACCTAACGTTTCTCTAGCCGCTTCGTGCCGCATACGGCGCGGATCAAGTATAAATATTTCATGCGGAATACCGCCTGAGTAATCACTGCCAAACCACCAGAACGCCTCGCCTTCCAAACTCCACCACGCCGCTGTTTCCTTCCACAAATCAAAGCGGCTCATCAGGCTGTTAGGTCTGCGGAATAAATCATATAGTCTGCCTGTAGTAACTTCGTTGCCATTTTTCATAATACAGAACGATGCTCGGGCTACATTGCGTATCAAAATATTTACGGCAATGTTTACCCACGCATGACACAGGTACGGGTCTAAGTTCTTCACTGTGATAACACCATCACTCATATCATCATCACATTGTTGTTTCATCACTTCGCTAAAACTTATTAGGGATTTCTTTATAGCCTGTAGTATTCTCATACGGCGATCACCCCCTGTTGTGTATCAGAGAACACCGCATAACGCAAAGCGTCTAAGTAATGATCATTTACTTTCACAATGACACCCGCTTCATCACGGCAATAGTCCCATATTTCGCTTAACACACCGCTGCATTTTTTACTAACAAAGAATTGACCGCGCTCTATCTTCGCATTGATATAATCAATACCGCTCTCCACACTGTTGTTTGCTTTTATTCCGTTTGTAATTTCTTGTATACGCTCCCCGCCTGCGGGATCACAGTAGACAGAGAAGTCAACATCAAACCAGTTACGTGCGTGTAATTCATCGTTAAAACTTTTAGTAGTCATGTTGAACGCGCCGTAATCGTCTAGCACATAGATACAATCTTTGTGTATACCAATCTTTACGTTAGTAATGTTTAGTCCGAAGTCTTGACCTGCGGCATAGCGATCAAGCCTTTTAGGCATATCATCATCACCAAGTATCATACTCTCATCAAACTTTTCGTAAATCACACCTTCCGCTTTTACCCACAGCCCCAACTTGAAACGTTGCTTTTGTTTTTCGGGTAGCGTGTCGAGTATGTCAGAAATATAATCATCGGGCAGATTGTCTTTGTTATCGTCAGGGTTTAACATCATAGATACGTACAGTTCCGGTTTAGGTAACGGCTCACTTGTTAAGAATTGCTGCTTGCGTATAAAAACTTTATATGCCCAGTGTAGCGGACTGCCATGATTGCAGTCATAAATAAAAATGTTTCGGCAGCCTTGCACCTTCATAGCAAGGCGCGAGTAGGCGACAGTAACTGCGGCATAACTTAACTGACTGATTTCGTTAAAATATATCGTGTTGTATTCGTGTCCAAGTATTTTATCCGCTTGCTCTCTATCGCCCAAACCGCCGATCCATATTTCAGAACCGTTATACAAAGTGATTAGATCATTGTGTATGTGATAGTCGTAACCGTCCTTGCCAATCGTATTATCCAGCCAGGGGATCAATGTTTCACGCAATACAGATGACCGCGCGTCTTTCGCGCGAAGTCTACAAATCAGATGACGGCTTCCCGCATATCGGATAGCGCGATATATTATCGCCATTACAAGCACGGTAGTCTTGCCGGAACGCGAACCGCCGAACAACAAGATATGTTTCGCGCCGCTCTTAACAAGAGCGAGCGCGTTGCGTTGAACATCGGTAGGTTTGAATTTCTTTGCTGTTCTCATAACTACAAACCCTCAAAATCATCGCCAAAGTTTAATACAGGCTGACCGCTTTCCTGTTTCGAGTTTTGCTCTTTACCGCTAATCACACAGAGTACATCACGCTCCGTGTTAATCGCCGCAGTCATCCACTCCTTTACATTTCCCTGTGTCAGTTCCGTTGCGTCCATTGTGTCAAGTTTCTTGTTTACAACATTCAACATCTTTTCGGTAACTTCGCGGTACGCTTCCTCACGCTGCTCAATTGTTTTTCGCCGCTCCGTTAATTTTAACTTATCTAAGTATACGTCATAGTCCGCCGCTCTCTTGAACCAGTGAAACTGCGTAGACCACAACCGCCACATTCGATAGCGTTTACTTCGTTTAACGCCGTCATCTTCGCTCGCTTCCACAGCCTTCTTGATATTTCGCGCGGCACCGTAATCACGGAACACACAGAAAGCTGCAAACGCCGCAATACTCTCACCGCTTAATCGTTCCCAACTTTCAAAGGGCAGCACATCAGCCTTTGCCTCGTCATAACATTTTTCAAAATCTGTCATACTACACCACTCTCACAGATTATTTTTTAAACCCACAGCGGGAACATCAAACAACGTATTGTTATCAGGCGCGTTGCTCTTGGTAAGCGACACACATTTTGTGTGCGCGTCATTGCGCTTATTAACATTCACCCACTCGATGATCGCTTCCGGCTCAAACCTGACAAGCCGCCCGAACTTGCAGAACGGTATCTCGTTACACGCGACAAACTTTCTAAGCGTTGATACTTTGATGTTTGTCCGCTTGGAAACTTGGTTAATATCCCAAAGGTCAAGGCTTGTTAATTCCATGTTTCTCACTCCTATAAAATTGTCTTGTCTATTATGATCACACGGGCGGATCGATTTTACACTATGCTTTTCCACATAGGTTTTGATGTTTTTGATGTTTTTTTGAGAAACACTGGGCAATAAAAAAGCCGCCCGCTACGTTTTGTTGCAGCAAGGCGGCTCATTGTGCGGTGTAGTTTATGGGTTTATACGGCTTTCTTAATTTGCTTCATAGCTGTTTTTGTTTTTCGTTTTGGCGTTTTGTCATTCTTTGCCGCCGCCTTTACTCTCGCAGATACAACTTTGTCGCTGTCAGTTGTATTTTTTGCTATCCTGCTTTTAGTTTTCTTGGCTGCAATTTTTTTCGGTGCTTCCTGCGGTGTGATAAGTTTTTCCTGCACCGCGATCACTTCCGTCATATCCGTGTTGTCTAGGTGTGTGTAGTGTTGCGTCATGTTGTCGCTTGCATGACCTGTAACCGAGCGCACTTTTTTATCAGACACATTCGCCATAATCAAAGTGGTGTTAAAGAAATGCCGCCAACTGTGGACACATAGATTGCGCTGCTTGCGTTGCGTTTCGTCAATTCCGATTTTAGTAAGAGCCTTGTATAAATTGCGATACACGGGATAACGGCTAACAGGACTGACACCGCCATTTGTCGAGAACAAGAAACCTGCGCCGTTTTTCTCTTTGATTTTTTCCAAATCATTTTTCAAACCGTGCGGGATAGGAATGTTACGCGCTTTATGTGATTTTGTATCACCGTAACCGTATTGATTGTATTGGGCGCAAACGTCAATGTAATTGTCAAAAACAAATTCGCCGCGCAGCCCTAACAATTCGCCGTGCCGCATACCAGTACAGGCAGCAAGCTTGTTTAATACATAGTGCATCGGATCGTCCCAGACACTCTGCCAGTCCGCAGGAAATAATTTTACAACCTCATCGGGTGTCAGGATTTCAATTTCCCTTTCGTCTTTTGTGTTTAGCAACTCGACATTATCACAAGGATTGATTTTTATATATCTTTTCTTGAAAGCAACACCCATCATAATTCTTAAAATCTTGACAGCCAGATTTACCGTGTTATGTTTAAATCCCTTGTCAAGCGCGCCGATCATCCAAGTGTCAATATCATAATCGGTAATCAGATCAATACGCTTGTTGCCGAACGCCGGAATAAGATGCGTATTCACCGCATACCGCCCCTGCTTTGCATACCCCTGGGAAATATCGCGCCGCGCTCTGCGGCTCTTTAGGTACGGGCAAGTTTCCCAATCCCACCACGGAGCGGCAAATTCCTTGAAAGTAGGAATACGCAACCCCACACCAGTTTGTAAACTTCCGTCACGCAAACGCTGATTGCACCACTCACGCGCCGCCGTCTTTGAACTCTGTCCTGTGGAATGACCGCATGACCGCTTACCGTTCTCATCGTACGCCCTGTAGTAGTACACCACATCACCGGACGGTACACACCTTTTGTACAACGAAAAACTCTCTCTAATTCGCATAAAAGCTCCTTTTGGGAATAAGTCGCTGCGCTCCTTGTTCTACAAGGAAATGGTTTATACGTGTGCGCTAAAAGCGCACTGCGAATAAAGGCTACACAGCCGGTTACACCCAACTTTAATAAGATTTAACCCTACAAGATTGACTTCGTAAGTCTATATCTTATAACACTTTACACGACCTTAGAAAATTTGCACTATGCTTTTTCACATAGTCAAACATAACATACGGTTTACGCCGCTCCCGCAGTAGCGGGCTTGGCCTGCGAAAAAACGCAGTCGGCGCATAGTGCCTTTGCGCGTTTTTTCGCAGGCACATTTTTTTTGGCGCGAAACGTTACACGTTTCTTTATTACGCCAAAAAAATGTCGTAAACCTATTAACGTTAAATGATGTTTTTTAGCTCTCCACCATAGTCGTCCGCCGCCATGGACGGCGGCGGACATATAACAAAGCCTTTACCTTGTTATCTTTTCAATACATATTGCCAATGTTCTGTAAATACTTTTTTCCTCTGATAAATTCATAAAATGCTTATGCAATAAATTTAGCACTCTGTTTTCAGGGAAAATAACTGGCAATACTTCTTTACTTTTTGGGAAAATTTATTATCATTTCTGCCGGACAAGATTTGTAAATCCGCACCTGCGGGTTTCATAATAGTTCTTAATTCTTTTATGAGTTCGGAGGTCGTGATACGACCATTGTTCAAGCTCATTAAGTAAAGTGCTGGTAATAATAATTCTGTTTCTGCTATTCTTTCAGCCATAATTATACCCTATTATGCTTCCTTATATATTCACTTCTCAAATCATCAATCAGCAGTGATTTACTATTCTTAAGAATATACCAGAATTTCCAGCCGTTGCATGAAGATGTTTGCTGTATTATTGCTCCGATTTTATGAATCGAACCAATAGTATTTTTGTATTGCAAAGCTCCGTTTTCCAGTACAAAAGCCTGAGTATTGTAGCTTTTTCGTGTGTAGAGTACATCTCCTGCTTTAATGATATTTTCCTTAACAAGATTTTCAAAAGGAACTTTTATTTGTTTTTCTTTTTCTTCTTCAACCCAATCTGCCTCGGCCCATGATTTAGTAATACTGTTAATTCTTTTTCGAGCTATGTCAATGTATTCCTGCTCGCGTTCTATGCCTATAAATTTTCTGCCTAGTTTTTTCGCAACAGCTCCTGTTGTCCCTGTTCCAAAGAATGGGTCAAGCACAATATCATCTCTATTCGTTGAGGACAAAATAACACGTTTCAATAATTCTTCCGGTTTTTGTGTCGAGTGGGCTTTTTTCCCATTATCACCTTTTATTCTTTCTTCGCCAATACAAAGTCCAATTTGCCATACGGATGTCATTTGTTTATCACCATTATACTTTTTCATCATTTTGTGATTAAAAGTATATTTTTTTGTATTAGCATTTTTTGAACACCAAATCAATGTTTCGGTAGCATTTGTAAAACGTGTGCCTAAAAAATTCGGCATAGGATTCGTCTTATACCATGTAACATCATTGAGAATCCAAAAGCCGAGATTCAACATAATAGTACCTACGCGGAAAATATTATGATACGAACCAATAACCCAAATCGAACCGGTATCCTTTAATACCCGTTGGCACTCTGTAAGCCATGCAATACAAAAATCATCGTATTCTTTAAACGAGGCAAATTTATCCCATTGGTCATCAACTCCGTCAACTTTTGTATTATTTGGGCGATACAATACGCTTTTAAGTTGCATATTATATGGCGGATCTGCAAAAATGAGGTCTACAGAACTGTCAGGGATTGTTTTTAGTTTTTCGATACAATCTCCATGAATTATAGTGTCTATCAGCATATTATAGATTATATCCTTTTTTGAAAAAAAACGGCAAGGGCTATGAACTTACATTTATGTAGATTTTCTGAAGATTTCCGCGCCACGGATGGCGCGCGCGTAGATGAACTACCGCGCGGCGAGCCACGCGGTATCAGCTTTTTTTCAAAAAGCTGTCGTTGTATAGGAAATGATTGTACGTGTGTTTTGGTTTAACGCCGAAGAGCGCAGCAAGCTGCGCGGTATTAAACCAAAACACGGACAATAAATGCGAGGGCTAAAAAACTGCACATAACGTATGTTATACGCAGTTTGCCCGTACTCCATTTATTCAGGTTCTACTATAATTCAATTCTCAATACTGCCGTTTTCTGCAAATGATATTTTATAATAATTTAAATATTCTTTATATGCATCTTGTGCTGATAAACAAGTATCCATTAAATATCCCGGTGTTTTTTTATATTCTTTTAAACCTCGGTAATAATATAGTTTATGTTCTTCATCAATAATGAATGGTATAACATTATTCTTCAGACACTCTTTAAACATTATTAGCCTGCCTACCCTTCCATTTCCATCCTGAAAAGGATGTATCTTTTCAAAATTGCAATGAAATGTTATAATATCATTAATCGTATGAATGCTTTTTTGCTGGTAATTCTCAAGAAGAACATGCATCTCCTCTGATACTTTTTCCGGTAAAGTAGTTTCAATACCACCAACCATATTTTCAAGTTTTTTATACTCCCCTACGTTAAACCAATCTTTTTGGGAATCGTATGTTCCTGTCTTTAATATTCTATGGTACTCTTTTATAATAAATTCATTTAAAGATTCTTTTGCTGTTTTCAATAAGTATCTAAAACAGAAAAAATGGTTGATTGTTTCAACAATATCGTCAACATTTAATACTTTTCCTTTTTCAGAATCAACCGTATTTGTTTCATATATATACCTCGTCTGATCTTCAGATAATTTGCTACCCTCAATACGATTTGAATTATAACATAATTTTATTTGAGTAATGTGATAAATACCCCCTTTCAGACTCATATCCATCTCTTCTTTCAACATATCTAGCAACGGAGTATTTACTATGGCTATTTTGGGCGGCTTTTCCCTATCCATTTTTTAATCATTACATATTTTTTCAAGTATGTCAAGAGCGTAAAAATCTTAAATTTTCCAATAGTCTTAGGACAAATTGCGTATAACGTATGTTATGTGCCGTTGCCCCGTACTTTATATTACAAATAATTCTTTTTGTCTATTATTTTTAAGTAGTAATTTATTATTATCCGTCTCAAAATATATTCTATTAAATATATTTTCTAATTCATCTTCTATGAAATCATAATTTCCATTATTCTTTGTTATAGACATTATAGAATTTACTAAATAATTTAGTAGAATTAAAGGTTTTAGCTAAAATTACAAATGTGCATAAAGCACAAGTTCACAATTATTTAGTAGCAACAGGACTAAAACTGGGATTATTAGTCAATTTTCATGCTTTTCCAAAAACAGAAATCGTCCGAATTGCACATTAATTTTCTTTTTAGTGTGTTTCATGACTTTTTCGTGGCCCGTCTTCTTATTCTTGATGTAAAATGAGAATTGTAATGAGGCAGAACGGGCGGCTTGACAGGCAAGCGAAGACGGAAAATATTTTACAATGTCATTGCAACAACCTTGTTAGTCCATGTAGGAAATGGGGGGTGATTCTGGGAAAGCCTCCTCTGCCACTTCTGTTTTGCGGGAAAGTTTTATTGATGTTAAACCTCTACAGCCGCAAAATGCCCCTTCACCGATACCCATAACGCCGCTTGGTATTGTTATTGATGTTAAACCGCTACACAAAGAAAATGCGGAGTTACCGATACTCGTAACAGCGCTTGGTATTGTTATTGATATTAAACCGCTACAGCTGAAAAATGCCCATTCACCGATACCCGTAACACCGCTTGTATCGTTATTGATGTTAAACCGTAACAGTTGAAAAATGCGCCATCACCGATACTCGTAATGCTGTTTGGTATTGTTATTGATGTTAAACCGCTACAGCCGGAAAATGCGGAGTTACCGATACCCGTAACACCGCTTGGTATTGTGATTGATGTTAAACCGCTACAGCCGGAAAATGCGGAGTTACCGATACCCGTAACACCGCTTGGTATTGTGATTGATGTTAAACCGCTACAGCCGGAAAATGCGCCTTCAGCGATATTTGTAACGCCGTTTGGTATTGTTATTGATGTTAAACCGCTACAGTTGAAAAATGCGTGATCACCGATACTCGTAATGCTGTTTGGTATTGTTATAGATGTTAAACCTCTACAGTCGCAAAATGCGTGATCACCGATATTTGTAACACCGCTTGGTATCGTATATTTCTCACTTTTCTTGGATGGTGGAAATAAAATAAGTGATGTCTGGTTTTTGTTAAATAACACCCCGTCCATATCTGAATAATTTACATTTTTTTTGTCAACAATTATTGATGTTAAGCTGCTACAGTAGTAAAATACGGAGTTACCGATATTTGTAACACCACTTGGTATTGTTATTGATGTTAAACCACTACAGTTGGAAAATGCGTAATCACCGATACTCGTAACACCGTTTGGTATTGTGATTGATGTTAAACTTCTACAGTAGGAAAATGCATATTTACCGATACCCGTAACGCCGCTTGGTATTGTTATTGATGTTAAACCACTACAGTTGGAAAATGCGTAATCACCGATACTCGTAACACCGCTTGGTATTATTACTGATGTTAAATCGCTACAGTGTGAAAATGCGTATTTACCGATACTCGTAACACCGCTTGGTATCGTTATTGATGTTAAATCGCTACAGTGGGAAAATGCGCGATCACCGATACTCGTAACGCCGCTTGGTATTGTTATTGATGTTAAACTTCTACAGTGTGAAAAGGCGCCTTCAGCGATACTCGTAACACTGTTTGGTATTGTATATTTTTCACTTTTCTTAGATGCTGGAAATAAAATAAGTGACGTCTGGTTTTTATTAAACAACACCCCATCTATATCGGAATAATTCATATTATTTTTATCAACAATTATTGATTCTGAATCAAAATATCTGAGAAATGTGCAACCATCAATATTTGTAACATCGCTTGGTATTATCATTGATGTTAAATATCTACAGTTGAAAAATGCGTAATCATCAATATTTATAACACCACTTGGTATCGTTATTGATGTTAAACCGCAGAATCCAAATGCATTACGACCGATACTCGTAACACTGCTTGGTATTGTTATTGATGTTAAACCGCTACAGCAGAAAAATGCCCATTCACCGATACTTGTAACGCCGCTCGGTATTATTACTGATGTTAAAACGCCACATCGGAAGAATGCGTATTTACTGATACTCGTAACACCGTTTGGTATTATTATGGATGTTAAATTTTTACAGTCTGAGAATGCGTACTTACCGATACTCGTAACGCCGCTTGGTATTGCTATGGATGTTAAATGTGTACAGTTTGAAAATGTATAATCGCTAATATGTGTAATATTCGGTATTGTTATTTCTTTTAGATTACTACAAGAAGAAAAAGCATACGAACCTATGTCGATAACGCTATTTGGTATGTCTATTGATTTTAAAGCGGGGCATGCATCAAAAGCATGAGAGCCGATTTTTATAACACTGTTTGGTATGGTCAGTTTTTTAAGGTTTGGGCAAAGCGAGAATGCAAAATCCCCAATAGTTTTAATGGTGTCCGGCATTGTTATTGATGCGGCAAAACAACCTATAAATCCCTTCTCTCCAATACTCAAGACAGGAAAACCATCAATATTGTCCGGTATTATTAAATTCTCTATATCCCCCCGGTAACTTATCGCGAATACAGCGCCATCTATCAATTTAAATTTACAATATGTGTCAAATTTCATAAATACCTCTAACTTTTTAGCAAGATATTACCACATTTTATCTTGCAACATTATTTAATTCTCCTTTGCGGTAGTTTTCCCCGCTATAAAAAATTTATTTCTACCGCATACGCGGAGAACTCCGTTGTACACAGTGTTTGATACCTTGTGTTTTGTGCGTGATAGCCAAAAACATCGTTTCATACTATACTTGCCCCATGACCATTGAACAAATCGTTGAGATACCCGCCAGCCGCAGGCTGACCATAAACGTGCCCCGGGAAGTGCCGATAGGGCCGATTATACTTACTTTCACGCCCGCACAGGAGATTCCATGCCGTAGGCCTGTGTCCCGGCATTTTGGGCGCTTGAAAAACAGCAAAGCCTTCGCCGGAGACCCTATGGAAATCCAGCGGCGAATGAGAGCAGAATGGGATGACTGAAACCGTCTTCGTACTCGACACCAATGCGGCGATATACCTGCTCAAATGCGAAAATGTGCTGGAGCCAATTGCCAGCGCAGATTTTGCAATGAGCATTATCACCCGTATGGAACTGCTTTCTAAACGGGACATCACCGCTGGAGACGAGGCAGAATTGCGAAGCCTCATGGACGACCTTACACTGGTTCCTATAAGTGATGCGGTAGAAGCGGCTGCCATTGCACTACGCCGCTCTGCCAAGATTAAACTTCCTGATGCTATCATTGCCGCTACCTCCATTGCGTTAAACGCCGTTCTTTTGACACACGATGATCGACTACTCCGTCTTTCATGGCCCGGTTATCGGGTGCGGGATATTCCCGAAATGGGCTAAACGATGCCTGTTACCCATGCATTGCCTTCAAAAAACATTTCTACCTTATCCTTTATTGATTCGTTGTAATAAATCTTTTGCGGATTCATTTGAAGGGTCCATTTTGATGCAATACGTTATATCGTTAATCGCATTGTCAAGATCACCAGCCTTAAAATAATTTTCCCCCCTTTTCATATATGCAGATAGACAATGTCTATCAATTCTTATTACCTCTGAGAAGTTTTCTATCGCTTTATTATGGTCTCGCTTTTCATTATATGCCATTCCTATAACAAAATATGCGTGCAGACAATTCCTGTCAATTCTTATTGCCTCTTGGAAGTTTTCTATCGCTTTATCATAATCTCGAATTTCACGATATGACTGTCCTATATCAAGATATGCATCTATACAATTCCTGTCAATTCTTATTGCCTCTTGGAAGTTTTCTATCGCTTTATTATAATCTTTATTTTCACGATATGCCAATCCTATATCAAGATATGCTTTAGCGTAATCAGAAAGATGATCTGGATTTATTTCGCCTGTATCCTGAGTTTTTTTATTAATTGTGCCATCAAAAAATGATTCATAACCGGGTATACAGCTCTTTATTGTATAAAATCTTTCATTATCTTTGATGTAAATTATCAATTCTTTCAGTTCAAGCATTCCGTCTTCACCACGTCCAACGCCATAAAGATTTTCAGTAACGTGTATCGAAATAATCGCCCCCAATTTTTCCATCATGAATTTGACATTTGGTGGTATATCAGATTCTTTTTTAGTATCGTTAGATTGGCGTTTTTCTTTTATGACTTCTGCTATAAAATCAGAATTAGCGGGGCGCTCTTTTTTGCTTTTTCTCGGGCTTCTGCCCTTGATAATTCACCAACGTATGCCTCACATCTAATAAGAGCTCCTAAAACTCCAGCCGTATCCTCACCAAATTCCTCAAAAGAATCACATAATAAATATATATCGCTGTAACCGAAATATTTTACCTCCGTAGATACTTCATCTTCAATTTTTCTAACCCAATACATCTTAATCTCCTCCTTTCAGTCCTCGCCGTTTCTTACGACAAAGAGTTTTTTAAAACTTCTGCACCATATAGAGACATTTTTATATTGCAACATTATTTAATTCTCCTTACGCGGGGTTTTCCCCGCTATAAAAAATTTATTTCTACCGCATACGCGAAGAAGTAAAATTGGTGCATGGCACCGGATAGCAAAGTGCTATTTACACAAAACTTCTGACAGGCTCTATAGCAATTATTTTACTAGCATTTCCATAATAATATTTTTTATTTCAGCTGCCTTACCTTTATCTAACTCACCAATTTTTTTTATTGTCCGTGTTTTGGTTTAATATCGCGCAGCTTGCTGCGCTCTTCGGCGTTAAACCAAAACACACGTACAATCATTTCCTATACAAGAGAGTATAACATTTAAGAACAAAAAAAACTG
>BOBI01000009.1 GCA_026002305.1 Spirochaetia bacterium
CCGTTGGTATTGGGGTGGGTGTTTTCCTTGCCGCCGCGGTGTTGCGTGTTTTTATAGGTGTGCCGCTGAGGTTTTTACTTTTGTTCTTTTACGCTGTTACCTTTGCTCTGGCGTTTTATATGATGTGCGCCGGTAATACGGCCTTTATTCCGGTTTCTTTTGATTCAGGCGGCGTTACCACAGGCCCGCTTACCGTGCCCTTTATGCTGGCAATGTGCGTGGGCGTTGCCTCCCTCCGCGGCGACAAGAGCGCAAAGGACGACAGTTTCGGCTTTGTAGCCCTCTGCAGTATCGGCCCGATTATATCGGTTATGATTCTAGGCGTCCTCAATAATATTACCGAGGTTAAACCGGAGGTTCCCAGCGAGGAAGCAATTACCGCTATCAACAGTTATACCGACCGTGATGTGGTAATAGATTTCATCGACCATTTTCCCGGCATGATAAAAGAAGTAGCCACGGCGCTTGCCGCGATTCTTGTTTTTTTTGTGATCTTCCAACTGATTACGCGCCGCTACCAAAAACACCAGCTTGCAAGAATACTGATGGGATTTGTCTACACCTTTATTGGTCTTGTGGTATTTCTAACCGGGGTTAATGTCGGCTTTATCCCCGTCGGCAACTTGTTTGGCAGTCACCTTGGGGCGTCGTCCATCAAATGGCTGCTGGTCCCGTTGAGTATGCTGATCGGCTACTTTATTGTGACGGCGGAACCGGCGGTGCACGTTTTAAACAAACAGGTTGAGGATATTTCGCAAGGCGCTATTACACAAAAGGTGATGACTACGGCGCTTGCTATCGGAATGGCGCTTGCGCTGGGGATTACGATGGTGCGTATTCTTATCGGCATACCGATTTTATACATTTTGGTACCGGGCTATGCCTTCGCGCTGATTCTCACGTTTTTTGTGCCTAAAATTTTTACAGGTATAGCCTTTGACTCAGGCGGCGTATGTTCCGGCCCCATGACGAGCACCTTCCTTATGCCATTTGCTATCGGCGCCTGCTCGGGCTCCGGCGGCGACACGGCGCTGGATTCTTTCGGCATTGTAGCTATGGTCGCAATGACGCCCCTTGTTGTAATTCAGCTTCTTGGTTTGGTATACAGGAAGAAGTTCATAACGGAAGAAGGTATGAGCAGCGCGGTTGGCGCAGAGGATATTGTCACTTTCGGGGAGAGCTACATTTATGGCTAACGAAATCAAGGCGCGGGACGATCAAATCCGCTTAAAGGCAATGTTCATTATCGTAGACTGGGACAGGGTAAAGCCCCTTTCAGCAATACTTGAAAAAGCTCACTGTCCGTTTTGTTTTGTCAGTAAAGGGAGCGGAACGGCAAACTCGGAAATTCTGGATATTTTGGGTATCGGGGCCACCGACAAAGCGGTGTTTTTGTGCTTGGCGCAAAGCTCGCAGACGGCAGGTTTGGTACAGGCGGTGCGCCACTCAATGGGATCGCGGAGCGCCGGAGCCGGCATTGCGTTTACCATCCCGCTTTCCGGCGTAAATGCCCTTATTATGAAAATGTTTGAAGACATCCATGCCGAAGCTCTTGCAGCAGGGACAGGTAAACCACAAGTTAATACAAAGGAGACAAAAATGGAAGCGGTAGAGTCTATAGAAATAAAGAATGATATGATTATTTCGATACTGAACGCGGGCTACAGTGACGCGTTTATGTCGGCGGCACGCAAAGCCGGAGCGCGCGGCGGCACCGTTTTAAGCGCGCGCGGCCTTTCGCAGCAGATTGCCACGAAATTTTTAGGAATTTCGGTGCAGGAAGAAAAAGAAATTGTTATAATCCTTGCGCAAAGCGATACAAAAGTGGCGATTATGCAGGCAATCAGCGCCGGTTTTGGCACATCGACGAAAGCTGCCGGCCTTATCTTTTCGCTGCCGGTTGATCAAGTTATGAGTTTAAATGAGTTGTCATAAAAGGCAGAAAAACATCTTACAAAAAAGCGTGCAAACGTTTGATTTATAGTTTATAATGCAACAATGGCAAGCGACTTGGCTGCAAACAGCCTGCGGCATTTGTTTATTATCAACCCGATCTCTTTTAGACACCATTATAGTTTGGGTTTTATTTTAAAAAAGATCGAAGATGAGATTGCCGCTGTCCCGCGGGAAGAATGGGAGGTTCACATTTCACAATACCCGCGCGATTCATATTTTGCGATAATCAGGAAAACATCACAGCTTTCCAAGGATCAAAGGCTGCGTGTTTATGCTATTGGCGGCGATGGAATAATTTTTGATTGTTTAGACGCAATAATAACATCGCCTGCTGTGGATATTGCCATTGTCCCTTACGGACTTTCAAATAATTTTGTTAGGGTATTTTACAACAAACAAACGCCAGTTAATAAAAGCACTTTAAGAAATATCAAACTTCTATCTACTTCCGGTACAATGCCTTTTGATGTTTTTAAATGTAATACCAAATATGCCATTAATAATTGTCGTATTGGAATTGAAGCCTCTGCCAGAAATAAAGCAATAAGTATATTAAAGCCGTTTAGATCCACCCGGGCATTTCTTACAAAAATATATTTGTTTACATTTTTTATAGGATGTATTCTTTCTTTTTTTAATAAGAAACTTCGTATGCAAAGATACGATATCACAATTGATGGAATAGATTTTTCAGGAATTTATTCAAACATTTCAATAGCGAATTCCCCCTATTCCACAGGAACTAAAAAAGCCGGGCTTAATATCAAACCAAATGACGGATTATTAAATGTAATACTCTGTCGCGGGTCTTCAATTATTAAATTGCTGTCAGTCTGGTCGGACTATCTAAACGGAAATTACGATAGGCACAAATCTGTTTTTCAAATGATCATGGCAAAGAAAATAACTATCCGCTCTCGGGAATATCCTATACAAATCATTTTGGATGGTAATAGCTTTATAGATAATCATGTCGAGATTGAAATTATTAACAGCGCCATCCAAATCGTTGTGCCTAAAGCAGAGTTAGCACAGGGAAAAGATTTATGAAACTATCAAAAAAAGATGCCAGTTTTTATAAATACTCATATTTTATAAGCGTCGGCTGCATTATTGGCTATTGGTTAATACGGCTGATCGAAAAATTTACAATTGCATCAAGTATGAATTTTGAAAATACTTCATACCTTTATAGAGAAGCAATAGTAATCACAGTTGCTTGTTTAATTGTTATTATCTGTGAAATAATTACCGTTCGTAGAACACGCGATATTCAGAATAATGCGTTTTGGGTGCCTTTTATTATATTTATCGGATATATAATCGCAATTATTTTTGTAAAAGAAAAGGTAACGTATTATTTTTTAGCTTATTTTGTCCTTTGCGGAATGGGCGCCGTATATCACAACTGGCGTAAACTTCTTATGTTTATAATTTGTTCAAATACTATTGTAATTATACTTAGTGTTTCCGGAGTGAATATTTGCGGGACAAGCGCAACATTGCAGGAATCTATTACAAGTTGGTTTATGGCTTTATTTGGCAGTGTATTTTTTTTGATAATCACACATTTTGCAACTGATAAAATGAATAAATCATCGCGTGCGGAAGATTCGTTTGAAACTTTGCTGGAAAAGACTCAAATGGCAATAGTGCTGGTTGATGAATTAATTCGTGTAACGTATATAAGCAAAGCGCTTGCCGATATACTGCATATTGATAAAATTGAATTTGTCATAGGCCGTTCACTGTTCGACTTGTTTCCTGACGAATACAAACTTCTTGTCAGCGAAATTATACAAAAAAATGGGTCATACGAAGACACAAAAGAACTTTCCATATACGATACAAAGGGTTATTATCAAATCATTTCAGAAAAACTTACCGGTAATACAAAAGGTTTGTTTATAGGATTAATTAATGTTACACAGATAATGAGATCAAAGCTGGAAGCGGATAGAGCTGTAAAAGCAAAGAGCAGTTTTCTGGCAAAAATGTCGCACGAAATACGCACGCCAATGAATGCAATAAGCGGAATGTCCGAACTTATTCTCCGCGAATCAAAAGTACCGGAAATAACGGAATATGCGTTAGGTGTCCAACAGGCAAGCGCTTATCTTCTTTCCATAATAAATGACATTCTTGATTTCTCCAAGATAGATTCCGGCAACATGGATATTATTGATGCGCCTTATGATCTTTCCGTCTTACTAAAAGATGTTATAAACATTATACGCATGAGACTTATTGAGCGGTCAATATTGTTTATTACTGACATTGATAGTGAAATTCCTTCTAAATTGTTAGGCGATGTTGTTCGCATAAGACAAATAATGATCAATGTTCTAAACAACGCCGTGAAATATACAAGAAAGGGATTTATTTCACTCAATATGAGCGGAAAATATAGCGATGAAAATACTTTTTTATTAACAATAAAGGTTAAAGACAGCGGCTTGGGCATAAAAAAAGAAGACGTAAATAAAGTTTTTGGTGAATTTATACAACTAGAACTTGATACAAACAAAGGTATTGAAGGCACAGGACTTGGCCTGGCAATCACAAAATATTTATGCACTGCTATGGGAGGGGAAATATCTTTTGCAAGTGAATATGAAAAAGGCAGTACGTTTACTATATCAATACCTCAAAAAATAGCTGATGCGGAAAAAATTGCCGAGGTAAAAGACGCAAGCAGCAAAAATATTTTGATTTTAGAAAACAGGGCATTATATGCCGATTCAATTGATACCAGCCTTAAAAGTCTGAATGTTAAACATACAATAGTTAATAGTTATTCTTCATTATCGGAAACAATTTCTGATTGTCTTATAAACGAATCTCCGGATGAAACGCCGCAAAAATCAGAATGGTCGCATATTTTTGTTTCATCGTTTTTTTATGAGAGTACAAAAAATCTCCTAAAGAAACAGAAAATTGATGCGAACATCGTCCTGCTTGTAAATATTGGTGATATCGGCATAGGCTCTGTGCAAACAATAACCATACCTGTAAGTACAATTTCCATTGCAAATATACTTAATAATGAAACATCTGATTTATATAATAACGACAGCACAAAACAAATTGTTCGGTTTACAGCTCCCGAAGCCAAAATTTTAATTGTTGATGATCTAAACACAAACATCATGGTTGCAAGAGGTTTAATGTCGCCGTATCAAATACAAATTGATACCGCAATGAGCGGTAAAGAAGCTATTGAAATGGTGCGTTTGAAAAAATATGACATAATATTTATGGATCACATGATGCCGGAAATGGATGGCATTGAGACAGCAGAAGAAATACTAAAGCTGCCGTATGCGGCCGATACAAAAATAGTTGCGCTTACCGCAAACGCTATTGTTGGCGTTGAAGAAATGTTTAAAAGCAGCGGTTTCCACGAACTGCTGATAAAGCCCATAGAAATGGTTAAGTTAAACACTATACTGGAAAATTGCCTGCCAAAAGAAAAAATAAAAACAGATATGTATAACATATCCCATGCGGCAGAAATTGTAGCAAAAACCGTTATGCTGGCAACGTCTAAAAACGAAACAAATCCAATGATAGCCGAAAAGTCGCTGCAAAAAATGATAAAAGCCGCCACGGACATTATGAAGTCGTCTATAAATGATAAAGAATTAATTATCGAAGGGGTTAACACGGAAAAGGGGATTGCAAATTCCGGCGGGCTTCTTGACTACTATATTGATATTTTAAAGGCATTTTATGATGAAGGAAATTTGTATTTATACCGGATAAAGGATGCTTATTCAGGAGGTGATATAAAACTTTTAGAAGTGTATTTTCATGCAATAAAAAGTGCTGCGGCCAATATAGGCTCGGATAATATTTCGGCAGAAGCAAAATTGCTGGAAATCGCCTGTAAAGAAAATAATACCGGTTTAATGAAAATAAAAATCCCTGACTTTTTAGCAGATTTGAATATAATTGTTTCTAACGTTGAAGCATTTCTTAAAAACAGGAATATATCAACAAATGATACTCCATATTTTGCGGCAGAACCGAATGATTTGCTAAAAGCACAGCTTGAAACTTTTATAGAAGCGGTAAATTCTATGGATATACAGGTAATTGACAACTGTTTAAGCCTTTTTGAAAAGACTTCGGATAATGCTTTGATACGGAAGCAGACAGATGTTATAAAACTTCATATCCTACAAAGTGAATATGAAGAAGCCGCCGATGCCGCAAAGGAAATACTGAATATTTTATGAGCGCAAAAAAATATTGGAATAGCCGTGTTAAGAATCTTGATCCGTATACCCCCGGCGAACAACCCAAGGGGACAAAGGTTATTAAACTTAACACAAACGAAAATCCGTATCCGCCTTCGCCTGCTGTGTTAGACGCAATACAAAATGCGGCAAACGGGGAATTGCGCCTTTACCCCGATCCAACCTGTACTGAATTAAGAACGGCAATAGCCGAAAGATATAATGTTCAAATAGAAAATGTATTTACCGGAAACGGTTCCGACGAAGTTTTAGCGTTTGCATTCGGCGCCTTTTTTGAACCACAGAATACGCCGGGTATGCCGCCGCTTCTTTTCCCTGATATAACATACAGCTTTTATCCGGTTTATGCGGCCCTCTGGAATATAAAATACAAACAAATAGGTATTACAGATGATTTTTCTATTGATGTTAAAGATTATTTTACCAAAGCCTCCGGTGTTGTTTTTCCCAATCCTAATGCCCCAACCGGAAAAGCGTTAAGCGCAAAGGAAATACTCTCTGTTGCGGAATATCAAAAAGACAACATCGTTATAGTTGACGAAGCATACTATAGATTTGGGGCGCAGTCCGTTGTTCCGTTTATAAAAGACCATCCCAACATTCTAACAATTCATACACTTTCAAAATCAGAAAGTCTTGCCGGTTTACGCGCCGGTTTTGCAATTGGTGCGAAAGAACAAATTCGGGCATTGGAATCCATTCGCGATTCTTTTAATTCTTACACACTAGACAGAATTGCGCAGGCCGGAGCTGCCGCCGGAATTCGTGATGCCGCTTATTACGATGACATTATAAAAAAAATTGTTGGGACACGCGAAAGAATTTCGTCCGAGCTTCGCGTAAACGGCTGGACAGTTGTTCCTTCGTCGGCAAATTTTATCCTTATTAAAGCGCCGGGATCATCTGGAGAGGCGGTATTCAACAAACTGCGCGAAAATAATATTATAGTGCGTCATTTCAAAAAGGATCGAATAAAAGATTTTGTCCGTGTAAGCATAGGTACAGATAATGAAATGGACGAATTCTTATCGGTATGTAAAAAAATACAAACAGAAAATTATGCCGGCGGTGTAGAAAACCACCGCAGCAGGGAGGAAGGTTTGATAGTTTATCCCGTATTTTCAAGAAGATCGGACGGTCTTTCTATCGGAATAAATTTATGGACGGAAAAAAAAGTTTGCTCGTTTGATTGTCCATACTGCGAAGTTTTTGATTTCCATCATGAAAATAAATTTCTACTTTCTGATATGAAGGCTAAACTTGATGAGGCAATTACGAGAGCTTTTAAACAAGGTATTCCCATAAAAGATATTTGTTTCTCCGGTAATGGCGAGCCTACAATGTCAAAAGATTTTCCAAGCGCGTTAGATGAAGTTATAAAGATACGTAATAAAAGAGCGCCTAACGCTGAAATTGTTGTTATTACAAACGCGACAGGTTTTATTCAAGGGGAAACATTTAATTTTCTGACCAAAGCGGTGCGTTCCGGCGGTGTTATGCTATGGGTAAAGATCGATGCCGGAACAGAATACTGGTACAACAAAATAGATGCTTCTAACATTCCGTTTGAGCAGTTGACAAAAAATATAAAAGCTTTTGCAGGGATCGCCCCGTTTATAATTCAAACCATGCATTGCACCGTCAATTCCGAAGCTCCTTCGGATACAGAAATATCCGCGTGGTGCGATTTTGTTGTTCAGTTGGCAGAGACGGGCAATATAAAATGCGTGCAAATTTACGGCAAGGCGCGTCCCAGCCCGCACGATCCTGTTTGTGCGCAACTGCCGCTGGAAAGCCTTAACGCCCGTGAAAAAGTATTAAAAGAAAAGTTGGAGTTAAACGGCTTTCAAAACATTCCCGTTAAGGTTTTTGAGTAATTCGGGACGGCGGGACTCGAACCCGCGAAGTCTTGCTCCCAAAGCAAGTGCCATAGCCACTAGGCAACATCCCGTTATTAACATCGTATTTGCAAAGCCGTTTGTGGTCAAGTAACCGCATTTTTCTGTGTCAAACCAATTGGGATATTGCGGAATTTTTCTAATGGATATAAAATGTTTTTATCATAAACTCATATTACGCAAGGCATAAGTTTTAACTGTAGGAAAACTTTGAAGTATGTCAAAACGACTCGTTTTTAGGTCAAATTTAGGGGCATTTTGGGTGGTTGATTATGTCTTTGCGTAAGGCGAGAAATGAACGTATATAAAGCTATTTTTGGAGGCTGTTTCAATGGCAAATGCAGAGGAAAGGATGCCCATGATTGGGGCTATTCGGGAGTGCGGCTCCCGAAAGATACTGGACGACATGTTTGAAAAATTCAACGTGTCTGACAGACCGTCCAGGATTGATGCCTTAAAAGAGGCGATGTATAACCCCGAGGTGTTTTTTTCGTCAGGAGACATGGATATTGAGAGGCAATATGAAACTCTAGTTGGGGCATTTTTGTCCGGGGTTTGGAAACGAGACGAACCAAGGGACTAAAAAATGTCAGAATTCAAACTTACAGAGGACAAACTACCTACCATCGCCAGTGAATTAAAGGTTGATAAAGCTAAACTCGATGAATTCTTGCCTGTTTTTGAAGAATTCTATGAGACTGTTAGATTGCAGCATTTGGCCTCTATAATGAGGGCTTTGGAACTACACATCAGGGAAAAACACGGTAAACCATCTTTTAGAATTGAGTGGAAAGCAATGCCAAAAGGTGAGACAACCACAAAAGATGGTGTTGGTCTGTCGTGGCCCAATAGATATGGTATTGCTATCTCTCCCGAGCTGGATTTGCGGCAGCTTCGTGTCCATGTTGCCCATGAGCTGGGGCACCTGTTTTATGCCACCGAACACCCCGAAAATATACGGGATGGTCAGGAGAATCAAAACATGGCAAATGTTTTTGGAGTATTTACCATGCTCGGACGGAACGAGTTTTATAAGGAAAAAGCGCCTACAATGTGTCACGCTACATGGACGCAGGTAATTAATGACTTTAAGCAACTGGGTAACAGGGAGCAAGGAAAATTTAACACTTCCGGTTGATCTAGAAGCTCCGGCGCCGCCGATTATGGCATCCAGCTTATACCGCACGCCGTTGAATTCGGCGGTGTTCCCTTGTCATTTTCATTCCTCAATAACTTCCATGTCTACCGTATACGCTATGCGGTAGGTTTTGCCCTTTTGTACATTGATGGTTTTGAGAATGGTATAGTCGCTAAGCTGAATACGAACTTCGTGTGTGCCCGGCTCGACGGCAAGCGGGGCGCTTACAGAGGGCAAATGATTGTTATCCAAAAAAATTTGCGCATTTGCCGGGGCTTCAAAAATAAAAAACGGCGTAAGATCGTGTAGTAAAACAGAAACTTCCTGACTTTTGCCGCGTTCCACAATAAAACGGCGGTTTTCGTTGCGGTAATCGCTGGAAATAACGCTAAGTTGATGCTCGCCTTCCCTTATTAACTGTTCCGCAGCGGGGTTCTCGACAAGCGTATCATCAATTAATACCGATATTGGCGCACCTGTTAAATTTTCAGGATAACGAATTATTATACGCACAGCCCCCTCGTCACTAAAAACCGGTTTAACATTAAGCGAAAAGCGCATTCGTTCCACGTCTTCGTTTAAGCCTTTTACGATGGGCACAATCCTGTATACGACTGGAAAAGAGTTTGGGGAAACCGCCTCGCTATGCACGGTAACAAAAGGGCTGCTGCGCAGACCAGATTTTAACCGCAGCGGAATTTGATACGCGCTTTGAATTTTCGCCGGTATGGGCTGAAAAATAATGCGCTTGCATTGAAGATCGGCGGTACCGGTTTTCGGCACTTTGTCTAATTCAGAGTATACGGCGAAGGCCAAACTCCCCTGATTGGAGATCCAGTTTTGCGGCGCCGTAAGTTCCAGCTCCACGCCGCGGATAAACCGGTTGTTTTCGTTAAGTTGGATTAAGGCGGAATCGGTATAAAAAAGAGAGACGGATATTCCTTCCGGTTTTTCGCCGGACACTTCCAAATTTCCTATTATTTGCACCCGGACATTTTCGGCTTGAAGTTCATTTTTTAAAGAAAATGTGAAGGAAAGCACGGCGATAAATATAGCCACTTTTATTCTAGTCATTGCGTTTTTGCTCCGCCCAAGTATCGGCCCGGATCCTGCGCTTTGCCATTTTGGCGCATTTCGAAGTGAAGGTGCGGGCCGGTCGAAAGCCCTGTTGAACCAACGTTGCCTATAATTGTACCGGCTTTAACAGGTTTTTGCAAGGTGGTTTCGATGTTTGATAAATGGCCGTAAAGCGTAGTCCATAGATTGTTATGCGTAATTACTATGAATTTTCCGTATACGGGGCTTTCGCCTATTTCGGTTACAATTCCAGCTCCGGCGGCAAAAACACTGGCTCCGGCGGGTGCGGCAAGGTCCATGCCGGCGTGCACGGAATTTTTCCCGCTTATCGGGCTGCGGCGCGGTCCGAAATTGCTTGTAAGCACATAATGCGCCAACGGAAAGCGGAATATTCCGGGGTTTAGAAAAAATGCCCTTTCGTTAGGCGTCCATTCGTCTCCGGGAATAAAACGAAAGTGATGTTTTCCATCGGGAAGATTGATTACGATGGGCACCCCGGCATCCTCGCCGCGCGTGGAGGCAATAAGCCGCTCCAGATCGCTTTGCGGATCATCGGGCAAAAAGATGCCTCGTATTGTGGGCAAAAGCATCAAATCCCTTACCGGAAAGCGCGGGTTGCCCTCAATACGGTTTAGCGTGGCTATTGTTTCAATAGGAATATTGCAACGGGCAGCCAAACGTAAAAAAGAATCCTCGCCGGTGGGTTTATATAGAAATTCGTCGGCGGTAGACGGTTTGTAGGTGTATATAGAAAGGGATTCGGTGATTTTTTGCGCGCCCATGTTTGCTTTCGGGGGGCGGACCGCCTGCCTGCCTTGTTCTACATCGTCAAGAAATTGCTTGAAAACAACATCACGCTCGGGATTGAGCCTTGATATTAACGGCAAAGCGCCATCATTTTGCTGTCCCGCTATATTCGCAATGGGTAAAAATAAAAAAAGGCCAAGACAGAGGACTGCCTTGACCCTTTCTTCGTAGAAGATAAACGCCGTGGCTTATACTTCCTTGATTGCTTCGCTGGGACATTCATCCACACAGGTGCCGCAATCTGCGCATTTGTCAGGATCAATCCAGCATTTTCCGTCTTTCTCGATAATCGCATCGGACGGACACTCATCCTTACAGGTGCCGCAATTTACACATTCGTCTGTAATTTTATAGGCCATAATTCTACCTCTCTAAAATAAGATTTTGTTATTCTAGCATAGCATATTTAGGTTTTCAAGTAAAAAATCAACGAAAAAACAGGCTGTTTTGCTGCCCGCATTGGGTCAGCTTGCCGTCGGATTTAGGATCAATTCACGGGTCAGCAAGTCTACATATTGTTTAGTATTGGCGTCTATTTCTTCGGCTGTTATTTTTGTTTTTTTATCGTGTAGTTCTTTCATTAGACGGTACGACAAATAATTGAGTCCGCTTCGGTTATCAGCATAGCTTGTTCCTAATTTCAGATTGCCAAGTTGATATTTTCCGGCTTGGGAATTATCCAACGTTTCGTTTATTAAATTATAATCAATGTTCCAAAAACAGGAAATACATTTATAATTCGAATATGAAAAACGGTCTTTGAATTTGTTGTCTTTAATAAATTCAAGAATAAGCCATATCATAACAATGGTGTATGGATTAACTTCTTGAATGTTGCCGCACATTATTTTATCAATATCTTTTTTTGTGCAGTATTCTTTAAAGCAATTTCTAATTCTCCTTTTTAATTCATAATTCAAGACGGCGGCCGACTTACATTTGGGAAAAAGTTTCCAAACATCAAAAAACCATTCATTATGAAATGAAACTCCCTGCTGTCGTGTAAGCATACAGTAACCCGTATATTGTGTTGAACCATGATACCATTTTTGACCTTTTAAAATGGTTAGTATGTCAAACCTGTTTTTTATTTCATCATTATTATAGAAAATACCGTAATCATTGTTCTGCAAACGCTTATAGATATTATAAAACGACTGTAATCTTTTAATTTCTATATTCTGATTTGCTATTTTAAACAGTGGTGAAATATCGCCCATAAAGTCAGGATTGTCTTCAAATTCTTCAACTTCCTTTTGATAACCTTTATCTTTTAATCGTTTTGTTATTTTCATATCATAATTATACCATTTTTCGGAATTATCTTTTACATTCTCTACCGGCGTAAGTTTAGCTTTGACATAGGGCCTGAATGTTAGCATTTCCTCTAAAGTGTTTTTTTTAGCAATAATTTGTATAACATAGCGCCAATCAACATAATTAACGATCCGTTTCTGGTGTTTCAACCTGCCATTATGATTGTCGAAAAAGTTTTTTCTAAGCCGCCGTGTAAATTGGTAAATTTCTTCGCCGTTATCTGTATTTATATCTTTTATCTTTGACATAAAGAAAAGCAGCGGCAGTAATATATTATTTTTTTCCGCTTCGGTCAGATTTCGTAAATCAATAATGCTGTCTATTTTATCTTTTTTCTTACCGTTTACAAATATAAACTGCTGCTGAAGTTGTGCGTTCTTTCCAAGAATCGTTATTAGTTTTTTTAGAATTTCGAAATATTTGTCGATTTCTGATACAACGGCATTATGGCCTGTGCTTTTTGACAATCCTTTTATATCTTTAAATAAATCGACCGAATCTTTACGGTAGATGATCTTTATACACCACTCAAGAAAATCATTCATTCCGTTATCCGCTTCGTGTTCTTTGGCATCTCTGTTCTTCCAAAACCATGTTTCCCATTTTTCCCAAATATCACTTAAACGTTTTAACTCATCCTTATCTTGTTCTTTTCCCAGAAGAATTGGCTTTAAATTCTCGCCGACTGTTAGGGGTTCGCCTGTTGTATTGATAAGGACAAACATTTCTTCGCCGTGCCGGCGATTTTTCATATCAAAATAAAAGAATTTAACTTTGCTGACTATAAAATTCGCAAACTGTCTTAATACACTCCTGCCTTCTCTTAATATCCCTGAAATTTTTTCGTCAATTATTCTCATTGCGCTTATCATGCTTTGGATGGTAGGGTCTTGTTCATAGTCATCAAAATACCATTCCGATTTTTTGACATCATTTACTTTCTTACCTGTGTCAAGGAAATAGTCAAAAACCAAAGAGCTTAAAAAATACAACGTTATTTCCCTTATCGCGTATTGTAACCGTGCGTCTCTGTTATCATTGCTTAACTCAAAATCGGATATAAGTATGCTTTTTATTTTTTTATCACGCAATTCACGGTATAGAATACCCATGATTAAATACAGTGTTGTTATACGCTGCTGCCCATCGCACAAATAAATATAGTTTTGCGGGTTTTCGTAGGCATAAAGCATACCTATTTGCAGCTCCTCGTCTGTTTTTGAAAGATCCAGCAAGTTATCAAAGAAACCGCCGACAAGTTCAGATGTCCTGCTGCTCCCGTGCTTTCTATCGCCCCAGCAATAATCTCTTTGTAAATCCGGTATTATGATTTTTCTTTTCTTTATAAACAACTCTGAAATTGAATATGTTTTTCCGCTTTCCAGTTTAGTTATTTGCTGTATTTTTGTTTTTGTTTGCATAATCTATAACTTTATTTACCCCGTAACATTCGTTAAATTCTGATAAGAAATCTTTTTGATTTTCTTTTATTGACTCTTCATCCCATTTGTCATATTTTGAAAATATAGCAACAGAATGTAATAATTTTAAACTCCATACAACATTTTCCATGTCGAAATACTTTTTTTTCTTTTCTTCAAAGGATAATGCACCAAAATATGAATTATCTTTCGATTTCAGCAAAACAAGATTACCGATTGAATTAACAGAATAATCTTCGGCGGCATCGAATCTTAGCTTTGAATACGCTTCTTTTTCCCATGCCTTTGGAAAAATATGTTCCAGTGATTTGCTGCCATATAAAGAAAAATCAAATTTGCGTTCCAGTTTTGTGTCAAGTTCTACATTTTTTCTAAGTAATTGTTTTAAAGCCGCATCGTTATTTTCGCCATAAACTTCTGCGGCATTTAAATTATCAAACACATTACGGGCGTCGCTTTGCATCTCGCTTTCTCTATTATTTATGATATTTTCATGCGTTGTAACAAGAATCCATTTTGCGTATTCTTTTAGCGCTTCTTTGTTATTTTTATTTTCTATAAAGTAGCGCAGTGCCGTTTCTTTGTTTTCATTGGTTTTTAAGGCAAGCCCTAATAAATTATATACTTCAACTTCGTTATATAATGCCTCGAATGTCTTTTGAAGGGCACGGATCTTATTAAATAATATTTTGGGATTTTCTCTTGAGATGAAATCATCAGAAAAGTTCGTATAATTATACGGTTTTGAACAGCTGTTTGAATTAATCTTATAGTAATATTCTAATAGTAATCCCATGCTATTCGTATTATTAAAAAATTCTTTTACTTTTCTCTTATTCCACCAATACAGCCATTTATCCCATTCTCTTGCATACCGGCTGCGAATATTGTCTATTTCACATTCATTTTTTTGACTAAGGTTCTGCCGTAGCGCTTTGCTGAACAAATCCGCTTTTATAAGTTCGTCATCTTTCATAATGGCTTTCTGACCATTTAACATGGAAAATATTTTTGTCGCATTCTTATTATCAATTTCAATGTAGAATAACTTAACATTTTTTAGTACAAAGATGAGTATTTTTTCCTTTAATATCTTGAAATCTATATTTTTATTATTAGAATAATTAATAATAATATTGTGAAATGTTTGGACAGCTTTCTTAAAATAAAATATATCCTGCAAACCATAATCGGTGCCAGGTTTTTCTATAAAACAAAGTTTACCATCGTTATCTATTGTGCTTTCCATAAGCACTTCGTCCGATGTTGTTCGTACTTCGTATTTTATTCGTATATCAGTTATCTTTTCGTAATTTAAATATTTTAACAAAAGATATAATGTTGTTGTCCGCTGTTGTCCGTCGATGAGTATTATATTTCCATTGTCTTTTGAAACGGTGATGCCTTGAATGAAGTATTCAGTATTTACTGATTTTTCAAATGATTCCAGCAGGTCTTTTATTAAGATTCCTACCATGCAATCGCCGTTTATGTTCTTGTTCGGCACGCCCCATTTATAAGCCCTTTGATAAGGCGGGATAATAAACATACCGTTGGATTTGACAGCTTGGTTGAAATATTCTTCCAACACTAAAACATTTTTCTGCATAAGCTGTGTTACAACTTGTCCGCATATTTGGCGCGGTATTTTTGCAGGTCGTTGTCTTTAGACGCGAGGGCGAGCGCTTGGCGGAGGTAGTAGACGGCGCGGGTGTCGTCGCCGCGGTTATCGTATAGGGTAACAAGCGCTTTTATGGCGTCGGTGTTGCGCGGGTTTTCAAATAAAGCGGCGCGTAAATCGGCAAGTATGTCGTCGCCTGAAACACGGAGGCGGCTGCGTAAAAAATAATAGCGGCTTTTGTACGCGCCGGATACCAACTGCCCCAGCCTTGCGGCTATAAGGCGCGTTGCTTCGTCGCGGCGGCTCTTTAAATCAATAAGTGCTGTAATGTAGGCGATGGTTCCTTCCTCGTTTCCGGGGAACCTTTCGCGCAGCTCGCGGGCAAAGTTCAACGCTTCATTTTTATTACCAAGTCCCATCTCTATCGAAAAAGCGTCTAACAAGTCGGCGGATTCGCGGCGCTGCGGCAGTATACGCTGGTGATAGCTCTGTGCTTCTTGCCAATCCTGCCGCCGGATCGCGTCCTTGGCGGCAAGTTCAAGCACTTCAAACGGAGCGTCTTTTGTGTCATACCCGCCGCCGTAGTATAAAAGCTGTTGTAATGTTTTGCGGCCTTCTTCGGCTTCGCCTGAATTTTCGGATTCCAAAAGCATCCTTGTTAAATAAAGCTGAACCTCAAAGTCATTTGGCTGCGATTTGTTAAGGAAGCGCAGAATACCTATAGCGCCTTCCCTGTCTTTTAAGCCTTCGTTGAAAAGCCGCGCACGAAAAAAACGGGAGTCCCTTGTTTCCGAAAATTCTTCGTCGTAATTGTCCAGTAACATTCTGGCTTGCGCATAACGCATATTTTCCAGCTCCACACGCGACTGCATAAGCAGAAGTTCGCTGTCGTGCGGAAAAAGCTGCAGTGTTTCGTTTAACACCTTGCTTGCTTTGGTCCACTCGTGCATATTGTAATATGATGATGCAAGCTGACGTTTAATTAAAATATTCTGGGGAAAGCGCTGCGCAATACCCTCCAGCATTTGTATCGCGGTTTGATACTCTCCGGCACTCTGCAAAATGCGCGTTATGCCCAACACCGCCGGATAGCAATCGGCGTATAACGCAATCGCCCTGTTGTATGCGTTTATTGACGCTTCCGCCCTGCCTAAATTTTCGTGGGCATAGCCTAAAAAATACAAGGCCATAACACCTTTGGGATTTATTTTTTCAGCTTCCAGTAAATCTTCTAACGCATAACTGTAATTTGTTTGGTTTTTATCCCTGATGAATGTTAAAAACGGCAGGGTATATTCAAGATAGTCCGCCGAATAAATTGAAGGTTTTGTGTAGCTGCCCGCAAAAGCGTCATTTATTATTTTTGTATAGTTTTGTGTACGGGGCGGATCGGGAATCTTTAATTGAACAATGTCCTCGCCATAAATTTCTTTGATGAACACACCGCTTATATAAGCCATAACGCGGCCGAATTCATTGTCCTTAATACCGTTTTGTTCCAAAAAATCCAACGTGGAATGCAGCGACTCCAGCGTGCCTTCTTCCACCATAACGCGAACATATCCTGAAATTCCGCTTGTGTACAGAGGCTGCTGTTTTTGAACTTCCTGCGGAGAGGGCACGTCCACAACGGCATGTTTAACCGCAATGGGCATTTCGCGCGGGGGCGGCCTGCTTTTGCAACTATATAGTGGCAATGACAATGCCAAAAGCAAAGCCAAAAATGAGAAATTCAACCGCAAACCACACAAAATACACGAACAAGTTTGTAGAAATTTATAAATTTTAGTGCTATTCCAGTTTATCTGACACTTCATCCTTTTTACCGCTAATTGAAAGTAGAACAAGCATGATACCGGCAATGAATATTATTACAGGCCACCATTGGATTATGAATTGTTTAAAAGAAACCGGTACTAAATGCAGGGCAAAAATCATTAAAAACGCGCCTAAAACGATTAACGAGGCCGCCGGAATCATAAAAACGGGGCGGATGTGACCGTAACGGTGCCTTCCGGCGGGCATAAGGGCAAGACCGGCAAATATAGATACGATAGGCCAACTTTTATTAAAGGGGGTATGAATGACATTAAGCGTGTGGAGCAGCAGGTAAAGACCGTACAGTATGAAAAAGACCGAAAAAAACATATATAGGGAACGCTTCTTTAGCTTAATCGCAAGAATTGAACAAAATACGCCGATAATGATAAGCAGGAAAGACCCTGAAATTAGCAATGGTAATGAGGATGAGATTCCGCTTATCAGAAAAGGGCTTCCTAACAGCATTAGGATGACACCAAATATAAGAACGATAAGGGATAGGATTTTTCCGTTTTTGTTTTCTTGCATTGGTGAATTCTAGCCTTAATATGGGTTAAGGTCAAAGGTTTTTAGACGGAATTAATTGGAATGAGTGCGCTTCGTTTTTTTAGAAAAATATCTCCGGTTTGGCTTTTAACGCTTGTATTTCTTATTATGTGCGGCAGTAAAGTCGATGACACCCGCTATCCCGATCCGTATTACATAAACGGCACAAAACAAGAAAAGGAGATACTTTCAAATCTTTTTACGTTGTTATCTAAAGATAATGACGATGAAGAGCGTTTTTCCATTGTCCGTGAAATTGCCAACGAATACAAAAATTCTAAAGACTGGGCGCGCCTTGTTAATTTTCTTACATCATGGGTTGCCGTACACCCCGATGATCCGTTTAACACCTATTATTTATTCATGACGGCTTTTGGTTACGAAATGCAGCAGGCGTTTCCTGTCGCCGCTATGTATTTTAATTTGATAGTAAATAATTACAGCGATCTTATTGTCCAGGGCGCTTCCGTGCATTTGGTCTGCTTAAAACATTTAATTGACATAGAGGATAAACCCGAGCAAAAAATACGCTACTACGAAGAATTGATTAACCGCTTCCCCGATGATATTGATATTGGCACGGCGTGGTTCATGCTGGGTCGGATGTACGAGGAAGTTGGTGAATGGTCACGCGCCATTGTCGCCTACAGGAGCTTTTTGCCTTATTACGGCAATTTAGTGCCGGGCTTCCCCGACGCGTACTCCTATGCCAAGCAAATGGTAGATTTTAACAATTCTGCCAAAAACTGGACATTTGAAAGCCTTGGCGCCCTTGTGGACGCGGTAAAAAGAGCGCTGGATAACGGCAGTACATGGCAGCTTTGGCAGTATCGCGCCCGCGTAAATTTCTTTGCCCGCTCGTGGGCGCAGGCCGGCAGCGATGAAGCCGGAATTGCCGAATTTAACATTTCCTCTTTTGGGGGAGCCGGCAAACTCAACTACGCCGACAATTTAAGCAACGACTCCAACGCAAACGAAGCCTACCTGCGTACTTGGGGCTGGTCGCAGTTTACCCCAATCTGGTATTTCTACTTCCGCAAAATTTACTTTCCTCTAGACCCTGACATTCACGGACGCTGGGAGTGGGCCGGTGTGTATTACGGCGAGAAGTTTTAATAACCGCTCCAAATACATTTTTTCTGCCTTTAACACAAAAATATCTGGGCGGTAAAAGAACCCAGTGTTCCGCATGGTGCTATCGGAACGCCATCTTTTTTTTGATCACCAGTGGCTTATTAATCCGCATGACGCAATATGCGTCACACTGGAACCTTTTACCGCCCAGACGCCTATATAGCAAAAGCAGAAAAAACGCCTTTGACGCTAACATAGAGAATACAGAAGATGCTACTGCTTTCGGTCAAGTGAGCTACAGAAAAAATATTTCTTGCGCTTTATTAACTATTTGCAAAAGCTGCACACCGCACACGCCACACAAACCGCACGCCATCTCTGGCACATAACGGAAAATCAATTGATAATTAACAATTAACAATTGAGCCAGTTCCAAAATTAGTGCGCTTGCCAGCAATTTTACTTTTAACCACAAATTGAAATTTGGTGCCAGGCACAGTTTTTGAGCTTGGAACACAAGCTGTAAACAATATTTTCGGCATTTACCGCTCCAAATATATTTTTTTCTGCCTTTAACACAAAAGCGGCGTGCGGTCTGTAATACAAAAACCCTTTGGCTGAATACTTCTGCAGATGCAGAGGTGCTTTTGGAACTTCGAGATTAGTACGATAAGGCAAGCCGCTCGCAGAACCCATAACCCTCGCTCCAAATACATTTTTTTCTGCCTTATCTACAAAAAACGGCGTGCGGTTTGTTAGACAAAAACAGTGTGCAGATTTTATCGGCAGTTAAGCGCAAAAATATTTTCCCTTTCGCTCACGCTTGCTACAGTCACCTTTTTGGGCACACAGTTGCTTATTCGCCCCGTGAAGGATATGTTTGTTCGTGGTATCTGGTGCGAATGGGGGAAACAGCTACCGCTGTTTTTCTGTGTCATTCAATGGTATATGCTCTCGGTCAAGTGAGCTACAGAAAAAATATTTCTTGCGCTTTATTAACTATTTGCAAAAGCTACACACCGCACACGCCACAAAAACCGCACGCCGCCGTTCTGACAAAGGCAGAAAAAACGCATTTGACGCTAACACGGGGAAGATCAATTAACAATTGATAATTGATAAAAGAAGCTCCGCTCATTGCGTGTTACGCGCCATGCTTGGTTGGTCTGCCAGTATACCACCTTATACGCTATCCCCTATTACGGCAAGTTCATCGTGGGCAGGGTAAAGAAGTCCCGATCTAGATATTTTATTGTCCGTGTTTCGGTTTAATACCGCTCAGCTCTGCTGCGATCTTCGGTGTTAAACCAAAACACACGTACAACTGTTTCCTATACAAGAGAGCATAACATTTAAGAACATAGAAAAACTGCGAAAGCAGTTTCCCCCACTCGTACCAGTTAACCCGAACAAATGTATCCATCACAACTTTGCTTTTGTGTCAACAATGAAGATTGGAACAAAAGCAAAGTTGATACTGCGTAGCTCTGCTGCGCAGTAGTTCATTAATATGGGTTACTACAGATTGAGAACCATACTATTAACTTTGTACGAAACCACCGACAATAAGGCATGGCTAAAAAAATAACAAAGAAGCCCCAGCCAAAGCGAACAACCGCCAAGGTTTTTGATCTTCTTTTTAAAGACCTTTTGCATCTGTCAAATAAAGCGGTTATCTCTTTTATCAATGGACTTTTCAGTACCAAATATCCACCAGACAGCGAGATAACCTACCTAGATAAAGAAACCGTGAATGAAGATTTAAAAAACCTCATACGGTTTTAAGGATTAACGGCGTTACATATCAAATTGAGGCGCAAATTAATTTTGATGCCGATATGATGATTAGGATATTCCGGTATGGTTTTGAGGCGGGAATATTGCAGAAAAAGACCACCGGCAACATTCGGACTATTGAGTTCCCGCAAGTGCGGATAGTTTACTTTGAAGGCTCAAAAAAGATACCTAAGCAGCAAACTTTGCGCTTGCGATTTCCCGATAAAACATGGTATGATTACAAAGTAGATACCTTTAACTTACTGGATCACAGTGTTAGTGAACTTGAAAAGCAGGGTTTAGCCCTTTTGCTACCATTCTGTGTGTTAAAAATGCGGCGGCAGGTGCAAAAAGTCAAGAATGGAGACGAGCTTAAAAAGCTATCCGATCAGTTAAAAGCATTGCTTGACGAGTTGTTAGGTGCTGTTGGCAACCTTAACAAGAAAGGGCAAATAGACGGGAAAGATGTTGAAGGCCTTGTTCGAGGAATGGAACGTCTTTATAAGGAATTGTTTAGCCAATATAAAGAATTGGCGGAAGGGGATATTATGCTAGAGGAAAAATTGGATTATTACACGGACAAATTTGTTGAGCAGGGTGAAATCAAAAAAGCAAAAGAAATGGCCAAAAACCTTCTTAATCTAGGTGTTGGTATAGATATAATTGCTAAAGCGTCTGGCTTACCCCTGAAAACAATCAAAGCCTTACAAGCCAAAGTGAAAGTCGCGTAACGGCAAAAACATTTTTACTATGGACAATATTTGTAATATCATTACCGCAGAGAAGATCGCCTATCTGTAAACTGTTAACAAAATCAATTGGGGCGTTTCTACGCATAATTCATTCCTAATAAAAAAGGTGCCTGGCACCGGCAAGACTCCGCTCCAAGCTCTCCCATTCCTGCCTTATCTACAAAAACGGCGTGCGGTTTGTAAGACAAAATGGTGTGCAGATTTTATCGGCAGTTAAGCGCAAAAATATTTTCCCTTTCGCTCACGCTTGCTACAGTCACCTTTTTGGGCACACAGTTGCTTATTCGCCCCGCGAAGGATGTATTTGTTCGGGAAAACTAGTACGAATGGGGGAAACAGCTACCGCTGTTTTTCTGTGTTATTCAATGGTATACGCTCTTGGTCAAGTGAGCTACAGAAAAAATATTTCTTGCGCTTTATTAACTATTTGCAAAAGCTGCACACCGCACACGCCACATAAACCGCACGCCGCCTCTGGCACATAACGCAAGAACAATTAAAAATTAAAAATTAACAATTGATAAAAGAAGCCCCCCCACCGCGTTACCCGCAGTGCGGCGTCTTGCGCCGCACACGTACAATGAATTTCCTTACAGAGCAAGGGCGAAGCCCTTACCCGCAATGAGCGGAGGCTTGCATTAACGCCGCCCTTTCGGGCGGCGCCTACGTTACGCGCCGCATGGCGCGTAACGTTTACCGGCTAGGGTGCGCCGGACGGGCACGTTAATTACTGTGCCGCAACATCTGCGGCAACACCATTGTTTCCATTTGCGGCAAATGCCGTAGAACCTGGGGTAAAGGTTGTGTTTGAAATAGTGATTAATCTTCCTGGGGTTGTCTCAGTTGCTGAATAGTTTAGTAAAAGGCCAGTAAGAGAAGTATTAACCTTGCCCGTTATATCGGTCATTGAAGCGCCCTGCGGAATATAAACAGGGCCATAACTACCGGGAAGCACGCTGCCTGTAATTGCAAACGTTACCTTGGATGTCCGTGTCGGCAGAAGGTTGGTGCTATCACCGCCGCCAACCAGAATGATTTCCCATGTATCAGGTTTACCTGTTACCACGCCTGTCTTCGCCTCCCCTGGTGTAGTAGTGGAAAGCGCGGCAGTGGCGCCGCCGCCGAATGCCGTTACATTGAAGACTGAAGTACCACCGTAACCGCCTGCGGGCGCTGTTATTGTAACAGTGGCTCCCAAAGTAGCGTTTGTCAAAGTGGTGTTAATATCGGTAGTAGCAAAAGCAGCACCCGTTTTTAGGGGTAACACGGTGGTATCTGTAAGCGTGTCAGAGTCCGGGTTTGACGGGTCTTTATAGCTTATGGTAATGCTATCGGTATTCAAATTAGTTGTGGCTGAAGCGAGGGTAAATACGGTTTGCGTATCAGTACCTGAACCGGCATTCGTAATCACGCCTACCGACTTGTGCCATGTATAAAAATTGTACCCGTAGGTAAGGTCAAAATCGCTAAACGCCGGTATAAAGGCCGAGGAGGGGGTCAGTTTTTCGCCTTCTTTATCGGCTGTAAAGATAAGTCCTTCTCCGGTATAGTCGGTTATGCCGAGAACTGTTACCTTATACCATTGATCAATAACCTTATCACTAATCAATTCCGCTTGCACTGTGTCGGCAATTGTGGTTAAATCCGTTTGGTTAGGAATTAGGAATTCGTGGTTGTCAAGAGTCAGCTTAACCGGAGTGCTTGTTAAATGTGTCAATTTGGAGGTAATGAGCGGAACTGTCCAGGTGTCTTTAAGCGCCGCCTTGATGGGCAGGGTGGTTATACGGTCAAGGCCGGCAGTGCCATACTCAAATGCGCTAACAGTCTGGAGATTCGATGCACCAAAGAGTATTGTAACATCCTCATTGGACGACCCGGTACCAACGATTATGAGTTCGTTCGCAAGGCCGCTAATCTGTATAGCCTTATTGGTAGTACCGCCACCGGGGACAAGAACATAATCCAGTGTTACACCGCCAAACCCGCCCCTTCCGGTTGCAAAGTTGAATGCGGTTTTGAATTGGGCTGCTGTAGTGCTTGCACTAACAGGGAAGGAAACCGACTGTTTGCGACCATAAACAACGATTATTTTACCAGTAACTGTAAGAGCCAACGGACTATCAAGAGCCGTGTCCGCGAAACGAGCCAATGGAGCGCCGGTTACGGTAGGCGCCCATGTCGCGTTACGCCCGACAACGTTATGCACCGGATTACCGAATGTAAAACCGTAAGTTGCCAACTGCTCTTTCTGTGCGTTTGTAGCGGCGTCGCCGGGATCGCCCTTGTCGCCTTTCGGGCCCGCCGGGTTTTCGCAAGCGAGAAAAACCAATGATGCCGCTAATACGGCTATCATTCCAACTAAAAACAATTTCGACTTTTTCATATTAAAAAGTCCCCCTAATTTTTTCGTCTATTTTTAGTAGACTTATATTGTAACCCGCTCTATGGCGGGTTTCCTTAAATCGGGGCTGTCCGCTTTCTTATCACGAGTACGGACGGCCCCAACTAATGGACTCAAACAATGTACAATTAACAATGTACAATTAATAATTCACAATGTACAATTGACAATTAACAAATATCAAATATGCTTCGCTATCAATTTTCACTTCACACTTTCTTAAAATTGTTAATTATCAATTATTAATTGTTAATTTCTCAAACTCCTTACTTTCAATTTCTATATCAATTTTCAATTTATAATTTCTTAAAATTGTTAATTATCAATTGTTAATTATTAATTGTTACCTCCTCCGGTACATACACCCTTGAAAAATCGGGGGCGGCTTTTCCGAAATTTAAAATTACCGCCGCCTTGCAGCCGGTGGCGTATAACAGTTTGATAAACTCCAATTGCATGGAAGGGCTGACCTGTTTTAACAATACAACGTAGACAAGGCCTATATCGTTCCTGTTGATGATTTTGAAGTCGGCGCTAACTGTATGTGCAAGCTGTTTACCCTTGTAAAACACGGCAAGCCGCGGATTGCGCTCCAACCCCGATATGTACGGGCAGGTTGAAAGCTCCGCATATAAGGATTCTTTGTAGGCTTGCAGGTCGCCGCCCGATCCTAATTCGGCAAACACCTTTTGCGCGCAGGCAAAAACATCGTGTGTAAGGCGTCCGGTTTTTGTCGCGCTCATGCCGTCTCCTTTATGGATTCGCAGGTGATAAATTTAGAGCCCACAACCACGCGGTTAGCCACTACGCCCTTGTGGGTGTAGTTAAGGTATATACCGAGGTGCAGCCTACTTGCTTGCAGCATGGTAATTATTTCGCGTTCGGTTCTTTCTATGATTTTTGTTTTAGCGTTTATGCATAGGATAATTTTCCCGTGCACGGTAAAGTCGGCGGTGTAGGAATGCGGGAGCAGTTTGTCTTTGTAATAAATGGGAACGGAAACATTGCGCTTAAAGGGAATGCCGTTTTCTGCAAACTCCATTTCCAGGGCATCCGCATAAACATCATGGGTAAAGCCTGAACCCAGATTGTTCCAGACTTCCGTAGCCAGCGCGTTAATTTGGTCGCTTTCCGCGAGGAAGTAGGCTTTCACAGGCAGCCGTCCTTACGGCGGTTGCTCCCGAAAACAAAAGCGCGGCGCTTGTCCGTGATCAAAACAGGAGCCCAGGGGGCGCCCCCTGTTTTATCGCGGACATCCCCGCTTTTGCCTTTGCACCCCCGATAAGGACTGCCGTCTGTGAATTGGGCACGGGAAGAGAAAAGTGCGGCGCTTGTCCGCACCAAAAACAGGAGCCCAAGGGGCGCCCCCCTGTTTTTATGCAGACATCCACACTTTTTGCCTTTGTCCGCACCGGCGCGGGAACCGGTGTCCGGCATTTTGGAACGGGAGGAAGGAAAAAGTGAAAATGTTGTTTCGTATTTTTCGCGGTTAAATTCTAGGGGTTTAAATGCCGAAAATGACTGTAGACAGCTTAATTCCCAAGTTTTGACTGTTTTCCAGTCCTTGTTTGGGGAATATGCCCCTATGTTAGCGTCAAATGCGTTTTTTCTGCTTTTGTTCAGAACGGCGGCTGGGTGGTCAAAGGTTGCACTGCGTAGCGTATTGCGTAAATGCTGGTTAAAGCGCCACCGGTGATCAAAATAAAGATGACGTCCAGATAGCACCAACGCGGAGCAGTGTGTTCTTTGACACCCAGCCGTTTTTGTGTTAAGGGCAGAAAAAATGTATTTGGAGCGGCTATATTTCTCTAAAGGATGGCTAGAGTCCTGCCGACTCTCTCTCTCTCTCTCATATTGTACGTCACGTACGCTTCAAGGCGCATGAGGATTTTTGGCGGTTTTGGTAACCTGCTAATCTGCATAAGGATAGTATAGGCACGGACGGGAAAAAATTTCAAGTTTTTTGGCCGGGGAAAATATTAATACTGGAAGATCAACCACGAAAAATACAAACTACACGAAAAAGAATGATAAATTACGGTATTTTCCGTGAATTTTGCGGTTGATCCCTTTTACTTTGTGCCAAATTTAGAATTGCCGACAAGCGCACTAATTTTGGAACTGGCTCAATTGTTAATTGTTAATTGTTAATTATCAATTGATCTTCCCTATGTTAGCGTCAAATGCGTTTTTCTGCTTTTGTTATATAGGCGGCGTGCGGTAATTGATGATTATGGTTAATAAAGCGCAAGAATTTTTTTGCCGTAGTCTCACTTGACCGAAGCGGGGCGAATAAGCAACTGTGTGCCAAAAAAGGTGACTGTAGCAAGCGTGAGCGAAGGCAAAAAATTCTTGTGCTTAACTGCCTATAAAATGCGCACGCCGTTTCTGTGTTAAAAGCAGAAAAAAATGTATTTGGAGCGGCGTAATGTAGAGAAAATTTCTATGCGTTTATCGTGACAAACGAATTATTTTCCAAGTACCGGCCCGGTATTAAACCAAAACACGGACAATAAAAAAGATCGCGACGGTATTCCCGACCTTATTCTCCCCCGGCTGGCTGCGGGTATCAGGATGACAAGAGATGATTTCGCGGCGATGGGTACAGGCGGTTTATGTCTTGGCTGTGCGGAGTGTCATTATCCTGTATGTCCATACGGGAAAGTTTGATATAGACTTTACAGCAATGAAATACTTTTTGGCGCGGTTTGTTTGTCTGGCGGCGGTTCTGCTGTGCGCGGCCAATTTATACGCGCAGGACGTGCAGGCTGAACCGGCTGCCGCACCGGACAAAGATCAAAAGACCAAAACCCCGTTTCAATTATGGATTTCAAAAAGTGTCTTTTCGTTTGGCGGATCGGTTTTGTTCTTTTTTGAAGATTACGGTCTGGAAGCCTCGCCAATGCCGGTGCTGCCCGCCCCTACGCTTTCGTTTGCGTTGCCGCCGCTTGGCCGGGTTGTAAAAGTGCGACTCGAAACGACATTCGATATGTATTGGATGCACTACAAGTGGTCAAACTCAATGGGGTGCCCCCTGCCTACGGAAATTGAAAACCGTTCCGCTTTTGTAATGGGGCCTATGCTGGCGATTCAAGCGCAGGGAAGCTACCATTTTAGAAAATTTAATTTTCGCGTCAATGCCGGTTTGGCTGCGGATTTACGCATTGTCCTTATTGCCGAAGATCTGAACGCCGCCGACATGGACGATGCAAAAGAACAGACCGGAAAAATAGCCGACTATGTGTGGGGTGATGCACGCTGGCTATATCCGGTATTCGGCCTTGGTGTTGATTATCAAATGATAAACGCATTTTCTATTGGGCTTGATGTCCGTTTTTGGATGCCAATAAACCCGCCGCCCGCCGCTGGCGCGGTTCCACTCGGTGCGTGGCGTTTTGGCATGGGCATCCGCATCTCCTATAAAACCGAAGATAGCGGAAAATCGACAATCCAAGCAAAACTGAAAGCGGCAGGATCGCAGAGGTTAAGGTCGCGCCCTAATTTGCTGCGTACCGCCCCTAGGGCGGTGTTTGCGGTTTTACGTTTTGCATCGGCAATTAAGAGGATCAGGTCGCCGCTTGAAGCCCCTAGCGCGGCGCAAATTTCTGCCGCCTGCGCTCCGAAAAACTTCGACGCGCCGCCTTCAAAAACGGCGCCTGGCGCCGGTTGGGGGTTTGGGGGCGCAGCCCCCGAAGAGGGGGGCAGGCCGCTACAAAGTGCGGCCGGGGGGGGAGACTTCCCTCCTCCAGAATCGGAA
>BOBI01000010.1 GCA_026002305.1 Spirochaetia bacterium
CCGGTGATCAGGGTTAGCCGCCCCAGTTCTTCTTTGCTCATAGTGTATTTCACCCTCCTAAGCTACCACGGGGGGTGACATTTTCCCTCGTGGTTCTTAGGGGTGACATTATCACTTGTGATTCACATTTCCATTGCGAACCCTTTACAAATAGCCGCTATTAATATAGAATGGGCGTTAATAAGTATTGGTAACCACTCCAAAAAGAATGGAAATGAGGAGCTTATGGATATACAACTGCAAGAATTAATTGAAAAAATAAAGAAGGACGGTATAGAGTCGGCATCCGATGATGCCGCCCGTATCAAGGCCGGTGCGGAAACTGAGTCCAAGCGTATAATTGAGGAAGCCAAAAAAGAGGCGGAAAGGATAATCGAAAAAGGCAAAGAAGATGCGCAGCGCTCGGAAAAAGCCGGTATTGCCGCTATCGAGCAGGCGTCCAGAAACCTTGTTTTGGCGTTTAAAACCGAAATACAGACTCTTTTGGACAAAATCGTATCAAGGGATACGGCTTCCGCTTTCAACGAAAACACCCTAAAAGACGTCCTTCCGGCAGTCATAAAAAGTTTGGCCGCCGACAAAACGGCTCTGGATGTTGTTTTAAACGAAAGCCAGTTGACCAATTTGGAGTCATGGGCGAAAGGCGCGCTTTCGGCGGAATTTTCAAAAGGTTTAGAGCTTAAAATTGGTAAAGTTGGGGCAGGTTTTCATATTGCTCAAAAAGACGGTTCATTTTACTACGATTTTTCAGCGGCTGCGGTATCGGATGCACTTTCCTCCTATTTAAATCCTAAACTAGCTGAAATTCTAAACGATTCAACAAAGGGACTTTAATTGGCATCTTACTATTTTTTAATAGCACAGCTTCCTCAACTTGCTTATGGTCAAACACCCTCTATCACTTCAGAGGCTTTTATTGAGCTTGCAAGAAGGTATCTTGAAAAACACGATGCGGAGCTTCTGAACTTTTGTACACTTGGCACAAAAGCAGAGGCGCCCCCCCCTACTTCTTCCGAATTTATAAACCTGTGGCGTAAACGTGAACGAACACTCACATTCAATTTGGCACAAGTGCGGGCAGCAAAGATAAAACGCGACGGTGTGCAGGTAAACTACGAAATAGAGCGTGATGATCTTGATACTGAAAATCAGGCAAAAGCGGCGGTGGCAATGGAAGACCCGTTGGAAGCCGAGCTTTTTCTGGACAAGGGCCGGTGGGAGGCAATCGAGAATTTTATAGGCATAACATACTTTGACGTAAATGTTGTCTACGCATATCTTCTAAAACTGCTTCTTATAGAGCGGCGTTTAAGTTTTAAAACTGAAGAAGGCTTTGCTGAATACAAGTCGTTATATGCGTCTATCATGGAAAGCGCGCCTCAAGTGGGTGCGGCAGGAGATATTTAATGGTTGGAACAAAAGGATCAGTGGTCGCCGTAAACGGCAATATGGTTAATGTCCGTTTTTATGGGCAGGTAATCATGAACGAAGTCGCTTATGTTAGCGTTGGCGACAAAAAGTTAAAAAGCGAAGTAATCCGTATACGCGGGGACATCTGCTCGTTGCAGGTTTTTGAGCCGACCCGCGGCATAAAAATCGGAGATAGCTGCGAATTCTCCGGCAATATGCTTGCAATAGAGCTTGGGCCGGGCTTATTAGGGCAGGTTTTCGACGGATTGCAGAATCCGCTTCCCAAGCTGGCTGAAAAAACCGGTTATTTCCTTGAGCGCGGCGTCTATTTGGATCCGTTGCCTTCGGACAACGACTGGGAATTCACGCCCACTGCCAAAGTGGGTGATACGGTTTTACGCGGCGACAGTCTTGGAACGGTTCCTGAAGGTGTGGTAACACACCGGATTATGGTTCCTTTCAATTTGTATAAAACCTATAAAGTTAAATCTGTGGCAGGTGCGGGAAAATATAAACTCCGCGACACCATTGCCGAAATTGAAGATGAATCGGGCGAAGTAACAAAACTTTCCATGAGTTTCTTCTGGCCTGTAAAACGTGCGGTAGATTGTTACGAAGAACGCTATAAACCGACAGAACCGCTTGTTACCCAGCTCCGCATTGTAGATACATTTTTTCCTGTTGCCCGTGGCGGCACTTACTGTATTCCGGGACCTTTCGGCGCCGGTAAAACGGTTTTACAGCACTGTACCAGTAGAAATGCCGATGTCGATATTGTTATTATCGCGGCTTGCGGCGAGCGCGCCGGTGAAGTTGTCGAAGTCTTAAAAGAATTCCCCGAATTAATTGACCCAAAAACCGGAAAATCCCTTATGGAGCGCACGGTTATCATCTGTAATACATCTTCTATGCCGGTTGCGGCGCGCGAAGCGTCGCTTTACACATCGGTTACACTTGGCGAATATTACCGTCAAATGGGCCTAAATGTTCTATTACTTGCGGATTCAACCAGCCGCTGGGCGCAGGCCCTGCGCGAAATGTCAGGCCGCTTGGAAGAAATACCTGGCGAGGAGGCATTCCCCGCCTACCTTGAATCGACAATAGCCGGTTTCTACGAGCGTGCGGGTCTTGTCCGCCTCCGCGACGGCAGCAGGGGTTCAATTACAATCGGCGGAACGGTTTCTCCGGCCGGCGGTAACTTTGAAGAGCCTGTAACACAGGCAACGTTAAAAGTTGTCGGCGCCTTCCACGGTCTTTCCCGCGAACGATCCGATGCGCGTAAATATCCCGCCATTCACCCGATTGATTCGTGGTCAAAGTATGGTGGTATTATTAAAAAGGGCAAGGTCGATTATGGCCGGAAATTCCTTGCACGAGGCACCGAGGTTGAGCAGATGATGAAGGTTGTCGGCGAAGAAGGAACCAGCATAGATGACTTTATCATCTACCTGAAGGGCGAATTCCTTGATTCTGTTTACTTTCAACAAAACTCTTTCGACGAAACCGATCAGGCGGCAAGTCCGGAACGTCAAAAATATGTTTACGACTTGATTATTGGCATTCTAGGTTCAAAATTTAATTTTAAAACGAAAGAAGAAGCCCGCGTTTGGTTCAATCAGTTACGGCAAAAGTTTATAGACTACAACTATTCGCAATTTGAAGGCGACCGCTTTAAAACTGTGGAAACTGAATTGCGCGCAATGTTGAAAGACAAGGCAACCGGTATTGATGGTGCAGCGGAAAAATTATTGGCATAGGCGGAAAAAATGAGCAAAGTGTATAGTAAAATTGAATCAATAACAGGAAGCGTTATTACCGTTAAGGCCGACGATGTTCGTTACGGCGATTTGGCGGAAGTTGACACCTCTTTTGGAACTTCGCTTGCCGAAGTAAATAGGCTTGCAGGCGACATGGTTTCACTTCAGGTTTTTGCCGGTGGACGCGGTATTTCAACGGGCGACACGGTGCGCTTTTTAGGGCACCCGATGGAAGTATCTTTTTCCGACAACCTCCTTGGGCGTGTTTTTAACGGCTCCGCAAAACCGCGCGATAACGGGCCGGAACTTCACGAAAACCTTATTAACATCGGCGGGCCCTCGGTAAATCCGTCCGAGCGTATTGTTCCACGTAACATGATTGAAACCGGCATCCCGATGATCGATATGTTCAACACACTCGTGTCTTCCCAAAAATTGCCGATTTTCTCGATTTCAGGCGAGCCCTATAATGAGTTGTTAGCCCGTATCGCTATGCAGGCAAAAGTAGACGTTATTATTTTGGGCGGCATGGGTCTAAAATACGACGATTACCTGTTCTTTAAAGAAACACTGGAAAACGGCGGCGCTTTATCGCGCACGGTTATGTTTATTCATACCGCATCCGATCCAACCGTTGAATGTCTTATGGTTCCTGATATTGCCCTGGCTGTTGCGGAAAAGTTTGCCTTGAAAAATAAAAACGTTTTGGTTCTTCTTACCGATATGACCAGCTTTGCCGATGCCATGAAAGAAATAGCCATTTCGCAGGAACAGGTGCCTTCAAACCGGGGCTATCCGGGCGATCTTTACAGTCAGTTGGCTTCGCGTTATGAAAAAGCCGTTGACTTTGAAACAGCCGGTTCAATTACGATTTTAGGCGTAACGACAATGCCCGGCGACGATGTTACCCATCCTGTACCGGATAACACCGGATACATCACGGAGGGTCAGTATTATCTGCGGGGCGGTCGTATCGAGCCTTTTGGTTCACTTTCGCGCCTTAAACAGATGGTAAACGGCACAACCCGCAAAGATCACCGCGCAATTATGGACGGCATGATAAAGCTGTATTCATATTACAAAGATACTTTGGAGAAAAAATCCATGGGCTTTATGATGACCCCGTGGGATGACAAACTTTTAAAATATGGCGAGCGTTTTGAAAAAGAAATGATGGATTTGTCTGTAAATATTCCGCTTTTGAAAGCATTGGATCTTGGCTGGGAAATCCTTGCCGAATGTTTTAATCCTGAAGAAACCGGTTTGCGGACGGAATTGATTAACGAGTTCTGGCCAAAGAAATAGTCGATAAAGTGGGATTACAATGGCGAAACTAAAGCTAACAAAAAACGAATTAAAGAAGCAGAAGGATCAACTCAAGATGTTTCAGCGGTATTTGCCCACGTTGATGCTTAAAAAACAGCAATTACAGGCGGAAATACGCAGCGTTGAAATGAAAGTTGAAGAATTACACGCCGAAAAAGAGCGTATAGATCAATCATTTAAATCATGGATTGGGGTCTTTGGCGAAAAAGGTGTTTTTACCCCTGATTTACTCAAGATTACCAAGATTGTTGCGGGCGAAGGCAATATTGCCGGTGTTCCGATTCCTGTATTTGAAAGTGTTGAGTTTGAAGTTGCACCTTATGACTTATTAAAGAAACCTTTGTGGCTTGATAAAGCTATAGAAAACCTTAAAAAGGTGCTTGCTTTAGATATGGAAGTTCGCACATTAGAAGAACAGCAGCGCAGGCTAAATAAAGAATTGCGGACGACAACCCAGCGTGTTAATCTGTTCGAGAAAATTAAAATCCCTGAATCAAAAGCAAATATAAAAAAGATTCAGGTTTATTTGGGCGATCAGCAGACTGCGGCGGTTGTGCGCGGCAAGATTTCAAAACGTGGATTGGAGAGGGCGGCAGGATGATAGTTCCTATGAAGAAAGTGTCCATTCTTGTAATGGATAAAAATAAAGAAGCGTCTCTTGAGAAAATCCGGGAAATTGGTTTGCTTCACGTAGAAAAAAAAGAAGTTCAATCCGATAATCTTTCTAAACTCATAGAGCGAAAAACAAAAATTGAACAGGCAAAAGGTATTCTTTCAACTTATGCACCCAAAAAAGGGGAAAAAGTTGCAGCGCTTGCGCCTGTTACCGATCTTGCAAATTATATTTTTGATCTTACGAACAAGAAAAAATCAGCGCAGGATAAATTTTTTAGTAACGCTAAAGAATTAAACAGAATTGAGAAATGGGGAAATTTTGATCCGTCTGCGTTTAAGTATTTTACGGATAAAGGTTTAACGCTTGTTCCTTATGAGTTAAGCCTTAAATCATATAATGCATTAGGTGATGACATAAAACTTATTGTTCTTAAAAAAAGTAAAACGCTGGTCTATTGCTTATCGTTAGGCGGGCCAATAGAAAATGAACAACAATTTATATTACCGGAACATTCTCTTAACGGCATAAAAAAAGAACAGGAAGAATTACTTCAAATAGTTGCTGATGTTGAAAAAGAATTTGTTGGTCTTTATCCGCAGCTTGATGCACTAAATAAGGACATAGCGCAGGTAAATGCGGAAATAGAATTTGAAACGGCAAAAACCGGTATGGAAAGCATTGACGAGGATTCAAAAGAACTCAATGTTGTTTGGATAACCGGCTTTGTTCCCACCCCTGAAATAGGTGTCTTAAAGCGTCAGTCTGCTGAAAACGGCTGGGCGCTTTATGCCGAAGATCCTGCAGAATCCGACGCACCGCCTACCCTTATTAAAAACAATGCTTTTGTGCGCCTTATTCAGCCGCTGTTTTCGTTCCTGGGAACTATTCCGGGCTACAGGGAATATGACATAAGTTTTTCATATTTGATATTTTTCTGTTTGTTTTTTGCGATGATATTTGGCGATGCGGCTTATGGTTCAATTGTTTTTATTATCACATTTATTATCGGTTTGAATTACAAGAAAAAAACAGGCAAGGTTCCCGATGCGGTAAAACTTTTTGTGTTGTTGTCGTTATGCACGATGGCGTGGGGCACGCTTAACGGTGCGTGGTTTGCAATCCCCTATGATAATTTGCCGCGCTTCTTGCAATCACTGGTTTTGCCGCAATTTAATTCTGAGAATTCAATTCAGCCTTTCCCATGGTTTTTGGAATTTTTGTATAAACTAACACCGGAAAACCTTAAAGAGCTCAATAAGGGTGACAGCGTCTATTGGAATGTACAGTTCCTGTGCTTTACCGTGGCGATTATTCAGTTGGTGTATGCGCGTCTTAAAAATGTCCTAAAACTATTGCCGTCACCTGTTGCTATCGCACAGTTTGGCTGGCTTGTAATGATGATAGGGCTTTACTTCCTGGTTCTTTTTATGTTATTAAAAATTCCGCTGCCGCCTTTTGCAATGTATCTAATGGTCATTGGGGTTGCTCTTTATTTTATCTTTGCGGAACAAAAGGGCGGGAATGTGTTTGCGAATATTGGTAAAAGTTTTGCGAATTTCCTGACAATTTTTCTTAACGTGGTCGGCAGTTTTGCTGATATAATAAGTTATATAAGGCTTTTTGCCGTAGGGCTTGCAGGAACATCCATTGCCCAGAGTTTTAATTCCATGTCCGGTATAGGGCAGGGGTTAGGCGATAATATTCTGTCTATCGTGTTAAAGTTGTTAGGTGCAATACTGATACTGCTTTTTGGGCATGGGCTTAACATGGTGATGAATGCACTTTCTGTTATTGTTCATGGTGTGCGTCTTAATTTATTGGAATATGCCGGAAATCATCTTGGAATAGAATGGTCTGGTTATTCATATAAACCTTTTGCTGTAAAGCAGGAGAAAAACTAAAAAAACTCAATTCCGGCACATTAAGCCTGGGACTTTGGTTTATAAGGAGAAAAAAATGGATATTGGACAGATTGGAATTGGTGCTTGTCTGGGTCTTGCCGCTTTAGGTTCCGCAATAGGTGCGGGGGTTGCAGGTTTGGCTGCTATTGGCGCATGGAAAAAATGCTTTGTTCAAAATAAGCCGGTTCCCTTTATTTTGGTAGCGTTTGCCGGCGCCCCTTTAACACAGACCATTTATGGTTTTATTTTGATGCAAATGCTTGCCGCCTCGGCAAACCTGACAGGGTTAAGACTGCTTGGCGTAGGGCTTTTTGCGGGTTTGGCAATGGGCGCTTCCGCTGTAGCCCAAGGTAATTGTTCTGCGGCTGCTTGCGATGCTTATGGCGAAACCGGACAGGGCTTTGGTAACTACATGCTTGTAATTGGTCTTTGCGAAACCGTAGCGCTTTTCGTTATGGTTTTCTCAATGTTAATGGCATAAGGGTATATTTAAACAAGACTACCCCTTCCATTTCACCTATGCTCTACATCATGAGGGAGGGGTAGTCGTTAAGGAATAAAAATAGAGTTATGATAGTAAATCGCATAATGACAAAAAATCCTGTTTTTATTCATCCCGATATGCCTGTGAGTGACGCACGTTCACTTATGGACAAAGAAAAAATCGGACGCCTACCCGTATTAGACAAAGAAAATAATTTAATTGGTATTGTTACAAAAAAAGATATGCTAAAAGCAGGTCCTTCGCCCGCTACAAGTCTTGATATGTATGAAATAAGCTATCTTTTATCAAAATTAAAAGTTGATAAGGTAATGACAAAAAAAGTTATTACCGTTGAAGAAAACGAAGTTGTTGAAGAAGCAGCCCGCATTATGTCGGACAATGATATAAGCTGTCTGCCGATTATGCGGGGGAAATTACTTGTAGGTATTATTACCGGCAAAGATTTGTTCAGGGCTTTTGTAAAAGCCTTTGGCGCGGGGCATGACGGAGTTAGAATAACATTTTCTATGGAAGATAAGCCCGGTCAAATTGCAAAACTTTCCGGCGCTATAGGCGAAAAGGGCGGTAATATAATCGCTTTTGTTTCGCAAGACGGTGACGATTTAAGCACTAGACGCGGCACACTAAAAATAGCCGGTCTTGATAAAGCAACCGTACAAAACATCGTTGCACAGGTTTCTGCCGACATAATTGATATCCGGTAACTCACAATATTCCACAAACCCTGTGCGCTTTAAAACCCTCATAAAAAACGGAGCCTTTATATGAAATCTTTTGTAAAGATAGCTATTTCCTTTGTGCTGTTGACCGCACTTTTTACCAACTGTAAGAAAAAAAACAGTTCCGGCAGCGGCATAGACAGCTTGCTGACAAATTATGCCGGTAATTATGATATTGAAAGCGATGCTGAGCTTGCCCCGGAAGATGCGATAAGGGCAGCTTTTACATTGGACTATCGTCCGCAGCGTCCGGAACCCGTGTCCATTATGGAAACACTTACATCCGCAGAAACATCGGGCGCGGCGGCGGCAAGTTCGCAGGGGCAGCAAATTGGAGGCGGTCTTCGTTCTATTTCAAAATACAAAACACGTTATTACGATCCAACTGCCGACAAAGAGCGCATTGCGGAAATTATCGCATTGCAGGCAAAAGCCAACGAGGTAATAAATCCGGAAAAGGATCCGGGTAATCTTACTGTTGTTGATTGGGGGCCGCGTAATTTTTTGTCCGCTTCCGTACAGCGGCCTTCCATGTATGTAATCTTTTCCCAGCCAATGGCGCCGCTTGCAAGTTTAAGCGTACAACAATCCGGCGAGTCGCCAATATTGCGCATAACACCGCCTGTAAAAGGGGTGTTTCGTTGGTATGGCACTTCGTTTTTAAGTTTTGAAGCCGACGAGCCTGTACAAAGTCAGCAGGTTTATACTATGACCGTTGCGGATAATGTCAAATCGCTTTATGGCAAAACAATTACAGGCATAACAGATTTTACATTTGAGACAGAGCGTCTTTCAATGTCAGATATAATTCCCGGCGAGGAATTTAAGAAGAAAAACAATTTTCATTTTGGAACAAATGATGTACCGCCTGCGGCAGCGAAAGAAGTTACAATAATATTTAATTATCCTGTTGCGGCAAATGATATAAAAGATTTTTTACAGGTTGATACAAGCGGGGGAACAAAAAACTTTAGCCTGACACAAATTGATAAATTCAAAATGCTTGCAACGGTAAATGACAATATTGAGTTTAATACAACGGTGCGTATAACGTTAAAGAAAGGCGCAAAATCCGGCAATGGAACGCTTGGAACACAAGCCGATCAGAGCCGCACTTTTAATACACCGCGTACCTTTATAGTCCGCGAAATTGACAGGCAGTCTTCTTGGGGAAAATATAAAAATCTTGTTGATATTGATTTCTCATACCCTGTAGAAAAAAAGACTGTCAAAAACGCGATACTTACAGAACCCAAAATGGATATTACCGACGACAATTTAGAAATATGGGGAAACACCGTGCGCCTGTATAATCTGCCTGTTACGTATAACCAGAGATACACAGTCAATATTAACGAAAATGTTAAAGATATTTACGGGCGTCCTCTTGAACGCGCGTACAATAAATTAATTGTGGTACCGCCGGAGCCGCCGCCGGAAGGTTCCGCGTATTTTATGGACAGCGGTAATGTTATGTTGGAGGCCGTTTTTAAACCACGTTTAATTTTTGAATATAAAAACAATACCGGAAATTCATGGTATGAGTTGACGTCAAAAAATAATCCGTTTGCTGATTATACAACAAAGACAGAAACATTTAATTTAAAATTGGGCGAAAAAAATTACCGTTATTTTGAAGACATCGATCTTACAAAATTCTTAAACCCGCAAAGAAAAGGATTTGTTTCATTTTATGCAAATATTGACCTGTTAAGCCCAGAGAAGGATTCTTCCACAGGAAAACAAAAGACGTATCAACGTGAAAATAAACTTAACATTCAAGTTACCGATTTAGGAATTACGGTGCGTTATGCGTTTAACCGCGCCGTAGTTTTGGTAACAAGTATTTCAACAGGTGCGCCTGTGGAAGACGCATCTGTAAAAATCATATCACCGGTTGAGGCGAATGATCCGGCGGTTAGGGATATTTCGTCTATGAATAATTTCGGCAGCGCAAAGACCGATAAAAACGGGCTTGCAATTATTGAATTGAATGCCGGTGTTCTGCGTAATAATACAAATCATTCAAACGCTTGGTTTGACGAACCATTTATACTTGCGGAAAAAGACGGCGACCGCGCGGTGTTCGACCTTAATTATCCGGCCGCGCATAACAGCTGGGCTTATGATATTTACAGTCAGAACCCTCAGTATGCGGAGGTTGTAACGCCTGTAACATTTATGTACAGCGACAGGGGGCTTTATAAACCCGGCGAAACAATAACATTTCGCGGTGTTGATAAAACATTAGTGCTTGGTATGTACGCTCCTTACAAAGGCGATTGGGAAGTGTCGCTTGAAACCGACGATTACTCAAACGAACACATTATTACAGTAGATGGAACAACAAGCGATTCGGGCGGGTATTACAGCACAATTAGTATACCTTCCGATGTTACACCGGGCTCTTACAGGCTTGTGTATAAACGTATAAACGCGAATAAAACAACTGTGTCTGCAAATACACCTATAACGATTGCATTCTTTGAACGGTTAAAATTTCAGGCTTCGATAAAAGCTCCTGTTGCGCCGGTAATTTCAGGCGAGGATGTAAATATGTCGCTTAACGCTTCGTATTTATCCGGCGGCAGTCTTGCCGGAGCCGCTTATGAAGCGTCATGGTACCGTGAGCTTGCGGGGTTTCGCCTCAATACACCGGAGTTAAAAGATTATATTTTTGGGCCGCGCAATGCTTATGACGGTAAACGATATATAGGCGATTCAAAGGGAGCGCTTTCCGCAGCGGGCGGCGCCTCGCTTAGCCAAAAGACCGGCGGTGATTTAGTTACAGGCGCGGCATATTATTATTCTGTCGAGGCAAGCGTTACCGATATAAGCAATCAGATGATTTCCGCGTATCAATCGGCGCTTGTTCACCCTGCGCGGTTTTATATAGGCGTTGATAAACCTGCTTCGCGCGGCTTCCCGAAAGCCGGAGATGAAATATTATTTTCGTATGTAACCGTCGATCCTGCCGGAACGCTTCTTAACGGCAATGCGTTATTTTTAAAATCAGGTGAAGACTCAAATAAAATTACCGTTGAATTGATACGCGAAGATTGGAAGCGTGTTCAACAGCCGGGTGTAAACGGTTATGTATACGACCGTTATGAAAAAGAAAACATTACGGAAACTACTCAAAAAATTGACATAAAAACAAAAGGCGGCTTTAAAGTAAAACCTTTAAAGGCGGGCTTTTATATACTGCGTGTAACGGCATTTGACCGTGACGGCAGGAAAGTTCTTACGGAACGCAGTTTTTACGCGACAGGTTCGGATTGGGGTTATTGGAATATGAATAATGCCGCAGAATTGCGCCTAACGCCGGATCAAAGTGTTTACAATCCGGGTGATACGGCGCAGGTTCTTTTACAGAGCAGCCTTCCGGTAGGCAATTATTTAATTACAGTTGAACGCGAAGGCATATTTACACAGGAAGTGCGACGCTTTGAAGAAAGCGTCTCTATAATTGACATTCCTATAGCGCGTAACTTTGTGCCGGTTGTTTATGTTTCGGTTGCTTCTTATTCGGTGCGTTCCGGCGAACCTGCACATACGTATGGAAGTCCGGACCTGGATAAACCAAAAGGTTATTACGGCGTAACAAAACTTTTTGTAAATCCGCGTGTGCGCGCGTTTAGTGTAAAGGTTGAAACAAACAAGAAAGTTTTCCGGCCCGGCGACGAAGTTACACTTACATTAACAGCGGAGCGCGACGGCCGTGCGTTGCCTAATGCCGAGCTGACACTAATGGCGGTTGACCGCGGTGTGCTTGATCTTATCAATTATCATGTACCAGACCCTATATCGTACTTCTACAGTGAAGAACGTTTTAATTTAAAAACCGCAGGCGGTGATTCACGCGCGTGGTTAATGGATCCCGTCACATACAGCGTAAAAAATCTTGAAGGTGGCGAGGGCGACAGTAAAATAGAAGAACGCGTCGACTTTAATCCTACCGCTGTGTTTGAGCCGTTTCTAATAACAGACGCAAAAGGTAAGGTGCAATGTACGTTTAAACTGCCTGACACGCTTACAACATACCGTATAACGATATTTGGTGTTCAGGGCGATCTGTTTTCGTTAAAGGAATCCGAAATTGCGGCACAAAATAAAATCAATGTTATGCAAATACAATCACGCCGTATGCGCGAAAGGGATACCGCGGAAACCGGTGTGCTGATAAGCAACTTGGATTCCGCCGCGCACAAGGTTACGGTTGGTTTGAGCGTTACGCCAAAAACCGAAAATAAAGATGATGATGAAAGCGGCATTATTTCCGCCGCCGGCGCCGCGTTTGTTGACGGCGATAGCAGCCGCACCCTTACCGTAAAAAGCGGCGAGAATGCAGTTGTATATTTTGATGTTGCGGCGGAGAAACACGGATTGGTAAATCTTGTATATACAATCACATCCGATATTTTAAATGAAAAACTTATCCAGCCTATTACAATAGAAAAACCGTATATAAAAGAAACCGTAACGGCAACAGGGCAATTAACATCGGCGAATACAGGAACGGAAGGTCTTGTGCTGCCGTCGTGGGCAGATGACGGCATGGGCTCATTAAAAATTACGCTTGACGCAACACGTTTAAGTTTACTGGAATCTTCAATCAATTATTTATTTCACTATCCTTATGGTTGTATGGAACAACGCAGCGCCGCAATTTGGCCTCTTGTTACATTTGGTGAATACCTAGATGATTTTGATTTAAAAAACGAAGTCTCCGATCCAAAAAAAGTAGTTGAAAATGAAATAAAATCATGGGCAAAAGTGCAGTTGCCTTCCGGCGGCTTTCCCTATTGGCCCAGCGGTCTTAAAGCAGATAGTTATGTTTCGTTACGGATAGCGCATATCATCGCTATCGCAAAACAAAAAAATTATCGTGTGCCTTCATCGTTAAACGTTGACAAACTAATAAGCTATCTTAACAGTGAATATCAAAAAAACTATCGTGAAGGCCGCGTATCTGCAGGGAATGATTATTTACAATCGTATATGCTCTATGTCTTTTCACTTTTAAAACAACCTGTTGATGCATCACGGTTAGCTGAAATATTAAGACATGAAAAGGTTACGCCCGCCGCGGTTGCGTTTTGCGGCATGACCTATCTTAACATCGGACGTACAAACGAAGCCGCCGCTCTTACTTTGCGGAACCTTCTGCGGCCTACAACACGCGGCGTTGACCTTACAAGCGTAAATGATGATAACAGTTTCTATTACGGCGGCAAGATCGAAGAGTATGCTCTTATTTTGGAATTCTTTGTGCGGCAATACCCTGGTGATGAAATTTGCACAAGGTTGTTATACACACTTTTAGAAAATAAGAGGAGCAGCGGTTACTGGACAAGCACCGCCGTAACGGTACGTGTTCTTTCTGCTGTAGATGCACTTATACGAGCCGACAATATAGAAAAAACAAATCTAACATCTAACGTTTCGCTTAACGGTACAGAGCTTTTTAACGGAAGTTTTTCCGGGCTTGCCGCGAAAGTGCAGACACAAACTTTTGATATTAGTGCATTTCCCATTGCGGGAATGCAGCGCGACAAGAGTCTGCCTTTAGTCTTTAGCAAAAAAGGCGCCGGCAATATTTATTGGACATCATCATTAACTTATGCGTTACCGCCTGAATTGCAGTCTGTCCGAGATGAGGGAATCGGTGTGGCATTACAGATACTTGAACTAGACGACACTGAAATAAAAGATAGTGTGTTGGAAAGTGGAAAGATGTACCGCGCAAAAGTCCGGCTTGCATCTTCGCGCGATAGAAACTATCTTGCGCTGCGTGCTCCCATTCCGTCGGGTGCGGAAATACTTGACGCGGCATTTGTTACAACAACGGCACACGCAGCGGACGGTGGGCGCGACGAAAATGAAAAAGACGGCTATTATAATGGGCGCCATGTAAGCAATCAATTTATTTTTGACAACGAAGTGCAATATTTCTGGGATTACTTTGAAAAAGGCGAAACAACGGTTCAATTTTTATTTCGTGCCGCCCGCCGTGGTGTATTTCCCACCCCGCCGCTGCAAGCTGAATGTATGTATGAAGAAGAAATATTTGGCCGTACCGCGGGCGCATTATATACGATAAAATGAACAGGCAAGCCGCAGAGCTTAGTGGTATTAAACCGCACACAAAAAAAATAATACGGGTGTTTTTGGCCTTTGCCGTATTTTATGCTTTGTTGCGCCTAACGCCATATCCTGAATTAAAAGCTTTTTTAAACAGGTCATGCAGTACGCGCATTTTTGACAGAAATGGCAATCTTGTTCAGGTTATTCCGGTAGAGAACGGTGTGCGCCGCGAGTATTTTAAAATTGACGAAATACCAAAAGAAATTGCCGGTGTTTTTATTCAAGCAGAAGATTCGCGGTTTTATTCTCACTTTGGTGTTGATGTAATTGCTATTGCACGCGCCGGTTTTCAAAATATCACAACACACAGGCGTGTAAGCGGCGCTTCTACAATTACAATGCAGCTTGCGCGCATTATTGCCGCACAGTCCGCAAATCAACCAAGAAATGCTTTTGTCAGAAAACTGTTAGAAGCGGTTAACGCAGTACGCTTGGAGACACGGTTTGGTAAAAATCAAATATTAGAATACTACCTGAATTCACTGCCTTTTGGTTTTAGGACAGAAGGCGTTGCTTCGGCGGCAAAAAACTTTTTTTCATCCGATATGGATATGCTTACACCCGCGCAAATATTTTGTTTGGCGGTTATTCCGCGCCGTCCGGCCGCTTACAATCCTATCAACAATCCAGAGGAATGTCTTAATGCGGCAAAAGAATTGGAAAAGAACTTTTCGGGAAAAACACAAAATAAAAAACACTATCCATTACTTACAGGTATCACCGGTGATGACTGGCAATCCGCCGTTTCAAAAAGACGAGTTTATAATTATCCTATTCAGATGCCTCATCTTGTTCGTTATGTGATGAACAATCAAAAAGCAATTACACACTCAAAAAACGCGATAACTTCTATAAAATTAACAGCCGATCTTAATTTACAGCACTATGTAGAGGGATTAATTTCGTCTAACGTTAAACGTTATTATAACAAACGTATTAGTAATGGCGCTGTGCTGGTTATTGATAATAAATCAGGTGATGTATTGGCATGGGTAGGCAGCGCCGATTTTTTCAATGAAAGGGATCGCGGACAGATTGACGGTGTGCTTGCAAGAAACCAGCCCGGCAGCAGCATGAAACCATTTTTGTATGCGCTTGCGTTGGAGAAAGGTTTTTCTCCGGTTACGGTTCTTGCCGATGTGCCTGTCAATTTCGGAACAGAAGAAATATATATACCGCAAAATTTTAATAATATGTTTAACGGCCCTGTACTATTTCGTCATGCGCTTGCTTCAAGTTTAAATATACCGGCGGTGTATCTTTTATGGCGCTTGGGTATAAAGAACTACACGGACTATTTAATGAGGCTGCAATTTAATTCATTACAAGGAGAGCGGGGCGCGGAAGCGGCAGGTTTGGGGCTTGCTTTGGGAAATGCGCCTGTAAGTTTATATGAGTTGGTTCATGCATTCAGTATATTTCCTAATGACGGTAATTTAATTCCGCTTAATTTTGTTATATCAGGTTATGGTGAGGATAAAAGAAAAGCAAGAAATCCGATAGAACCGGATCGGGTAATATCATCTGATACGGCAAGAATTATTTGTTCGTTTTTGTCGGACCCGGCCGCTCGTGTTATCGCGTTTAGAAGTTCGTCAACATTTAACACGGGCTTTCCTGTAATTTTCAAAACAGGCACGGCAAATCAATATCAAAGTATTGCAGCGTTAGGGGCATCGCCTGAATATTCGGTTGGTGTGTGGATGGGCAACTTTAACGGGGAGACTGTTATCGGTAAGACAGGAAGCTCTGTTCCGGCATTAATTGCGCGCGATACATTAAAATATTTACACAAAGGCAAAGATGCCCATTCAGGAACGCAAAATTTTAGTGAGCCGGAAAGTTATACCATGGCAAAGGTTTGCGCACTCTCCGGTATGCGCCCTGCGGAAAATTGCCCGTCAGTTCTTTATGAATATATTCCGGCAGATGAAAAAGATATACAGTACTGTACATGGCATAAAAATAGTGTAATTAATTATCCGGCGGAGTACCAAGGTTGGTTTATCGCGTCAAAACGTGAAGGTACAATTGATAACAGCAATACCCCGCTTTCTGTAATTACACCCAGAGACGGTTTTATTTTTTTTGCAAACCCGCAGACGTTAGGCGATGACACGATTCCTGTTGAAGTGATTGGAGGCAGCGAAGATCAACTAAATGTCTTTTATGACGATAAGCAGTTTACATATTACAGGCCGTTTAAATTTTTCCTGCCGTTGGAGAAAGGGGTACACAGTTTAACGGTAACAAATAATGATGAAGGTGAGACATTGTCTTTTACGGTTGAATGATATTTATTTTTATTATGCAGGGGAGTTTTTATGAAACTTGAAAAGATATTTCCGTTGACCAAGGCGGCCTTGGAAAAAATTGCCGCAGACGAGGGGACGCCGTTTTATATTTACGATGAGAAGGCCATTCGGGAGAATGCTCGAAGGATAAACGCTGCGTTTTCGGTTTTTCCGTCGTTCTTGAACCATTTTGCGGTAAAAGCAATGCCTAATCCGGCTATGCTGCGGATTCTGCGCGAAGAGGGGTTTGGCGCCGACTGCTCCAGTTTGCCGGAGCTGTTACTTTCGGAAATGGCTGGGATTTACGGCGAGAAAATAATGTTCACGTCGAATGAAACGCCATCGGTCGAATTTAAGAAAGCAAAGGAAATGAAGGCAATTATCAATCTGGACGATTTTTCGCACATCGAATTCCTTGAAAAGTGCGCCGGGTTGCCGGAATTGGTCTCGGTTCGTTATAATCCCGGGCAACTAAAACTTGGGAATGCCATAATCGGCAACCCGGTTGAGGCAAAATACGGTTTTACACGTGAACAGGTCATTGAAGGCTTTAAAATATTGCAAAAAAAAGGCGTCAAACGCTTTGCGCTGCATACAATGGTGGCATCCAACGAGCTAAATGTGGGTTATCATGTTGAAACGGGCATACTTTTGTTTGAGTTTGCCGCCGAAATCAAACAAAAAACAGGAATTTCGCTGGAATTTGTCAATTTAGGCGGCGGCGTTGGTATTCCATACAAGCCTGAGGATAAAGCCATTGACTACGTTGAGCTTGCGGCAGGTTTAAAAACCGCCTACGACAATACCGCCGTGCCCGCAGGTCTTGGCAGCATGGGCATACACACCGAGTGGGGAAGGGCGGTTACAGGCCCCTACGGCTACCTTGTAACGCGGGCTATCCACAAAAAAGACATATACAGGCAGTATGTAGGCGTGGACGCCTCGATGGCAGACCTTATGCGTCCGGGAATGTACGGCGCCTATCACCATATTAGCGTATCCGGCAAAGAAACCGCACCACACACCGAAACCTACGATGTTGTAGGCAGCCTCTGCGAGAACTGTGATAAATTCGCCGTCCGCCGAATTTTGCCGGTAATTGAGTGCGGCGAGCAAACCGGCGACCTTTTGGTAATCCACGATGCCGGCGCTCACGGGCGCGCCATGGGCTTTAACTACAACGGCAAAATGCGCTGCGGCGAGCTGCTACTCTGTGCCGACGGCGCCACGGTCAGGATCCGCCGCCGCGAAACAATAGACGATTACTTTGCGACATTGGTTTGAAAAAAGCCGGTTTAACAGCGGGGGCAAAAAAAACCGCGAAATATAAGATGGTATTTCGCGGGGAATTTCGGGTGGGTCTTTATCAGAGTTTTAGGGGGCCATCTCCGGCGTTTGGCCAAAGAACATCGATAATTTTCTCGGCGGCGCCGTTAAGGACGATGTCGTTAATGTAAGCAGGATCGTTGATCTTCTTTTTCATTTCGGCAACTAAGTCGGCACGCACATCGGGTGCGGCAGAAACAATATCAATAGCATGGAGAAGGTCGGCTTTTTTAAAGGCCTCTTCCGATATGCTTACAGAATCGACTTTACCCTTGCTTTTAACCTGATCAGTTCTTTCGCCGGTCTTAACTGGCTGAATGGGGTCTAATGGGTTCATTCTTCCGATTGTCATATTTACTTCCTACCTACAACGATTATCGGCAAAAAATTGCCAATAGTTAAACTAATTTAGCGCCGCATCCGGTTTGCCGGATACATAAACAGCAAACTCACCTTTTAGCTTGCCGTCTTGCACATCCCTTTCCGTAAGCGTTTTAAAAACATCCGCCGAGGAACCCCTTATGTATTCCTCGTGGATTTTTGTCATCTCCCGCCCCAAACAAACAAAACGCTCACTATCAAATTCGGCTAGATCCCCGAAAAGCTTAACAACCCTGAACGGTGATTCGTAAAGGACAAAAGCCGCTCCGCTTGCCAAAAGCTCCTTTAAACGCGCTTTCCGCCTTCCCGCACGCGGTGATAAAAACCCTTCAAAAACAACGGTTTTATCCATACCGCACGCAACGCTGACTAAAGCCGAAAAGGCCGACGCACCGGGTATGGGCACTACCTTATGCCCTGCCGACCACGCCAACCGCGCAAGAACCGCTCCCGGATCACTTACCGCCGGTGTGCCCGCATCGCTTGCGTAGGCAACATCAAGACCATGATTAAGGGCATCGATAACCTTACGGCCCGCAAACTTTTCGTTCTCGGATCTACAGGATAAAAGTTTAACTTTGATGTTAAAATGCGTCAATAGAGTAAGGGTTCGACGGGTGTCCTCGCAGGCAACGACGCCTACGGCCTTGAGGGTTTCCAGAGCGCGGAAGGTTATGTCCTGTAAATTGCCGATTGGTGTTGCGACTATATAGAGCGTTGACATGGATTATTGCTGCCTACGCCTACATACGTGAATAATTAGGCGCTTCTTGCGTTATTTGCACATCGTGGGCATGGCTTTCGCGCAAGCCTGCGGCGGATATTTTGACAAACTTGCGGTAGCGTTTTAATTCGCTTATGTCTTTACAGCCGCAATAACCCATGCCTTTTTTTAACCCCGATACAAGTTGATGTAGGAATGAGCGCAGCTCGCCTTTGTACGGGACACGCCCTTCTATACCCTCCGGTGTGGGTTCCTCGTCTTTTGCTATCTGGTAGCGGTCGCCGCCGCCCTTTTTGAGCGCCCCAAGGCTGCCCATGCCCCGGTATTCTTTGTAGATGCGCCCGTCGTATATAATTTCGTTACCGGGGGACTCTTTAAGGCCGGCAAAGAGGTTGCCAATCATTACAAGGTCGGCGCCTGCGCCTATAGCCTTTGTTATATCGCCTGAAAACTTAATGCCGCCGTCGGCAATAACGGGAACCTTGCCCGCGGCTTCTTCGGCGCACTCCCAGACGGCCGTAAACTGAGGCACGCCGACACCTGCGACAACCCGTGTGGTGCAGATTGAGCCGGGGCCTATGCCTACTTTTATGGCGTCTGCACCATTGTCGATAAGGCGGCGCGCGCCGTCTTTGGATGCGACATTTCCGGCAATAACCGGTATATTAAACTCTTTCTTAAAGCCCTTTAGCGCGTCCATGACATTTTTGGTGTTTCCATGAGCGGTATCGAACACAACAAAATCGACATGGGCATTTTTTAAAAGCGGGCCGCGAATCATGTAATCCTGCGGGGAAATTGCCGCGCCCACAATCAAGCGCCCTGTGTTATCAGTGGCGGCGTAAGGGTGCTGGGCGTGTTTTTCCATGTCCTTTACGGTGATTAAGCCTGTAAGCCGGTTTTCGCTGTCTACAACCGGCAGCTTTTCAATACGGTTTTCGTCGAACTTGCGGCGGGCACTTTCTGTGGTGGGGGTGCCTTCCTCTTTAACAATTTTCCGCGTCATCACATCCACAACCGAGAGCGTATCGTCGCTGCAAAAACGCAGATCGCGGCTCGTGATAATGCCGATAAGCCGCTTTCCCTTGTCCAGCACCGGCATACCGGAAACATCGTAACGATCCATCATCGCCTTTATATCGCCGATTTTCGCTTCCTCGCCAATCGTTACCGGATTTTCTATAACCCAGTTAAGGTAGCGCTTTACATTACCAACTTGACGCGCCTGTTCATCCGGCAATAGGTTGCGGTGAATGACACCGGCGCCGCCTTCCAGCGCGATAGCAATCGCCAGCTTGTCTTCTGTTACCGTGTCCATTGCCGAGGAAATAACCGGTACATTAAGTTTTATCCCTTTGCACAACGTTGTTTTGACATCACAGTCTCTTGGCAGTATCTCCGAATACCCGGGTAAAATAAGCACATCATCATAAGAATACGCTTCGTTAAACATTCGATTTTCTCCTATCATTCATCATCTTAATATCATTCTAAAGATCAATGAAAGAAAAAACCATACATTGCGCGAAAACTTATTCGTTGCGGAGGGGTTGGTTGATTACAGCCCGTAAAACATAAAGCTGTTTTTTACCCTATACATTCTTCTATTTCACGGCAATAGTTTTGAAAGTCCGGCGTGTGAATGATGCGCGGCTGTTCAAGCGGAATGGTGAATTGTTTTGTGATTGTGCCGCAGTTCATAAGAAGGACGGTGTCGGATAAAAAGACGGCTTCTTCTATGTCGTGTGTTACAAGGATCACAGTTATGCGAAGTTTGCGCCAGATGCGGGACATTTCCACACGCAGTTGTTTGCGTGTAATTGCATCTAACGCGCTGAATGGTTCATCCAGCAGCAGTATACCGGGGTTACGGCAGAGGCAGCGTGCAAGGGCGGCTCGCTGCGCCATGCCACCTGAAAGGCGGCTCGGATATTCATCGCCTCTTTCGGCAAGGCCTACGAGTTGTAAAAGATTTTCTATTTGCGCGTTGTTTTTTTGTGTTTCTATTTGTTTGTTTTTTCTGCCGCGCACAGACGGAAAGGCAAGAAGTAAATTGCCGCGCACGGTTCTCCACGGTAAAAGACGTGCATCCTGAAACATAAAGCCTATGCGTGATTGTTCAAAGTTGATGGTTCCGCTGTCCGCAGCCTGCAGGCCGGCGATAAGTTTTAAAAAAGTTGTTTTTCCGCAGCCGCTTTTTCCTACAATGCTTGTAAATGATCCCGTTTGAACTTCCATAGTTAGATTTTGTACGGCTTTAATTTCCACCATGTTGTTTTGAAAAGTTTTGTTTAAATTGCTGACATAAATCGCGCTCATGCCGCTAGTCCTTGTTTTCGCTATTGCGCATGACGCGGCTTGTTATCAAATGCAATATATTATCAAAAAGCAGTCCTAAAATACCAATGCTGATAATGCCTACAAAAACTATATCAATACGAGCCATTTGCTGTGCGTCGGTAATTAAATAGCCAATGCCGGATGCCGCCGCAAAAAGTTCCGCGCCAAGAAGCGCGCGCCATGCATACCCAAAGCCAAGACGCAATCCGGTAACAATTTGCGGCATTGCCCCCGGTATTAAGATATGTTTTAATTTACCGGCAAATGAAAGTTCAAGGGATTGCGCAAGTTCCAGCCAGCGCTCCTCTACAGATTCAAGACCGCTTTCCGCGTTTAAAAAAACCGGAAAAAAAGTTGCGAGTACAATAACGGCAAGTTTGGAAGCCTCGCCCAGACCGAACCACAAAATTAAAAGCGGTATCATGGCAAGCGGCGGCACGGCACGGATAAATTCAAAAATTGCGTAAAAAAATCTTTTTTGTATGGAGGAGAAATAAAAAATAAATGCCACAGGCAGCGCGGCGCACACCGAAATACCAAAACCGGCAAACACGCGAAAAAGGCTTATGCTTAAATGTTTGTACAGTGCGCCGCTTTTTAAGAGGGCCGCCGCCGCCGCAAGGACTTTTGTTGGGGCGGGGATTAAGTACGCGTTTACAAGTTTGTTAGCCGAAAGAAATTGCCACGAGGCCGCCAAAAGCAGCGGCAATAAAATGAAATTTATTGTTTTAAAGAATTTGCTCATCAATTATCCACTATCCACGTTCATAGCGTGCCATGTTGGTGTGCGTTTCAAACACCTCCACGGCGTACAACAGCGAAGGATCGGCGCCATTGGCGGTAAGCTCGGCCTCGACACCCGTAAAAATAAATTGGGCAATGCGCTCCGCGCTGGGATCGCCTTTAAAAAACGGATTGTCGTTAAGGTTTGTATGGTCAAGATGACCGGTTACTTTTTTTAACGCACCCTTTAGCACGCCAAAATCCACAAGCATACCGCCCGAATCCAAAGTGCCGCCGTGAGCAAAAAGTCTGACACGGTAATTGTGCCCGTGAAGGTTTTCACACTTACCATGATAATGGCTTAAAAAATGCGCCGCTGCAAAATCTGTTTCAACACGTACTGTCCACATAAAATTATTATACTTTCAAAACGTGACAGGTGCAATGTGAGGCGGACCAAGAGGCCGGTTTTTGCCCTGTCTTTCCGGTAACAGGCTTTATAGCCGCCGCCTTACGGCGGCGCCCTGTGTTACTTTTCATTCAACCACCACAATATAGGTGATGGCGCTATTGACAGTAGTAAGCAGGTTTCTGTCCTTGTGTCTAACATTGATTTGGGCATAAGAATACTCTAGCCAATACGGAAAAATTGTTCACTAGCAGTACATCATGTAAGCGAATGATGATCCAGTGTCAGAAAATTCCGTAACAATGTTTTGCCGCCTTCTGTGAGGATTGCCTCGGGGTGAAATTGTACACCGAATACCGGATACTTGCGGTGTTTGATTCCCATGATCACGCCGTTTGCGGTACTGGTGTCTATAGCGCTGGTGTCCGCGATTGGAATAAGACATTCAGGCAGGGTTTCGGGGGCGATTACGAGTGAATGATAGCGTGTTGCGTTAAAACCCTGCTTGATACCGGCAAACAATTGTTCACCCTGCTTGAAAAATATTTTACTGCATTTGCCGTGCATTGGTTCTTTTGCTTTAACAATCTGCGCGCCAAAAAATTGCCCGATACACTGATGTCCCAAGCATACTCCCAATATTTTTTTTGTACGGTGTAATGCTTTGATTGCCGGAAGACAGACACCGGCTCCATCGGGGTTGCCAGCTCCGGGTGAAATAATCAGGTTGTCAAATGACATTTTTTCCAATTCGCTAACAGTTATTTTATCATGATAAAAAACACCGATATGCGAGGCTGTAATTTCTTCAAGGTATTGTACAATGTTATATGTAAACGAATCGTAGTTGTCTATTACGATTGTAGAAAAACCGCCGCTAGAATTACTCAAGTTGTACCTCTTTTGCACCGCGTGCCGAATTAACACAGTAAATATGTGTAGCATAACGCAGGTCTTCTTTTGTGATAATTCTTTCGCGGCACTCACCGGCATTAAGCATTTTTTGTCGGAACACACCATTTAACAGGCCGCATGAAACAGGCGGCGTCCACAGACCGGGTTTTTTTTCTGAATCGGAAATTTCTACAATGATATTTGTCCGCGATCCCTCGGTAAGTTCATCGCGTTCATTAAAAAACAATTCATCGTAGTATTTATTATAATTCACATGATAGTATGGGCGCACTGTTGTTTTGTGATACAAATAAACGTAAGTACTGTCCACGGTAAGCGGCGAAATACGCACTTTATTTACAGATGTTTCAACAATATTTTTATATTCAATTGTGTACGCGCCGCTTTTAAATAATAAAAGCCTAACCATAACATCCGTACGTTCAGGACGATTTAATTGTTTACATATATCGACTTTTATATCATCATTGTACAAATACTTAAAATGCTTCGCCGATTTTTCAAGGCGTTCAAGGTGTTCGTCTAAATACAAAATTTTTCCATTTTGTAATTTCATTGTTTCTATCAATTGAAATTCACTGTTTAAAATGCGTGCTTTGGTTATAGTCTCCATCCATTCGTCTTGAATATCGCTGTCCCAGACAATCGCGCCGCCGACACGGTATTTCCAGCAGCGCTCGTGTTTTGACTTCTGCAAAATTCTAATAGGCACGCTGAATACGGCACCCGCCGCTTCACCTAAAACACCAGTTTCGGGGTTTAACAGACCTATCGTGCCGCAATAAATATTCCGCCGTCCTTTTTCAAGGCGGTTGATAATGTTCATGGTGCTTATCTTGGGTGCGCCGGTAATTGAGCCGCATGGATACAGTGCTCTAAACACATCATACAAGGTTGTGTTGTCTTTTAAATCCGCTTCAATTTGTGATGTCATTTGATGCACGGTTGGGTGTGTTTCTATTTCAAACAATTTTGTAACGCAAACAGAATTTGTTTTTGCTATGCGTCCAAGGTCGTTGCGAAGCAGGTCTACAATCATAACATTTTCGGCGCGGTTTTTTATATCGTTTTGTAAAAATGTTTTTAAAGCCTCATCTTCAGTTTTATTTGCGCCGCGCCGTGCCGTGCCTTTCATAGGCTTGGTAATGATGTGTGCTTCGCAGCTTCCTTTAGGCGAAGCGATGTAATGAATCTTGAAAAACAATTCAGGCGAAAATGACAGCACCGTATCCCATTGATTTTTGATAAATGCGTTATACGGTGTCTTTTGTTTTGTTAAAAGATTTTCGTATAAGGTCATTTCAGGCTGATCTGTATCGGATTGGTTTGTATCATCACCATCAAATTGTACGTTAAACAACCCGCATGATGCGAGTTGATGTATATTAAAATCGTAGGTGTAATTTACTTCGTATGTATTGCCAAGAGCGATTTCTTCGTGTATTTCATTTAGTGCGGCGGCGTAGTCATCATAAAAAATGTCGGGGTGAACAGTTAGTCCAATCTCGCGCACAGGATTTGGTTTATATGGTTTGTAATGATCGTATACTTCCGCATAGAGCAAAGGCAATTCCGATTTCACATCACAAGGGATAAAACAATCCCGTGCTTCGTAACGCAAATACATCAAAATATAATGCGATGCTTTTAATTTTTCGATTTCCATAAAAGCGTTTTGTACTTCGCTTGTGGTAAAGGCTACTATGCGTTGTAAAGGATTTTCAAAAGTTTTATCGGAAAATATTTGCATAGGTCTAACAATCCAGATCGCTCATTTCAACAGACTTGTAAAACACAACGCCGCCGCGGTCGGCGCAGCCCGCTATTATTTCGTCTAACGGTTTGTTTTTAATTGCGCCGGAATTATAGACGTCGCGTAACGGCACCATAACAAAGGCGCGTTCAAACATACGAGGGTGTGGAATGGTGAGAACAGGATTATCAGATTGCACATCATCATACAAAAGTATATCAAGATCGATGGTGCGCGGCCCCCAGCGGATAGTCCGCGTGCGTTCAAGATCATTTTCAATTTTGTGCAGTACATCTAAAAGTTTGTCCGGTTCAAGCGAAGTCCGCACACAGCAAACCATGTTCAGAAAAAAGTCCTGATCGGTATAACCTACAGGTTCTGTTTTATACATTTTTGAAAGCGCCGTTATACGCACCGCAGGATCGCCGTTAAGCAATTCAAGGGCGTGCGTTATGTGCCGTTCCTTGCTGCCCATATTGGAGCCAAGCGCGATGTATGAAGTGTGTCCAAAGTCCGAATCATTCATGGATGTATACTGCTTGCTATACTACGCGGGTCATAGCATCGGTCATGGCGGCAACACGTTTCATTGCTTTTGTGTCGTGGACGCGGACAACATCAACACCCGCAACAATTCCCACGGCAACCGCCGCCGCCGTTCCCTCCAACCTGTCATTAACCGGAAGATTCAGCACCTTGCCGATCATTGATTTACGCGATGGCCCTAACAGCACAGGCAGCCCCATTGATTGCAGCTCGGCAAGGCGGCGCATCGTTTCAAGATTGCCGTTTAAATCCTTGCCAAAGCCAATCCCCGGATCAAGCATAATAGCGTTATGTGCAACGCCGCCTTTTTCCGCAAGACGGACACTGGTTTTAAGAAATTCTTTCATCGACTCAATAATATCTTTTTTGTAAGTTTCGCCGTCTTGATTGTGCATAACGATAACACCGGCGTCAAATTCGCCGCAAATGGAGGCAAGCTCCGGCGCCCGCTGCAGCCCCCAAATATCATTTATAATGTGCGCACCGGCTTGCAGCGACTTACGGGCAACTTCGGCCTTTGTCGTATCAATGGAAAGCGGAACCTTCAAAGTTGCAGAAAGCCTCTCGACAAGAGGCACCACCCGCCGTATCTCATCTTCGGCGCTGACCGGCGTAAACCCCGGGCGCGTAGACTCGCCGCCGATGTCGATAATATCAACACCTTCGTCCACCATCTGCTGCGCACGCGCCGCCGCCCGCTCAATATCGGTATGACTACCGCCGTCGGAAAAAGAATCCGGCGTTGTGTTCAAAATCCCCATAATGTAGGTCTTTTGCCCCAGCGGTAAATCAAAATTCCTGCAATGAAAAACTTTGTTTTGTGCCATGATAAATCCCTTTGGGTTAAGTTTTTTCTCCGTTATTGTTTTATGAGGAGTAGAGCCTCGGCCCTTAATGCCGCGTTCTCCGCAAAAGTGCCCCGGAAGTCCGACGTAACCGTCTTTGCGCCGGGTTTTTTCACGCCGCGCATCGCCATACAGAGATGCTCGGCCTCGACAATGATTGCCGTTCCGTGCGAACATCACCTGATGCCTTTTTTTGGGCAGGTTCATGTGGTCTATGCACCGCAGGACGGGCG